>NZ_PUJV01000022.1:0-61616 GCF_011189495.1 Photorhabdus stackebrandtii
CGTATACTACGCTTTTCGCCCGCAGAGTCAAGCGCTTATTCACGTTGCTCTGCCTGGCCTCACACGTTTTGTCAGCGTTGTGTCGGTCAGTGGTGGCGCATTATAGGGGGTTCTTCGGCGCTGGCAATAGTTATTTTAAAGAAAATTGATCGTTTGATTAATCCCACAGCAAAACCCCACTTTATACTCATTTATCAACAGACTTATCCACAAATGGTTAGTTGAGTTAAAATTTATCGAGCATCACGCAAACGTTTTCGTTACAATTCGATGGCTAAAATCATTGCGTGGTTTTAGCTGACTGTTCTGAAATATTATTGCAGTGCCCATTTTTTATGTCCTGATAATAGTGGGTTCTTCCCAATAACACGTTATTGCCTTATAAAATCCAAGGGATCAAACCAATGCAACAGCCTCGTCCAATCCGTCGTGCCCTACTTAGTGTTTCCGATAAATCAGGGATCGTTGAATTTGCAAAAGCCTTATCTCAACGCGGTGTTGAATTACTTTCTACTGGCGGAACAGCCCGTTTACTGGCTGACTCTGGTCTGAAGGTTACTGAAGTTTCAGATTACACCGGCTTTCCTGAAATGATGGATGGACGCGTTAAGACCCTGCATCCTAAAGTACATGGCGGAATCCTTGGTCGCCGCAGGCAAGATGATGAGATCATGGAACAACACCAAATCTCACCAATTGATATGGTAGTTGTGAATCTATATCCATTCGCTCAAACCGTTGCCAAACCAGATTGCACTTTGGAAGACGCTGTTGAAAACATTGATATCGGCGGACCAACGATGGTTCGCTCTGCGGCTAAGAACCACAAAGATGTCGCGATCGTAGTTAATAGTAATGATTATGAAAAAATCATTGAAGAGATGGATAACAATCAAGGTTCACTGACACAATCGACCCGTTTCGATTTAGCCATTAAGGCATTTGAACACACCGCTGCTTATGACAGCATGATTGCTAACTATTTTGGCAAACTGGTTCCGCCTTATTACGGTGACATCACTCAACCATCAGGACGCTTCCCTCGTACCCTGAATCTGAATCTCACTAAAAAGCAGGATATGCGTTATGGCGAGAACAGTCATCAGGACGCCGCTTTCTATATAGAAGAGAATATCTCTGAAGCGTCTATCGCAACGGCAACTCAATTACAAGGTAAAGCGCTTTCCTATAATAACATTGCAGATACAGATGCAGCTTTGGAATGTGTTAAAGAATTTGCAGAGCCTACCTGTGTTATCGTTAAGCACGCTAACCCATGCGGTGTAGCAATAGGTAAAGATATTCACGAAGCCTATGATCGCGCATTCAAAACAGACCCTACCTCAGCTTTCGGCGGTATTATCGCGTTCAACCGCGAACTTGATACTAAAACTGCACAAGCCATTATCGATCGCCAATTCGTTGAGGTAATTATCGCTCCTTCAATAAATGAAGATGCATTACCCGTATTGGCTACCAAGCAAAATGTCCGTGTTCTGGTCAGTGGAGAATGGGAAACTCGCGTTGCTGGTCTTGATTTCAAACGTGTTAATGGCGGCCTACTGGTACAAGATCGCGATCTTGGTATGGTAACTACAGATAGCTTACGTGTAGTTTCCAAACGTCAACCCACGGAACAAGAAATGAAAGATGCCCTGTTCTGTTGGAAAATCGCTAAATTTGTCAAATCAAATGCAATTGTTTATGCAAAAAATGATATGACCATCGGTATCGGTGCAGGTCAAATGAGCCGCGTCTATTCTGCAAAAATTGCTGGAATTAAAGCCGCCGACGAAGGTTTGGAGGTTCAGGGGTGTGCAATGGCTTCTGACGCATTTTTCCCATTCCGTGACGGCATTGATGCAGCAGCGGCTGTCGGTGTGAGCTGTGTTATCCAACCAGGCGGTTCTATCCGTGATGACGAAATCATTGCAGCGGCTGATGAACACGGTCTCGCCATGATTTTTACTGGCATGCGCCATTTCCGCCACTAATCAATAGCAGGAGTGAACTAAATGAATATTTTAATTATTGGTAGCGGTGGACGCGAGCACGCTCTGGCATGGAAAGCAGCTCAGTCTCCTTTGGCTGATAAAGTCTATGTTGCTCCAGGAAATGCAGGAACCGCTCTGGAAAGCAATCTGGAAAATATTGATATCTCAGCGACAGATATCAATAGCCTGTTAGCATTTGCACAAAGCCATAATATCGGGCTGACTATCGTTGGTCCTGAAGCGCCATTGGTCATTGGTATTGTCGATGCATTCCAAAAAGCAGGGTTGACTATCTTTGGCCCAACTCAAGCAGCTGCTCAATTAGAAGGCTCAAAAGCATTCACCAAAGATTTCCTGGCACGCCATCAGATCCCAACGGCGGCTTATCAGAATTTTACAGAAATCGAACCGGCTCTCGCCTATCTGGATAAAGTCGGCGCACCTATTGTCATAAAAGCTGATGGGTTGGCTGCGGGTAAAGGTGTGATTGTTGCAATGACTCTGGGAGAAGCTCAGTCCGCCATAAAAGATATGCTGGCTGGAAATGCATTTGGTGATGCAGGCCATCGGATTGTTATTGAAGAATTTTTAACTGGCGAAGAAGCGAGTTTTATTGTTATGGTCGATGGCAAGAATGTTGTTCCTATGGCAACCAGCCAGGATCATAAGCGCATAGGTGACGGTGACACGGGTCCGAACACTGGGGGAATGGGGGCCTATTCACCCGCTCCGGTCGTCACCGATGCAATCCACCAACGTATTATGGAAGAAATTATTTATCCTACTGTTAATGGTATGGCTGCTGAAGGTCATATCTATATGGGTTTTCTTTATGCCGGGTTGATGATCAACCAGAATGGCGAACCGAAAGTGATTGAATTTAACTGTCGCTTTGGTGATCCGGAAACCCAACCAATCATGATGCGAATGCGTTCCGATTTAGTTGAACTTTGTTTGGCCGGTGCAAAAGGCAAGCTTGCGGGTAAAACTTCTGATTGGGACGAACACCCTGCTCTGGGTGTAGTGCTGGCTGCCGGCGGATATCCTGCTGATTATCACAAAGGAGATATTATTCATGGCTTGCCCCAACAAGAAAATGAAAGTAGCAAAGTTTTTCATGCAGGTACGGTACTGAAAGATGGTGATGTTATTACCGCAGGTGGACGTGTTCTGTGTGTTACCGCCTTGGGAGAAACCATTGCCGATGCACAGAAAAATGCTTACCAGCAAGCAGAAGAGATTGAATGGAGTAGCTGTTTTTATCGCAAGGATATTGGATACCGGGCAATTAACCGGCTGAAATAATCACAAAACTGACGGAGGTCAGAGGCTGTCCTTCGTCGGTTCCCAACGGCAGAAGTCGTTATTGGCTACCAACAGTAATTCACGGCCAGCCGAAGCTTCCAACCAGGCAATTGTTAATTGACCGTAACTGCTTTTTTCGCGCTGTTCAAGCCATGACCTCGCGTAAGGTTCAAACTCGACGGCAATCGTGTCACCTGCACAGGTAGTGACCTTGCCGTTATGCCAGTGCCCTTGCATCAAACGCACATTTCCCACGATCAACGCATCACTTAACTCAAGAACCCGTTTAGCATCAAACTGCATGCGAACAATATCATCACTGGAAAGTGGTTCACGCCGGGTTTTTGACTGCTTTTGCATAAAAATCACATCACCGGATTTATCTAAACGAAGTTGTTCAGCCAATGGATTTTCATTATGCAGAATTTCACGACGAATTTGGCGTAAATCGCCCTGTTTATATTCATAAAAAGTCACGATGGTATTGCCATTACGGTAAGGGCTGTAAACACTCATTAGAACCAGAGGCTTACTATTTTGATCGTTGAGGCGCCACAAGCGGACAACGCCATCATCTGCGATGAATCCACTTGCACTAAAAGAAGGTTCTTTTGGTTGATTGGTACAGGCGCTGAGCGCGAAGACGAATCCTAGTGTCATCAGCCCCTGACGAACCAACAAAAGGGGATAAATACCCCTTCTATCTTTTCTTTTTTGCAATGAAATTATTTAACTGCGTCTTTCAGTGCCTTGCCAGCAGAGAAAGCAGGTACGTTCGCAGCAGCGATTGTAATTTCTTTACCGGTTTGAGGGTTACGGCCAGTACGCTCTGCGCGATGGTTAACTTTGAAAGTACCAAAGCCCACCAGTTGTACTGAATCACCTTCTTTCAGGGATTCAGTAATTGCATTCAAAGTTGATTCCAGAGCAGCTTTCGCCTGAGCTTTGGTCAGGTCTGCGCTTTCTGCGATTGCATCAACTAATTCAGTCTTATTCATAGATTATCCTTACAGTGTGTTTATCGTTTGCAAAGCATCGAGTGCGACGGATATGCCGAATGACAGCACCCCTGCATACACGCACCGATAGCCACTTCTTTTCACCCCCCAAATGTAGAACAGAGTGGGGGCAAAAGTGAAGCCTTTGAACATGGCATTTAAAGCATTAAATCACGTTTTTTCACTTTACTGCGTTAAATTTATGCCTATGTTGCTAATTCCTGACTCCCGGAGGTCAGCTTTCAATCCTTTAATCAACTCAATATCCCGCTCTTCACAGCCGGCCAATAAGCGATAAATTTCCCATTGAATGTCCCACTCTTGTTCAATGGCAGGTAATACTCTTAATTCTTCATCGGTCATTTCTTTCCCGGCATGAGTCATTTCAAGCATAGCAACGGTGCGAATTGAAATTTCACTCACTGCAATTGTATGCTCCAATGTCTCACCACTCAGACGGGCATGAATAATTTCCCCTAACGCAATACACGCATCAATTGCCGGGTACACACCGTAAATATCGTAATCATCGGCTGACGGAATGATTTGTTCCAACTTTTCCAGCTGATTATCAAAATTAACCTTGGCATCTTTTACAACTAATATTTCCCACACCAAATCCAGAATACGGCGGTAAAGAGCAGGTTCCGCGAACGCTGTCTGACGACAGAACATCTGGTAATTTGGATACATCCGTTCGCATAAACTCGCCATGAAAGTCAGATGCTGCCAGCTTTCAAGTTTTTCCAGCCGTAAATGTATCGGGTTTCGTAACATTAGTTCTTACTCATTAATGCATAATTTGCTTCGCAGTTTACCTGAAATTCAAGAAGATCCACACGCTTACACCGAATTTAAGGATTTTTCTGCATCATTTGTTCAAAAAACGCCCTATTTGAGGCGATACCATCCGCCCAACGGGTAGTTTCAGGTAGGCGATAACCTCTCACACAACGCTCTACCCATAGCAATGCACTATCAAGACTGATTCTGTGTCCTGTAGAAATATACAATGGATTACAACGTTTTTTACTTCGCCATACCCAACCAATCTGCTCCTCTTTATCAATCAAAGGCTGGCAACTGCCGGGTTGCTCATCCAATGGTTCACTTTCACCACATAAACGACGTTTTGCCACACCAATAGTAGGTACATTCGCCAATAAACCAAAATGGCTGGCAACACCTAAACGACGTGGATGCGCAATACCATGGCCGTCCACCATGACCAGATCAGGTGTATGTTTCAGCGACTGCCAGGCAGCCATCAATGCAGGATATTCACGAAAAGAGAGTAAACCAGGGATATAAGGAAGTGTAGTTTCAATTCGGGCTATCTGATACTCCACCAGTTCAAGGGTAGGATAAGAGAGAACAGCAATAGCTGCGCGGGTAACCGTTCCCTGCTGTTCAAAGCCCACATCAGCACCAGCAATCAATTTTGGTGAGGAAAAATCATCATGACGAATGACTTGCTGAGCCTTTTCTATTTGTTCCTGACGTAATGCTTTCGTGTTAATCATATTTTTACTGATGATATTTAGCTGAAAGTTTATGTACCGCTTCAACAAATACACCAGCATGTTCCGGCAGTACATCTTGATGGATACCATGACCAAGGTTAAAAACATGACCAGAACCCACACCAAAACCTTGCAAAATTGTCGAAACTTCCTGCTCAATCCGCTCTGGAGAGGCGTATAACATAGATGGATCCATGTTGCCCTGCAAAGCCACTTTACTCCCTACACGACGACGTGCATCAGCAATATCTGTCGTCCAGTCCAAACCAAGGGCATCACAACCCGTTTCAGCCATTGCTTCCAGCCATTGCCCACCGCCTTTGGTAAACAATGTTACCGGCACACGGCGACCTTCATTTTCACGGATCAGGCCATCAACAATTTTGTGCATATAACGCAGGGAAAACTCGCGATAATCCCGCCCCGTCAGCACGCCTCCCCAAGTATCGAAAATCATCACGGACTGAGCGCCCGCTTTAATCTGGGCATTAAGATAAAGAATAACACTGTCTGCCAGTTTACCCAGCAATAGGTGCATGACAGCGGGTTCGGCATACATCATTTTTTTGATTTTAGTGAATGCCTTACTACTACCGCCTTCCACCATATAAGTCGCCAGTGTCCACGGGCTACCGGAAAAGCCAATCAAAGGAACCTGACCCGCCAGTGCCTTACGGATGGTACGCACTGCATCCATCACATAACCCAGCTCCATTTCAGGATCAGGAACCGGCAGTTTTTCAACATCAGCACGACTTAAAATAGGGGACTTAAAACGCGGGCCTTCACCTGCCTCGAAATAGAGTCCCAACCCCATTGCATCAGGAATAGTGAGAATATCAGAGAAGAGAATCGCCGCATCCAACGGATAACGCCGTAAAGGCTGTAAAGTGACTTCGCAGGCAAGTTCAGTATTCTTACATAGAGAGATAAAATCACCTGCCTCGGTACGGGTAGCCTTATATTCCGGCAAATAGCGACCAGCCTGACGCATCATCCATACAGGTGTAACATCAACGGGTTGGCGTAGTAAGGCTTGCAAATAGCGGTCGTTTTTCAACTCATTCATAACAGGCTCCATTTATTTATTGGCCGCAATATTATCTGGCTGCAATGATTTGCTGCCATTGTAACATGACAGGCAAATCTCTCCCGTTGAATCGCACCAAACAGTACATTACGCATTTCGGCATAAAGCAACCGTATCTTCAATCAACCGGCGGGCAATCGTATTGGCTGGCGGGATCAATGGCAGTTGATCATAGCGATACCAGTCTGCGCTAATCAGCTCTTTCGGATCATGACGGATTTCACCGCTGTCATAATCAGCCAGAAATGCCATCATCAATGAATGAGGAAAAGGCCACGGCTGAGAAGCCACATAACGTAAGTTACGGACTTTAATATTACTTTCTTCCATTACTTCGCGGGATACCGCTTCTTCGAGTGTTTCACCTACTTCGACAAATCCCGCTAGTACTGTGTACATATTCCCGCGATGACGTTGATGCTGCGCCAGCAAAATCTGATCATTACGGCGAATACCGACAATAATGCAAGGCGCAATCTGCGGATAATAACGCTCATGGCAGTGGTTACACAAACAAGCCCATTCACTGACACTGTGGTACATTTCATTGCCACAATAACCACAATATTGATGAGCACGATAAAACTCTGCTAGCTGTACTCCCCGACCAGCTAACTGAAACAATCCGCACTCACTTGAAACAATTTCCCGTAGCGAAACCATATCGGAAGACATTTTTTGACGAATAAGCCAAACTTTCTCTCCCTGCCATTCACCAATAGGCAATGCTATTTTTCCTTGCAGTGACCATTGAGCCGCTATTCCAAAGGGTAATTCACCTTTAGGGAGCCAAATACGATTTTCATAGCTAATAATCCACCAGCCACGTTTTGTACCTGTAATTTGTTGTTGCATCATCACTATGACATCTTAAATTATTCTAATATGTGTATAAATCATACGCTTTTTCATCAGAAAAAGAGTGTCTTATTATTATATATTGTATTGCCTGACCAGACAGTGACAGGCATGATTCTCAGCTATCAATGTGCTTTGACCTGAGGAACACAACATCATGCCACAACCGCTTGCAGTGTTTGATCTGGATGACACCTTAATCTCCGGTGATTCCAGCGCTATATGGACAGAATTCTTATGGGAAAAAGGCATAATTACTGATCCCAGCTTTATCGAAGCAGACAAAAAAATGATGGCTGATTACAGCGCAGGTATGCTGAATATGAATGACTATCTGGCATTCAGCTTGGAAACATTACATCAGGTTCCGCTAGAGCGGGTTGATGTCTGGCTCACCGAATTTGTTAAAGAGAAAATCAGACCACGGTTTTACCCACAAGCCAAAGCTCTGCTTGAAGAGTATCAACAGCAGCAGGTTCCAGTCATGATTATTTCAGCCACCGTCTCTTTTATTGTGAAAAAGATAGCTGCCGAATTAAATATTCACACTGCACTAGGCATTGATATGGTGATGGAAAATGGCTGCTATACCGGCAAAATAGACGGTATTGCGACTTTTCGTGAAGGTAAAGTCAAACGAATCAAACAGTGGCTGGAACAACAAAATAGTTATCCTGAAATTATCCGTTTTTACAGTGATTCAATTAATGATCTACCAATGTGCCAATTTGCCGATGAGGTCATTACTGTCAATGCCGATGCCCGTTTAAAAGCCGAAGCACAACAACATGGCTGGCAACAATTAACCTGGTCATTGTAAATACTTTCAATCAGTAAGGGTTGTAGTTTTCATAATCCCTTCTATACTTATGCCTACTTTCTTGTCGGAGTGCCTAGCGTAAGCTGTTTTATCGCAGCATACACAGGCTGAGACCGTTAATTCGGGATCCGCAGAACCTGATCGGGTTAATACCCGCGAAGTGGAACAAGAGTAATCAACCGCTGTCGGCTCACCCGGTTTTCTTACCAAGAGTCCATCCAGCCATCAATTATTACTCCCTGCGAGCTCCAGACAAGCAACTTTCCCAATAACACGGTTAGGAATTTGCTATGTCTAATAATATTGTTATCCCTGCAACTGATATTTCACCAAAACCCAGCACGGCACGTCCACGTCAAGCTCAACGCGATGCCGCTCAGGAATTTATTAATTCTATTCAGGGAGTCGCATTCCCTAATTCTCGACGAATTTATCTCCAAGGTTCACGTGACGATATCCAAGTCCCAATGCGGGAAATTCAGTTATCGCCCACTTTAATTGGTGGAACTAAAGAAGAACCGCGATATGAGGAAAACGAAGCTATCCCTGTTTACGATACTTCTGGTGCTTATGGCGATCCTGATTCCATGCTGGATGTGCATGTTGGGTTAACTAAATTGCGCCAGCAATGGATCGACGAACGCCAAGATACAGAACCCGTTACTGCCCTCAGCTCTGATTTTACTCAGCAACGCCTGGCGGATGCTGGTCTCGATCATTTACGTTTCAATAACCGCCCTCATCCATTAAAAGCCGGTAAAGGCAAACGAGTGACTCAATTGCACTATGCCCGTAGAGGCATCATCACACCGGAAATGGAATTTATCGCACTACGGGAAAATATGGGACGTGAACGTATCCACGGCGATGTACTACGCCAACAACATGCCGGGCAAGGCTTCGGCGCTCAGTTGCCAGAAAATATCACACCAGAATTTGTCCGTCAGGAGGTCGCGGCTGGCCGGGCGATTATTCCTGCCAATATCAATCATCCTGAATCAGAACCAATGATTATTGGTCGTAATTTTCTGGTGAAGGTTAACGCCAATATCGGTAACTCTTCGGTAACCTCTTCTATTGAGGAGGAAGTGGAAAAGCTAATCTGGTCTACCCGTTGGGGAGCGGATACGGTAATGGATCTCTCCACTGGCCGTTATATCCACGAAACCCGCGAATGGATCTTACGTAATAGCCCGGTTCCTATCGGCACAGTCCCCATTTATCAGGCTCTGGAAAAAGTTAATGGCGTAGCGGAAAACCTCACCTGGGAAATGTTCCGTGATACCTTGCTGGAACAAGCAGAACAAGGGGTGGACTACTTCACTATTCACGCAGGCGTTCTGCTGCGCTATGTACCGATAACAGCCAAACGCCTCACCGGGATCGTTTCCCGCGGTGGCTCAATTATGGCGAAATGGTGCTTATCTCATCATCAGGAAAACTTCCTCTACCAACATTTCCGCGAGATTTGTGAAATCTGTGCTGCTTATGATGTTTCTCTATCCTTAGGAGATGGCTTGCGCCCCGGTTCTATTCAAGATGCCAATGATGAAGCCCAGTTTGCAGAACTACACACATTAGGCGAACTAACCAAAATTGCCTGGGAATATGATGTTCAGGTGATGATCGAAGGCCCCGGACATGTGCCAATGCAGATGATTCGCCGCAATATGACAGAAGAATTGGAGCACTGTCATGAAGCCCCTTTCTATACTCTTGGGCCACTGACGACAGATATTGCACCAGGTTATGACCATTTCACTTCGGGCATTGGTGCAGCGATGATTGGCTGGTTTGGCTGCGCCATGCTCTGTTATGTGACGCCAAAAGAACATCTTGGGCTGCCAAACAAAGATGATGTTAAGCAAGGGCTGATAACCTACAAGATTGCTGCTCATGCTGCCGATCTCGCCAAAGGCCATCCAGGCGCACAAATCCGTGATAACGCGATGTCAAAAGCAAGATTTGAATTCCGTTGGGAAGATCAATTTAATCTGGCGCTCGATCCAGATACCGCACGTGCCTATCACGATGAAACTCTGCCACAAGCCTCCGGTAAAATTGCTCATTTCTGTTCTATGTGCGGGCCTAAATTCTGCTCGATGAAGATCTCTCAGGAAGTACGCGATTATGCCGCCGGTATGGAACAGATGTCAGAAGAATTCCGCGCCCGCGGTAGCGAGCTGTATCATAGTGCGGAGGGAATCTCTCATGAGTAATCTGCCTAATGCCCCATTTGCCCCGACGGAACACAGATTGGGGCTGTATCCGGTCGTGGATTCACTAGAGTGGATTTCCCGCCTATTAAAGGCAGGAATTACTACCATCCAGTTACGAATCAAAGACTTGCCAGAAGATCAGGTCGAGGGAGAAATTAAGCAGGCCATCATGCGGGGCCACCAATATAACGCTCGTTTATTTATTAACGATTACTGGCGACTGGCGATCAAACATGGCGCTTACGGTGTTCATCTGGGACAGGAAGATTTGGATAACGCCGATCTGAATGCAATCCAGGAAGCCGGATTGCGGTTAGGCATTTCCACTCACAATGAACAAGAATTGGCACGGGCAAAATCTTTACGTCCATCTTATATCGCCCTCGGCCATATTTTCCCGACGACTACCAAAACAATGCCCTCTTCCCCACAAGGGCTAGCAGCACTAAAACAACAGGTAGAAAACACACCGGATTATCCTACTGTCGCTATCGGAGGCATCTCTCTTGAACGTGTACCGGATGTTATTGCTACAGGAGTTGGTAGTGTGGCACTGGTCAGTGCGATTACCAAAGCAAAGGATTGGCGTCAGACAACAGCGCAATTGCTTCATCTGGTTGAAGGCATTTAGTTGAAGGTATTGAGAGGTTCTTATGCTGAATGATCAAGAATTTATGCGTTACAGCCGACAACTGTTGCTGGAAGATATCGGCCCTGAAGGGCAGGAAAAACTGAAAACCAGCCGTGTACTGATTGTCGGTCTGGGAGGGCTGGGTGCCCCTGCGTCTCTCTACCTCGCCGCGGCAGGTGTGGGAACAATTTATCTCGCGGATGATGACCAACTGCACATCTCCAATTTACAACGGCAAATCCTTTACCGCACAGAGGATATCCCTTCGGCAAAAGCTGAACTTGCAGCAAATCAACTCAATGCGCTGAATCCACTGGTAAAAATAACCGTTCTTAATCAACGTCAAGATGTGGAATCACTGAAAAAAATCGTAAAACAGGTCGATCTGGTTCTTGATTGCTGTGACAACATGGCAACTCGCCACGCTATCAATGCAGCTTGTGTAGCCACACGCAAACCCTTAATCAGTGGCAGTGCTGTTGGGTTCAGCGGTCAGCTTATGGTGCTTGAGCCCCCTTATTCCCACGGCTGCTATACCTGTCTCTACCCTGATCAGGAAGAACCACAGCGCAATTGCCGAACTGCGGGTGTATTAGGTCCGGTAGTCGGCGTCATCGGCACATTACAGGCATTGGAAGCCATCAAAATGTTAACCGGACTTCCCTCTCCGTTGAGCGGTAAACTTCGGCTGTTTGATGGTAAGCAGCAAAGCTGGAGCACGCTACAGCTCAGTCAATCGCAGCAATGCCCAATCTGCGGAAATATGGCATGAAAATTACTATAAATGACCAGCTGATGGAGCTTACCGCTCCTCTGGCTCTACAACAATTACTGGAACAACTTGAATGGTCACAACCGGGAACGGCATTGGCCATTAATCAAACCATTATTCCGCGTTCGAACTGGAGTACGTACCAAGTTAATGATGGGGACAATATCCTTTTGTTTCAGGCTATTGCCGGAGGTTGATATGTTAAAGATCGCTGATACTACTTTTGATTCCCGTCTGTTTACTGGTACAGGCAAATTCGCTAATGCAGATTTAATGATTCAGGCTATAGCTGCCTCTGGCAGTCAGCTTGTCACGATGGCGATGAAACGCATTGATTTGCAGGGAGGTAATGACGCTATTCTGGCACCATTACAAAAACTTGGCGTCAAATTGCTGCCAAATACTTCTGGAGCCAAAACCGCAGAAGAGGCTCTGTTCGCAGCCCGTCTGGCCCGTGAAGCGTTGGCAACAAACTGGATCAAACTGGAGATCCATCCTGATGTGAAATACTTGCTGCCCGATCCGGTCGAAACGCTCAAAGGCGCTGAAATGCTGGTCAAAGACGGATTTGTCGTTCTACCTTATTGCAGTGCGGATCCTGTTTTGTGTAAACGTCTGGAAGAAGTGGGCTGCGCGGCAGTCATGCCTTTGGGCGCGCCGATTGGCTCTAATCAGGGACTGCTAACCCGGGATTTCCTGCAAATTATTATTGAGCAAGCACAGGTGCCAGTGGTTGTCGATGCGGGCATCGGCGCACCAAGCCATGCACTGGAAGCGATTGAACTGGGTGCTGATGCCATATTGGTCAATACCGCTATTGCCGTCGCGCATAACCCAGTAAAAATGGCACAGGCATTTAGCATGGCAATTGCAGCAGGCGAATTATCCTATCAGGCTGGTTTAGCAAGTCGAAAACAACACGCTGTTGCATCCAGCCCATTGACTGATTTTCTGGGAACGTTCTAATGGCTAATCATCTTTTGAACAACAGTTTTGGTTATCGCTGGCAGCAACTGGGTTGGGATGACATTACCCTTCGCATTAACAGCAAAACTTCGCAGGATGTCGAACGGGCATTGGGCAGCCACAAATTAAATCTGGATGATTTTATGGCGCTGATCTCACCAGCGGCGAAACCCTATATAGAACCGCTGGCACAACGAGCACAGAAATTGACTCGTCAACGCTTCGGTAATACCGTTGGTTTTTATGTGCCGCTTTATCTCTCGAATTTGTGCGCCAATGATTGCACCTATTGTGGATTCTCAATGAGTAACCACATCAAGCGCAAGATACTAAATGAAGACGAAATTATTGCAGAATGTCAGGCGATTAAAGCTCTGGGCTTTGACAATCTGCTATTAGTCACGGGAGAACATCAAAGTAAAGTAGGTATGGACTATTTCCGCCGTTATCTGCCACTTATCCGTGAACATTTCAGTTCCATAATGATGGAAGTCCAGCCAATGACTCAGGAAGAATATTCAGAACTCAAAACATTGGGGCTGGATGGTGTAATGGTTTATCAAGAAACCTATCATGAACCAACTTATCGGCTGCATCATCTGCGGGGTAAGAAACAAGATTTTCATTGGCGACTAGAAACACCGGATCGTCTTGGCCGGGCAAAAATTGATAAAATTGGTTTAGGGGCATTAATTGGCCTATCTAACCACTGGCGGACAGATTGTTATATGGTGGCTGAACATTTATTCTTTTTACAACGCACATACTGGCAAAGTCGTTATTCAATTTCATTCCCACGTTTGCGGCCTTGTGCCGGAGGTATTGAACCTGCATCACTAATGAGTGAAGCAGAACTGGTACAACTGATTTGTGCTTTTCGTCTGTTTGCGCCAGATGTTGAGCTTTCTATTTCTACTCGTGAATCCCCATTCTTCCGTGATCACGTTATACCACTGGCAATCAACAATGTCAGTGCAGGTTCTAAAACACAGCCCGGTGGTTATGCAAATAATAGCCACGAAGAATTGGAACAATTTATTCCGTATGATAATCGTTCTGTTTATCAGGTCGCGAACGTATTAATTAAAGCCGGATTACAACCTGTCTGGAAAGATTGGGATGGTTATTTAGGCCGATAATTTAACAGGGATTTATCGTAAGGAAAGGACTCCTATCTAATAACCCCTAATTAATCGTCTATCACTCCTTTTTTATCAAGTAATTTATTAAGTTTTCAGAATATTTAATAAATTAAATAACACAAATCTGACCTATCTTAGCGGATTATTCAGCAACGTTGAATGCAAGGAGCGAATAAATTTACACCGATACTGAAGAGAAGAAAGAGACTATGTACACTGTATATATTGAAACTTACATTCATTTATCTTATTTTTTTATTAATTGATACAACAAATTACAAATCTCCATCAATAAAAAATACGATTGAGTATTCTCCTGTCATTGATAAAGTGCTCACCGAAAAACAAAGCACTTAATAAAAATCAAATTCATTCCTATTTATTTAAAAAGGACTAATATGAACGTACAAGAAATCCTGGATAACGAAGATTATTCTGGTAATAAGAAAAACTCTCATAAAGAACTGGTTAACGGCTCATTTAATGAAGGATATAACGGTTGGAGAATCCCAGTGCCTGAAACGGTAAAAATCTTATCCGAGAATGAAATTAACTTTCTCAGAGTCCAAAGCGTTACGGGTTCCGGCGTTATCGATCAAATTATAGAAGGATTAGAACCTAACACTAAATATAAATTGACTGGTACCGCTCGTTTATCAGCAGAGTCATCAGCAGCTTATTTTGGTTTACAGAATCGCACATCTGGTCCGGAATCTTTTGCTGTAAATAGCACCAATTTTACAACTGGTACTATCGAATTAAGTACAGATGAAGAAGGACTTTTACGCGTTTACTTGCTGAAAGACCAAATTGGCCCCAGACCAAGCGGAGCAACCGCTGACTTTACCGGTTTTATTTTAGAAAAAGCCTGAACATTTAACTTTGATATCGTTTGACATTTCAACACCCGAAGCTCATTGCTTCGGGTGTTTTAACGTCTGTCTCAGCAAATGTAATTCTTCGAAAAGAATCCTACCTAACTTAAATCATGCAATGGTTTTTTTATTGGCGGTGTAAGTCTGAAATCAGAAAATTTCACCTGTAACCCTTGGCGTTCTGGAGAACAACACATTGCGCCAACAAAGACGCGTTGTTTATCCTCAAGAAAAGGAGATAACCTTAATAGCGGCCACCGTAAACCATCAGTGGAATATTGAAGCCTTAAATATCCTTCTTCACAGGTCAGACGTAACCAGAATTTACTCGCATTACCCGGAAATATTCCCATAGACCAATCAGAATGGTGGCGTGTAAGTACACTACCAATAGTGGCCTGCCCGTCAGAATATTCAACTCCCCCTTTCAACCAATGTTTTTCATCCACTAATAGCATGATTCCTGCTTGATCGTATAAATGTTCAAAGCATCCTTCAATACAGAGTTGAAAGGTAAAATTATCCTCAATATAACGTCCAAAAACATGACCACTATGACGTTGAAAACCATACCATGTTTGTTGCCAAAAATCGGTTTTGTGATCTGTAGCAACATTAAGCCAGTCGTTTCCAGCTTGCCAATCAGATGGTTCATTAAGCCAATGATATTGTGACAAACTCATAGGAACTCCCTCTATCATCTTCCGCTTGGATTAATAAATTTATATCCTGCAAGTAAGGAAACAGAGAGTAAAGCAACACAAGCAAAAGCACCATGTAATGTCACAATATGTGCTATTCCCCCGATAATTGCAGGCCCCAGTAAGATACCTGAATATCCCATTGTAGAAACCGCCGCAACTGCCAGCGAGTCAGGCATAATTTTCTGTTGACCGGAAGCAGTGAAAAGCATTGGGGCTATATTAGATAATCCAGCCCCCACCATCAGGAAGGAAAGTCCTAATATTATTGCTGTTGATGCTGAGTAAATAAGGATAAATCCAGAAGTCGCTAATAAGGCACTACTGATAAAAACCCGCCGGTGTCCATAAAGGGCAATGATCTTATCCCCCAAAAAGCGACCAGATGTCATGGCAATAGCAAAAAGGGTATAACCGATTCCAGCCTGATGGCTGCTGATATTATGTACACTGGTTAATAATATACCACTCCAGTCCAGCATTGATCCTTCCATGATATAGGCAACAAAACAGAGAAACCCCAGCAAAATAACGATGCCATGGGGCACAGCAAAGAACGGTGTATTGCCCGATTCTGCTTCGTTCAACAACCCACTCCATGCCGGCAGTAGCAATAAAACAATCAGTAATACCGCCATTGACATCACCTGAAGGGGTGATATTCCCAGAGACAATAATGCACTGACCGAGCCTGCACCAGCTATTCCCCCCAGACTAAATAACGCGTGAAAGCCGGACATAATTGGCCGCTGAGCCATTTTTTCAACCATAACAGCGTGGATATTTACTACAACATCCATCGCACCAATACCTGCACCAAAAACAAATAAAGCGCAGGCCAGTGTCAACGGTGTAGGTAATACACTAAGACCTGGCAACATCACTAACACCAACAGGGCACATAAAGTGAAAACTTGCCGGCATCCAAAACGTGCAGCCAACATTCCTGCCATCGGCATCATGATGAAAGAGCCAATACCGAACGCCAACATCAGAAGCCCCATAGCGCCATTATCAAGTTGCAGCCGTTCTTTAGCTAAAGGAATGAGGGGAGCCCAACTTGCAAGACTAAAGCCGGCAATAAAAAAAGCGACGCGCGTCGCCATGATGGGTTGTTTTACCAAAGAGACCATATTCAGATCAGACAACTCATACTCCTTCTATATAAATAAAAACGCCCTCCGATGTGACTCACGGAGGGCATTAAATTATGCAAAACTAATCCTGGAAAATTGCGGAATATCTGTCAGCACTCCGATAATACGGGTTGCCTGTTGATACTGTTCTGCAACGGATAACGCATGAGGCCAGGCATACACATAGGGAATACCTGCCTGTACTGCTGCTGTAATCCCCAAATCTGTATCTTCAATTACCAATGTTTGATGAACATCCATCGACTTCAATTCCAACATGGCAAGATAGGGATCGGGATTCGGTTTCGTTCTTACAACATCGTCGCCGGAGATCAACGCTGGGCTTTCGCTCAATCCCAATAATCCAATATTAGCCAAACACACTTCACGCGGCGCAGTAGAGACAAAACCAAAAGGAATGCTGTGCTGTTGTAAAGCCTCTATCAGCCTGGCAATCCCTGGGCGAAGGTAACTTTGGGACAGCTTATCTTTGTAAACAGAAACAATTTTGTCAGTGATCTCTTTCTGCTGCTGAGCTGGAACCCCAATATAATCCAGCGTTTCTTTCAAACTCAGACCGATAAGTTGCTGCGGTTGTACATGATGTGTGTAATCAGGAGCCAACGCACAAAGAACATCAAAGTGCAATTGCTCACTATCGACAATGACCCCATCAATATCAAAAATCACATTAAATTTATCCATGTGAAAAACTCCATTAATTGAGATCGGAAATGCGGATCAGCACTTTACAGTTTGGAGTATAGAGCGGTTTTTGGGTTTTGCTCGCAATATCGCAACCCACAGTGAGAAAAGCCTGCAAGTAATCATTAAAATCAAAGATCTGACTGACCAGACGACCCGCCGGAATAATACCATCACGGATCATGGTATAAGCACGTTCAAAGCTGTTATTCAGAGAATCAATAGAACCAATGACTGAAAGGCTCTTATCCGCAATTTTAAGAATATCAAGGCTGGCATGTTTATCTTTAAGCGCAACATTCAGCAATTTTCCGCCAGGCGCTAGATGTTCGAAAATGTATTCGGTTAACTGTCCGGTAGTATCTACACATAGATCGATCAATGCCGATTTATCGCCATATTTCTGAACCAAAGCCTCATCAAAATCAGTATACAACTCACACTCTGGGGGCAGGTTTTCTCTGGCAAACTGAACACGACTTTCATTTTTCTCGACCATGAAAGCCTTGACGCCCCTGGCATGTAAAGCCCAAATGTAGAGCATCCCCATTGGACCTGCGCCAGCCACTGCTGCACGAATATTAGTATGAGTGATACCCAGCTTATCGACACCGGTTAATGTACAACTAAGCGGTTCGGTAAGTGATGCCTCTTCCATGCTGACATGATCATCCAGTTTTATCAGTGAACTCTCTTTAGCCAGATACTGTTCAGCAAATGCTCCGTCATAGGAAACCCCAGCTTCGGTTCCCAATTTTTTTTCACAATGATTTGGGCTTCCTGTCTGGCACATCCGACAATGCCCACAGGAATAAGTTGGGTTGACCACCACGCGGTCACCCACGTTAAAACGCGTGACACTTCTTCCTATTTGAGTGACAACCCCCGTCGTTTCATGACCGAGAGTCGTCCCTGGAATCGCAACAGGGTAAGAGCCCGTGATAATCCCAACATCCGTACCACAAACGCCACAAACCGCAATATCAACCACCACATCATCAGGCTCAACACAGTGTAACGGCTCAACATCCCGGATTTGAACATCCCATACCTGATTAAATTTAAGTGCTTTCATTACGCTACCTCCTTGTTGTCCAGCATATCTAAAGTCAGCTCAGCAAAAGTCAGATCCAATTTATGCAAAATTTCGCTTAAATGTTCCTGAGTACAAATTAATGGAGGACGAACTTTGAGTGCACGGCCTTTCCCATAACGAGAGCCCCGGATGATCAAATTATGGCTGTTCGCAGTTGCAATCGCTTTTGCAGCAAATTCCGGCGATGGCGTATCAAAACCAAACATGTAACCAACGCCTCTGACACCCGTAATTTCTGGATATTTACGCTGTAATGCTAATAAGCCATTACGCAAATAAGCTTCGTGACTCTGCACATTCTCCAGAACATGTTCATCTTCGATAATATCGATAATTTCATTAAGAGCCGTGAGTGAAAGAGGGTTAGCACCTGATGTGCTGGAATGTTCGAAAGACTCCAATACATCCAATGAACTACGCATCAATACACCACCGGTAGGAATACCTATACCACCTGCGCCTTTTGCGAAAACAATAATATCTGGTTCTAATTCTTTGGCGTAACCAGTTGATGCGAAGAATGTTCCTGTGCGTCCAAACCCTGTCTGCACCTCATCTGCGATAATGATAATGTCATGTTTATGACAGATATCTCTAATCTTACGGTAAAAATCAACGGGGAAAACGATATTTCCACCATTTCCTTGAATAGGCTCAATGATTAGGCAGGCAATATTGTCATTCGAGCCCAACTGAATAAATTGTTCCAGGTCAAAATACTGATTTGGTTCTGTGCTCGGTTCCAATTCAGACATTACGCTGGCAGGAGTCGGCACTTTTAAAGAGCCATCAATATTGACATGGAATTCTTTAATTCTAAAAGCATTACCAGAAATTTGCGCTGTAGCTAAAGACTGACCATGATGAGCCAGAAAGAAGGAGATAACCCCTGACCGCCCTGTTGCTTTTTGAGCAATACGAATTGCGCATTCAACCGCCCCGGAGCCGGAAACATCCCGCAGCCATATTCTATTAATTCCTTCAGGGGTATGCTTAACTAATTTATTCAGAATATATTGCGACATTTCATGAGTATAAGCTGAACTCAAATGGGTACATCTGTCGATTTGCTGTTTCAATTTTTCTGCTATTCTGCGATTAGTGTACCCAAGCGGAAGGTTAAATGTTCCCGAAGCTGCATCAATATACTTTTCACCCTCTATTTCCAGATAAGGACCGTCCCCAACAAAGCGAGAAAGCATATCTTCAAACCGTTTTCCATTTTCCATAATCTCATCACCTTAATTAACCATTTCTAACTATAAGAAAGCACAATAATCGTGAACAAGTAAGAGAATATTTACTAAAAGTTAATTTATATCAATAAAAAAACGATAAAACCCCAAAAAACATTTAAAAAATTAAAGTATTTTATATAAAATACATTATTATTTTGAATGTATTGTTAATTACATACAGAACTGCTAGTAAATATGGCTAGTACAGATAATTCTGTTTAAAATCCTGTAGAACTGCCCGAAAATCTTTCAGCTCTGCCTCAAACGATAACCATGAAAATATTTGTATAGCCTATGACTATTTCCTTTTTGATAGGTAACTATCTTGATTATTTATGATTTATCAGAAACAATATGTTTTTTATTGAAAATGAGTTACTGAAGAAATAAAAAAAACAGTAATTGTTTATATATGAAATAATTTCAAATAGAGCGCTTTAGATAGAGGCTGTTAATAGTCTGACATACCTTAAAAAAGTGCTGAAGCAGCCTGGTCGGTTTACACAGTTAAGCAGCTCGTATAAAGTTCAGGTTTGAAAAAGCAGTAAATAATTGGTTGTGCACGATACTTAAATAAACCTATCGCTAGTTTGAAATAACCCGCTAATAGGATCTCTGACATACACAAAATCTTTAATTATGCTGGAAACTCAGTGCCACTGTGCCGATTTACTAACAAAGCCACCACAATTATTTGAAATACTAAAAGAATAAACATGCGAAATTACATTTTTCTGTTACTTAGTTTGGTACTTTTCGGACCACTGGGTATCGATCTGTTTTTACCTACGATCCCCGCCATTGCTGAAGATTTTCAAGTTAATAATGAAGTCATTCAGTCGACTATCTCTTTATTTCTGCTCATCATGGGACTGGGACAATTAATCGCCGGACCATTGGTAGACAAATTTGGCCGTCGACCGGTTGCCTTATTGGGGATCATCTTGTATATCATTGGCTCTATGATCGCAGCACTTTCAACCAATTCCGAAATTTTTGTCGCGGCACGGATCATTCAAGGATGTGCTGTTTGCTGTACCAGTGTCGTCTGCATCAGCGGTGTACGCGACCGCCTGAATGGTGACGAGGCAGCTAAAGCCTACGGTTTTCTCAACAGTACACTGAATATTGTTCCTGCTCTCGCTCCGTTACTCGGTGGTCTTTTGGCTGAAATGTTTAACTGGCAGGCACCATTTTGGTTCTTGGTCTGCTACTCCGTAATTGTGCTGCTTATCATTGCCATTTGGCTGCCAGAAACGCGCCCTGCAAACACTAAACCCATTCATGGATTGCCGCTGAAACAGTATTATCAGATTCTCAGTAATGCCCGGTTTATGCATTTTGCACTGGTTAACGCTGGCATCATGGCAATAATGATTACTTATGTTTCATTTGCGCCAACTGTGTTAATGACCGAAGGCCATATTTCACCACTCGTATTTTCATTGATTTTTGGCGGCAACGGACTCTGGACTATGATCGCCTTCCTGATCGCTAATAAAGTCCTTCATCGAACGGGTCGCCCTTTCTGCTTGCTGTTTGGGGCAATTCTGATGGCACTGGGCTGCCTATCTCTGTTCTCAGGAATGCATCTGCTGCCAAGCGTAGCCAGCCAACACTGGCTAAGTTATATGTTACCGGTTGCTTTCGCTTGTGCAGGTTTAGCGTTCGTTATGGGACCCGCCACCAGTTACGCTCTGGAACCTTATTCTGAAGAAGCAGGCGTCGCTTCCGCATTGATAGGGTTCGTCCAGATGGCTGTTGGCTCTATTATCTCGCTGGGCGCTATGGCGTTACCATTTCCACCCAAACAATCATTAATGCTGGTGATGCTACTGGGTACCGTGTTAACCCTGTCAGCACACTTACTCAGTCGCAGCCTGAAAGGACGGATTGTCTCGCTAAAATCTTAAAATCTGTCACGCAAAGCCATTGTTCAGTATCACTGATCAGAACAATGGCTTGCTCACCGGAAGTCACACACCTAACCCCATCATCTGCATCAGTTGCTGTGCCTGCTGAATCGCCTCCTGACGATTCGCAATCCCCAGTTTCTGATACAAATTCCGGATATGAGTCTTAATGGTTGTAGTTGCTACATCCAGCTCTGCGGCAATCTGATCATTGCTGTAGCCTGAATAAATCAGTCCCAGCACCTGCCACTCACGCTGCGTCAGTGGACTATTGCGAATAAGTTCTGGGACATCGGGATGTGTCAGCAACTGTGTGACGAAACTTTCATCAAAATGAGCGAATTTATGACGATGCTGACGGTTGATATCACGTAAAATGCGCTGTGCCCTGTGCAACTCCAGTTCAGACAAAGTATTCAGCTGGATAAGCTGACGCAGCTGCTGGGCCATCAACTCACCTTCAATCACAAAATGGCTGATAAATCCTGTGCGGTTAGCCAGAGCCAACGCCTCGATAAGCGCATTCTGCGCTTCACTTTTACGTCCTATATGCCAGTAAAGCAAGTTACATAACAGTAGATTACGGTTCAGATCGCTTATTAATTGCAATTCTCTTGCATGTTGATTCAGCATATCCAAAATAGATTCCGCCTCATCATACAGGCCTAGAAGGATCTGAGCGCGGGCGATATTACGCCACTGGCCCTGATTAAAATGATTATCGACACTATCCGGTCGCTCGGTCTGTGCCAACCATCGAACAGCCGCGCTTTTCTCTTCCATATTCTGCCAAATGATGACTCTCAGTTTGTCAGTATTGGTTCGCCAGTCTCTGTGATATTGCCCATTATTCAACAGGTTTTCACAACGGGCCAAATAACGGCGGGCATTATCAATATCTCCCTTGGTCAAAGAACATTTGGCTAACTGTGTCAGGCACTGCAACTGCTGCTGAGGTTGGAAGTTCGACAACACCTCCAAGCCACGACGCGCAGCCTCTTCTGCTTCATCAAGACGGGACCAGCACCACAAAAGCTGTGAGCGGATGCGCA
Source organism: Photorhabdus stackebrandtii (assembly GCF_011189495.1). Lineage (NCBI taxonomy): Bacteria > Pseudomonadati > Pseudomonadota > Gammaproteobacteria > Enterobacterales > Morganellaceae > Photorhabdus > Photorhabdus stackebrandtii. The sequence goes on from NZ_PUJV01000022.1 coordinate 23,035, forward strand.
AAAGGAACTCATGCATCGGAAGCTGCTCCAGATGCTGTTCACGGATCAATTCAAATGCCTTGTTCTGCGTTTCATAGGCGGTCTGCAAATACCCTTGTGCCAGCAAAATCTCGCTTTGCTGCAACAATGCCCATAACGCATAGTGATGAACGTGGAAACGGCGCGCAAGCTGCTCAGTTTGTTGCATCCGCATCAATGCGTCAGCCAGCTCGCCTTTACAATGTAAGACTTCACCTTCCACTGACGTTGCGACAATACGACTGTATTCATTCTGTGGCAACAGAGCCGCCAAGGCCTTCTTCGCCAGCTTATCAGCCATCTCCGGCTTGCCGCTGTTCATAGCGACTTGAGCCCGTAAAGCGTCGAACTCAGCCAGTAAATCCGGCTCAATAGCAATCTGTTTCTGATGCAGTGCTTGTTCCGCCTGGCTCAACAGTGTATTTACCTCTGAGTAGCGATGCTGGCTCTGAGCCAGCCAAGCCTGCAGCAGCACCAGACGCGGACTCTCCAACAGTTGTTCATAAGGCAGCGCGTTCATACATTCTTCCAGCAGAGATAGCTCACTGTGGTTAAACAACGACCAGGCATACTGCAACAGAATATCGCGTAACATGGCGGTATCGCCCGCCGCTAAAGCATGATGAATAGCCTCACCCGGATATCCTTGAACTAACCAGCCTTCTGCGGCGGCACGATGCAATTCAGGCAATTGCAATGCCATTTCCCATTGACAGCGTTGACGTAAAAATGAGGCAAAAAGTGGATGAAAGCGAAACCATTCGCCAGAATCGTCCATACGCTGGATAAACAGCCCCTGACGCTCGGTTTCTTCAAGACGCTGTTGACCATTCTCTTCACCGGTAAGACAAACGATCAAACCATCATTCATAGAGCGCAAAATAGAGCTGCGCAACAAAAACTCACGGGTCGATTTGTCCACCTGATTCAATACTTCATCCACCAAATAGTCGGAAAGATGGCTGGCGTTAATGCCCGATAAGCGTTTAGCCGACAGTTCAGCGGCATCACACGACTGCCGCGCTGAAAGCGCAATCAGCTGAAGCGCCGTTGCCCAGCCAGCCACTTCGTTGCACAGGCGTTTACAATCGTCGGCGTCAAGCGATGGGGTCAAACGCTTGTCAAAAAATTGCTGGGTTTCCTGATGATCAAAAGCCAGTTGCTGGCTATCGATTTCCAGCAATTGCTCACGCACACGCAGATTGGCGACCCCAAGAGAAGGCAGATTGCGTGATAAGATGGTTAAAGTCAGATTCTCAGGCTGGTGACGCAGGAAAAATCGCATAGCCTCATGAATAATGTTATTCATAATCAGGTGATAATCATCAATCACCAGGAAAATCGGTCGTCGCCATTCATTGAGTTCAATAAACAGTTGAGCAAAGAGCGCGGGTAAATTGGCATATTGGTGTTTTTGGGCCAACACTTCACTTTTGGCGCAATGCCCTTGCGTGGCCTGCTGCAACGCCGCGATAAGATAGCTGGCAAAACGCTCCGGCTGATTGTCGCTTTCATCCAAAGAATACCATCCCAGATTATCTTGCCCGGCCGCCCACTGAGATACCAATGTGGTTTTACCATAACCAGCAGGGCTGGTTATCAGAACAAGACGATAGTTAGACGACTCATTCAGTCTGATCAACAGGCGTTTACGCCAAACCGTATTATTCAGACGAACAGGACGACTCAGTTTTGATGGGATAAGCATTGATTTCCGTGCCCAATAAGAAGCGATAAATAAAACCTGCGCCGGAACCCTATGTGATGTTATTAGATAATTTATATCACGGCCCGTAATAATGTCATTAATAAGCCCAACCAAATTTAGTGAAATACACAGCCTTTGCAAACCTGTTTGCGAACCTCATTGTATTAAGTTGCGCGCCCTATCACATTCTTGAACAGCAAATTCCATTTTCCATCGATAAATTATGGAAGACGACCGCAAACCATTCCATCAATCTCCAGGAAAAAATGAATTCACATAGATTAAAAATCAAGCTGAATATGATTATCGACTACGCCCTTTTACTCCACCCTGACTAATACCTCTCCAGGATGATGTTTTAGACTCTGAGAGCATTCAGCATAGTGTCTAAATTTTCCTTTTTCAGCTACAGGATGAAGACTCCATGCAACAGACCAGATTAGATAAAGCCCAGTTTCAAGCTGCGCTGACGCGTCAATGGCAGCGCTTTGGCCTCGGATCAGCACAGGAAATGACTCAGCATCAGTGGTGGCAAGCCGTCAGTGCGGCCCTGTCAGAACTACTGCCCTCAAGCCCTGAGATCACTGCTCCTTCCGACCAACAACAACGCCATGTGAACTATATCTCTATGGAGTTTCTGATTGGCCGTTTGACTGCAAACAATCTGCTCAACCTTGGCTGGTACGAAGACGTTCAGACTTACCTGGCAGAAGAAAATATCATTCTTAGCGATCTGCTGGAACAAGAAACGGATCCCGCATTAGGCAACGGTGGACTCGGACGGCTTGCCGCCTGTTTTCTCGACTCTATGGCAACCGTTGGCCAATCAGCAATCGGCTACGGTCTGAATTATCAATATGGCTTGTTCCGCCAGTCTTTTCAGCAGGGGCAGCAAATTGAAAAGCCGGACAATTGGGGGCGTGAATCCTACCCTTGGTTCCGCCACAATGCTCAGTTGGATGTTGAAGTTAATTTTGGTGGCGAAGTCTTAATGACAGACGATGGGCGCGAAACCTGGGCCCCTGAATTTACATTGATTGGGGAAGCCTGGGATCTACCGGTTATTGGTTATCACAACGGTGTTACCCAACCACTGCGCCTGTGGCAAGCAACACATGCTGATCCATTTGATCTCGACAAATTCAACAACGGTCAGTTCCTGGCAGCAGAACAGCAAGGTGTTGAAGCAGATAAGCTGACGAAAGTTCTCTATCCGAATGATAACCATCAGGAAGGCAAACGCCTGCGTTTGATGCAACAATATTTCCAGTGTGCCTGCTCTGTGGCGGATATCCTGCGCCGCCATCATCTGGCAGGACGCAAAATAGAAGATCTGCCGAAGTATGAAGTTATCCAGCTTAACGATACCCACCCAACGATTGCCATTCCTGAAATGATGCGCATTCTGCTGGATAAACACCAAATAAGCTGGGAATCGGCATGGGAGATAACCAGCCATACTTTCGCCTATACTAACCACACGCTGATGCCGGAAGGGCTAGAATGTTGGGATGAACATCTGGTAAGCCACCTGCTGCCACGCCATTACGACATCATTCAAGAAATTAACCGCCGTTTCAAAAATCTGGTGGAGAAAACCTGGCCAGGCGATCAAGCCGTATGGGAAAAATTGGCGGTACATTATAACCATCAGGTGCGGATGGCGAACCTTTGCGTCGTCGCCGGCTTTGCCGTGAACGGGGTAGCGGCGCTGCACTCAGAACTGATCGTTAAGGATCTTTTCCCAGAATATCACCAACTGTGGCCGAACAAATTCCATAACGTGACGAACGGTGTTACCCCGCGTCGTTGGATCAAACAGTGTAACCCAGCCTTGTCAGGGTTGATCGATCGGACGCTTAACCGTGAATGGATTAACGATCTTAATGCACTTAAAGAGCTTGAACCCTATGCAGATGACGCTGCTTTCTGCAAAGAGTATCGGGCGGTCAAACAGGGCAACAAAATCCTCCTGTCCAATTATGTGAATAAAGTAATGGGGCTTAAGCTGGATCCAAACGCCATTTTCGATGTACACATTAAGCGCCTGCACGAATATAAGCGTCAGCATCTGGACCTGCTACACATCCTGTCGCTCTATAAGCAAATTCAGGAAAATCCGGCGCTGGATATCGTTCCACGCGTATTCCTGTTTGGTGCGAAAGCAGCACCAGGTTACTATCTGGCAAAAAACATTATCTCTGCGATCAATCAAGCCGCTGAAAAGATCAATAATGATCCTATTGTTCGTGATCGCATCAAGATCGCGTTTATCCCCGATTACAAAGTTTCTGTCGCAGAGCTTATGATCCCGGCTGCCGATGTTTCAGAACAAATCTCCACTGCCGGTAAGGAAGCTTCCGGTACAGGAAACATGAAACTCGCACTAAATGGCGCACTGACTATCGGAACATTAGACGGAGCGAATGTCGAAATTGCCGAGCAAGTGGGAGACGACAACATTTTCATCTTCGGACACACCGTCGAAGAAGTGAAAGCTTTGAAAGCTGCCGGTTATGATCCATTGACGTTACTCAAGGAAGATAAACATCTGGACAATATACTCAAGGCACTGGCCAGCGGCGAATTCAGCTACAGTGATAAGCGGGCATTTGACATGCTGCTGCACAGCTTGATTGAAGGTGGAGACCCTTATCTGGTACTGGCTGATTTTGCCTCCTATTGCAATGCCCATAAGCGGATCGATGCCTTGTACCGTGATACTCAAGGCTGGACACGCAGCGCCATTCTGAATACCGCCCGAATGGGCATGTTCAGCTCTGACCGGACAATCCGGGATTATCAACAACGTATCTGGCAAGCAAAGAGATAAGGAAAAATCATGGAGGATAAGAGCCTCGATCATTTAGCGACCGAGGCTGGCATTGTTGCCAGCTATATCAATGCTTATGGAAAACCACAGGCGATTCCCGCAGACACCAGGCACCGCCTGTTAGATGCCATAAATGTAAACAAACCGGCCAACGAGCCGGTTTCCCCCGTACCGATAGTAAAAGTTTTTACTCAAGGGCAGCACTTCACTATCACCCTGAAAGACGACAGGAACTACCAATGGCAGATACGGACAGAACAAGGAGAAGAATTTCAGGGACATGGCAGCCATCAACTGACTTTTCCTGATACCCTTGCTCAGGGATACCATCACCTTACTCTGACGCAAGGCAGCCAATGCTGGTCTATACAAATTATAGTCGCGCCCAAACGCTGCTATGAGCCAAATGCGCTGTTAAAGGGGGAAAAACTTTGGGGTGCCTGTGTACAGCTCTATACACTGCGTTCAGAAAACAATTGGGGAATCGGAGATTTTGGCGATCTGAAATACATGCTGAAAGAGATGGCGGCACGCGGGGGTTCCTTTATCGGATTGAATCCATTGCATGCGCTGCATCCAGCTATGCCAGAAAGCGCCAGTCCCTATAGCCCCTCTTCACGCAACTGGCTTAATGTGATTTACATTGATGTTAATCAGATTGAAGATTTCAAACACAGTGAAGAAGCGCAGAAGTGGTGGCAAACTCAGACGACTCAGCGCATGTTACAACATGCCCGCAGCACAAAATGGGTGGATTACACCACAGTCATGGCGTTGAAAATGGCAGCACTGCGTCTGGCATATCAACAGTTCAATACCCGTTCAGAAGCTGACTCCCAACAGGTCTCTTTTCGCCAATTCGTCATTCAAGGTGGTGAAGGCCTCTACTATCAAGCCGTCTATGACGCCCTGCACTGTTTGCTATACGCTAAAAATAACAGCTGTTGGGGCTGGCCTGTATGGCCGGAAGAATATAGCGATCCACACGGCGAAGCCGTACAAACATTTTGCCAGTCTCACCCGCAAGAAGTGGAATTCTTCCTCTGGCTACAGTGGCTGGCCCATACTCAACTTGCAGACTGCTTTGCACAAAGTCAAACCAGTGAAATGCCGATTGGGCTTTACCGAGATTTAGCCGTTGGCGTAGCCGAAGGAGGATCGGAAACTTGGTGCAACCGGGCTGTCTACTGCACCAAAGCATCAGTGGGAGCGCCACCGGATGCCCTGGGGCCATTGGGTCAAAACTGGGGCCTGCCACCAATGAATCCTCATGTTTTGCAAACCCAGGCTTACCAACCGTTTATTGAACTGCTGCGCACAAATATGACCTATTGCGGCGCCCTACGCATTGACCACGTTATGTCGATGCTCAGGCTCTGGTGGATCCCCTATGGCGAAACCGCCGACAAAGGGGCATATGTACACTACCCAGTTGATGATCTGCTGGCAATTCTGGCACTGGAAAGTCAACGTCATCGCTGCCTGGTCATTGGTGAAGACTTGGGTATCGTGCCGGAAGAAATTGTGAGCAAACTGCGCGACAGCGGTGTCTATTCTTATAAAGTGCTCTACTTTGAGCGTAATGGACAGGGAGAAGTCCGTGCACCGAATGATTACCCAGTACAAGCAATGGCAACGATAACCACCCATGATCTGCCTACTTTGCGCGGATTCTGGCAAAGTGCCGATTTGACACTTGGGGAATCACTCAAGCTATATCCTGATAAAGATCTTCTTCAAAGGCTATATACCGAACGTCAGGCAAGCAAACAAGAGTTATTAGAGGGATTGCATCGCTACGGCTGTATTCCGGAACATATCGGCCACACTGCGAAAGAGGTGGCAATGTCACCCGAGATAAACCAGGGATTACATCGCTATATTGCCCACAGCACCTGCGCACTGCTGGGACTGCAACCCGAAGACTGGCTGGATATGGATAAACCCGTCAATATTCCAGGTACTACAATGGAATATCCCAACTGGCGACGTAAATTAAATACCACACTGGAAACGATGTTCAGTGATGATCATGTAAACCAATTACTGAATGATTTGAATACATGTCGTAAAAAAGCAGGGGCAGCCGAGAACTGAACACCGTAACATCAGGTTCTCCTCTGAAAGTGCGATCTTTTCCCATTTAATAACTTAATGAAATTATGATTTTCAAGGATGGTTTATAATCTAAACCATCCTTAAGATTGCTGACTTTTGGCTCCTCGACTATCACTGCTGAGTTTTCACCAAAGCATTTTCTGATATCGCACAGCAAGGAGCATCAATAAAGTTTTATTAGTAGTGATAGCGGCATTGCACAATAACGATTGTTTCGCCTGTCACCTTGTAAACTAGGCGATGTTCTCGATCAATCCGCCTGGACCAATATCCCGACCAATTATGCTTTAGTGGCTCTGGATCACCAAGCCCATCAAAGGGCTGCCGTTTAATCTCTTTAATTAACGTATTTACGCGCTTTAAGATTTTTTTATCGGTTTGTTGCCAATGCAGATAATCCTCCCATGCCATTTCCGCCCAAGATAAAATCATTCTTCCAATAATCCTTTCTCAACGGTTTTACCGGCCTCCACTTCCGCGATAGCCTGGTTCAAACGCGCAGCATTTTTGGGGCTGGCCATCAAGTAGGCCATCTCTTCGTAAGACTGGAAATCTTCCAGGCTAATAACGACCGCTGGTTTACCGTTCTGGCGAGTGATAATAACGGGCTTGTGGTCATCATTCACTTTATCCAAGGTTCTGGCCAAGTTAGCCCGGAATGCTGAATAACTCATCGTATTCATAGTCATTACCTCACAATGTTGTACCCATAACTGTACTTGTGCAAATATGAGTACGCAAGTGTTGCGCTAACAATATTTCTGTATACCATCAGGGCTGGCTTCCTCATTTTAGAGGCGAAATCATATCTGGATAAATTATAAATAAAGTGGAATCCCACCTTGGGCGCTAAAAAGGGTAAAAACAATTGCTAAAACCTTATACCGATTAAAACCAAAAGTTAAAAAAATGACGTTTAATAACAGTTCAAAACCTACCCATCATAAAACTATCAGTGAAAAATGAAAACTTTATTAATGCTCATCTCTCTGGAAAAAAGACAAATAAGAATATGAATAACTTAATCATAAAATCTATTTTACCAAAGAAACCGACTTTAATAATGTTTTCAACTGACAATAAACTTTGTCATAAAGAAATTACAGTCTCTAAGCAAATGATTTAACAGAATATAAATCGGATTACTTACAGTACTATTATTTTGCAATTTATTATGTAAAACTGCAATGCCTTAAATACGCCAGATTAAACTTGCTTTACACTGCTTTAATCAATCTGGTCTGCGATTTGATTTAAACCATACCTCTTTTTATGCCTTTAATGTGATTTAACGCTAAAATCAATTCATACCGTTACTTTCCAAAATATTTTCGCGCTCTGTTAACGCTTAAATATCTGCCCAACTGTTATCACCTTTCTGGCTGATTAATCTGCCAAACCTTTTATCATCGTTGATGCAATAAACTGTTATTAGATAAGAGAAAACTAATCAGCCGACAACACGCTATCTGAAATTCTCAGTGAAACGAAAACACCTATTTTTAAAAATGGTTTTGTCAGCAACCTAAAAGATGGCTTATAATCTAAACCATCCTTTCTCAATCGATTTTGTCTGGGCCTTGGTCAGACCTGCTGTTTACTGCAAAAAATGTCTAATAAAATAACCTAACATTAGGATAGGCAATCATTTACTAAATAAGCTAGGATCTTTACCCATAAAATACCAAATTAATCTTACTAATCCATTCTAATTAAGAAGGCATTATGTGGTTTCCCAGATTTAAACAGGCTTTTATCGCTCTTTTACTTCCCTGGCTGCTGGCTGTATCAATACAAATGGCGGGAAGAATCTATCTTCTCCTCACTTATGGCAGCCATCAGCTCCTTGCTGACTCTATTCAAGATGTAGAACGAATGTTCTGGATTGGCGGGCTGTTTGATATCCGTATTGCCAGTCTGCTATTTGTTCCCTGTCTGCTGATTGCCGGCTTATTTGCCATTCACAAAAACAGTTTCAGCCTATGGCAGCGTTGCTATCCGTGGCTGGCTGCAATACTCAATACACTGGTCGGGGCTTTAACTGTAAGCAATGTTTATTACTATGCCACTTATGAACGGTCGATTGATATTTTCATTTTCGGTTTGGTGGAAGATGATACGAAAGCCGTGTTGCATACTCTGTGGAATGACTATCCCATTATCCGTGGCTTACTGTGCTTAGTTCTGTTTACCGCTTTCGTCTTCTGGCTTTGTCTCCGCTGGCAACGCCACCTTACCTTACGTACAGCACGCAAAACCAGTTTGCCAATTTCTGCTATAGCGACACTGGCTATTTTGGCTATCTGCTTCGTTGGAATGCGCGGCTCCATAGGGACCTTTCCACTGCGTCAGTCCAATACACAAGTTTCAGAAGTTAAGATACTTAATATGCTGACACCTAATGGTCCAATGGCATTGAACTGGGCCTTTAATGATCATGACAAAAACAGCTATTTCCCAGAAGCAACGGATGAGCAAGGTAGCAAGCTATTAAGCCAATTTCTGGATAATCCAACGCCGGCTAGTCTGTCGCCGTTTATGGCTAAAACCGCCGACAATCCTGTCGCTCAGAAAAAACCACCCCATGTAATATTTAACGTGATGGAAAGCATGGGCTATCACCTGCAAAGCCTGGATCGTCCAAACCTTGATGTTTTTGGCGCCCTGCGTCAGCACTGGCAAAACGATTGGCGTTTTGAACGTTTTGTTTCTGAAGGGGACGGCACTATTGACAGTTTGAGCCGCTTCCTGGTCCGTAGCCCGAACAGTGCAATCAGCCAATCCACTGCCCAAAATCTCGATTTCACCAGCAATATGTTTAAACCCTATCTGGCGAATGGTTACAAGATTATCTTCGTTACATCCGGTAACGGAGCATGGCGTAATTTGAATCAGTTCCTGCCAAATCTGGGCGTCAGTGAATTTATCGATCAGAATGGGCTGAAAAAACGCTACCCGGAAGCCAAATTCGGTACTTGGGGTGTACCTGACGAGTTTATGTTCCGTTATATTGAAGAACGCCTGACTCAGGCAGAGAAGAACGGAGAACATGTTCTGATTCTGTCATTGTCTACTACCCATCACCCACCGTATAAGTCACCAAAAGGCTATCAGAAAACCGACATTAAGCTAAACGATGCAGAGAAACAACGCCTAAGCCATCTGGCTAGCGGTGATGAGTTACAAGAGGTCTTCCATACTCTGCGTTATACCAACGATCAGTTGGGGCAGTTTATCAGTTGGGTAAAATCTCAGTCACTGGCTTCCCATACTATTATTGCAGCAACCGGTGACCATAATATGCGGGGTATCAGTTATCCAGATGCCCATGAACTGGCAATTGGTCACGGCGTACCACTTTATCTCTACGTGCCGCCTGATTATCGCTATAACACGACTTTTGATGCGACCAGAGTCGGCAGCCATAAAGATATCTGGCCAACTCTCTATCATTTAAGCCTATCAAATACGACTTATTACCGTACCGGCTGTAATTTGCTGACTGAACATCTGGACCCTATCTGGTGTCAGGGATATAACCCGGAAGTGACTATTACACCGCAAGGGGCCTATATCATGATAGGCAAAGGTGAATTTCGACCGTGGGCAAATCAAACGGGATTATTATTAGGTGAACCACAGCCAATGACAGCAGAGCAGACTAAACAGTTTCATCGCTGGCAGGTATTTACTGATTTACTGTCATGGCAGTTAAACCGTCAAGTTCACCACCAGCAATAATTGATACTTCCGTGAATCCCTTTAATCTCAATCTATTAAAGGGATTCACACTGATAAGTGTCACAATCAGCCTTTTACTCCCCCAGCGGTCAAACCACTAACCAACCAGCGCTGAGCAACCAAGAAAACAATGGTAATCGGGAGTGCCGAGAGCACAGCGGCGGCGGCAAAATCTCCCCAAAGATAGTTTTGTGGATTAAGGTACTGCTGCATGCCCACAGCCAGAGTGTAATTATTCACATCCCGCAGCAGCAGTGAAGCAACAGGCACTTCCGTAATCACGCCAATAAAGGAAAGAATGAACACCACGGCCAAAATCGGTACAGAGAGCGGTAACAAGACCATACGAAAAGCCTGCCACGGTGTCGCGCCATCAAGCGCAGCAGCCTCTTCCAGAGAGCCGTCAATGGTTTCAAAATAACCTTTAATCGTCCAGACATGCAACGCAATGCCCCCCAGATAGGCAAAGATAACGCCGCCGTGAGTATTGAGGCCGATAAACGGTATATACTCCCCCAATCGGTCAAACAAGGCATATAACGCCACTAAGGAAAGAACTGCCGGGAACATCTGAAAAATCAACATACCTTTCAGCAAGGTGGTTTTACCGCGAAAACGCATACGGGCAAAAGCATAAGCACAGGTGGTTGATAACGTAACGATACCTACAGCGGTAATAAAGGCAACCTTCACAGAGTTCCAAAGCCATAGCATAACCGGGAAAGGTGGTGGAGTAACACGACCATCCGATGAGACCACGCTGTAGCCAAGCGCCAATTTCCAGTGCTCCCAAGAAATATTTTCTGGGATCAAACTACCCGTGGCAAAATTCCCCGGCCGCAGGGAGATGGTAATAACCATCAACATCGGGAATAAAATCATGGCAATAAAGGTTAACATCAGCAAATGCGTCGCCCACAAACGCCATTTCTGTGATTTGGGTTGAACCATCGCCATTGCATTCCCTCCTTAGTCAAATTTAATACGGGTGGTTTTTAGATTGATAATGGCCAGTGCACCAACTAGCAAAAAGATAACGGTGGCAATCGCCGCAGCCAATCCAAAGTCCTGGCCACCACCCCCTTCGAAAGCAATACGATAGGTATAGCTCACCAGTAAATCGGTATAGCCCGCCGGCGTCGTAGTGCCAATATGATCCGGCCTGCCATAAGTCAACAATTGAATCAGAACAAAATTGTTGAAATTAAAGGCAAAACTGGCAATCATCAGCGGCATCAACGGCTTAATCAGCAGCGGGAAGGTAATCTTAAAAAAGTTCTGAAACGGGCCAGCACCATCCATCGCCGATGCTTCATACAGATCATCTGGTATTGCCTTCAACAAACCCATACAGAGGATCATCATGTAGGGATACCCCAACCAGGTATTCACCACAATCAGCATGGTTCGCGCCAGTGTCGGATCAGTAAACCAAGCGGGCTTAATACCAAACAGGCCGTTAAGCAACAGGTTGATTTCACCAAAACTCTGGTTAAATAACCCCTTAAAAATCAAAATAGAAATAAACGATGGCACGGCATACGGCAAGATTAACAGCACGCGATAAACAGCACGGCCTTTCAATGCTTCCCATTGCACAACACAGGCCAAGACCATGCCAACAGCAACAGTCAGTACCACAGTGAACAGAGCAAACACAACCGTCCAAACGAAAATAGAGAGAAACGGCTTCTGAATACCTTCATCCTGTATCACACGCAGGAAATTTTTCCAGCCAATGGAAACAGTAAATCCCGGCGTTAACGTCTCATTTCCCCATTGCTCCTCAGCATTAACAGACTGATAGAAACCGGTATCGGTATTAGGGCGATAAAGCGTGCCTGTTTGATTGTTAGTAAGAGTCTTGCCATCTTCCCCAAGAGAGTATTGAGGATGTACACCAGAGAATTGACGAAGCGAACTCATTCTCAGTTGCTTACCATCTGGTAAAACGGCAACCAACTGGTTCAGCGCCTGTCGATTCTGGGTGATAATACGCAATGTCGCCGCTTCACCACTCTGGGCGTTGTCCTGTTCATGCAAATGTAAAGTCGTTTCTTCCGCTACTGACAGAGAAAACGGCTCCGATACCAGTTGCTTAGTCTGGCCCGGTGCATCCAATGCCAGAATCCATAGATCGGATTTTGGATAGAGCCTGAAAGTGAATGTTTGCCCTGACTGATACTGACGGCTCATCAGGACAGATTGTGCACGTTCAAAAGTCAGTTGATTCGTACTGCTATAGTTGGTAAAGGCAATGGCAATAGTGCAAATGAGCGGAAACAACACAAACAGCCCCATTCCCGCGATGCCCGGATAAGCATAACGCCAGGCATAAGTATTGCGGTTAGCGAAAACGTAAATCCCCGTTCCCAACAATACCAACGTCAGCATTGCGAACAGATACTCTCCCTGTGAGTACATCAAGACCACCAGATAACCGGTAAAGAGTATACACAGGCTCACTGCAAGCCATTTCAGAGCAGAATACTGCCACCATGATATTTTTTTGAGCGTCGCTGACATAATGCTCTTATTCCTTTTACTACGACTGTAACAGCTTTGCTGATAATTGGATCAATCTTCCGCAAGTAACATCCTTAGTCGTTACGGGAAAGAGACACCCTTTCAGAAAAGGGTGTCTACAGGCTACTTGGTCATACGGGCTTCTGCGTCACTCAGTGCGGCATCAATAGTCTGACGGCCGGTCAACGCATTAACAACAGCGTTACGCATGGCATACCAAAAACTGCTCATTTGCGAGATGTTCGGCATGATTTCGCCTTTTTGAGCATTTTCCATCGTGGCAGAAATGCGCGGGTCCTTAGCCAGAATATCGTGATAGGATTTCAGCGCCACGGCCCCCAGCGGTTTATCCTTATTCACCATTGCCAGCCCCTCATTGGTCAGCAAATAGTTTTCCAGGAACTCCTTCGCCAACTCTTTATTCGGGCTGGCGGCATTAATACCTGCCGTCAATACGCCAACAAACGGCTTGGATGGATGACCTTTAAACGTCGGCAATAACGTCACGCCGTAATTTATCTTGTTCTTGTCGATGTTGGCCCACGCCCACGGACCATTGATAGTCATAGCCGTTTCACCTTTGTTGAACGCTGCTTCGGCAATGGAATAGTCGGTATCCGCATTCAGATGCTTATTTTTTACCAAATCGACAATAAAATTCAGCCCTGCTTTGGAACCGGCATTATTAACCCCGACGTTCTTAGCATCATATGCACCATTTTCCATTTTGAAAGCATATCCTCCATCAGCAGCAATCAGCGGCCAGGAGAAATAAGGCTCTTGCAGATTAAACATAAGAGCGCTTTTGCCCTTACCCTTCAATTCCTTATCCAGAGCAGGGATCTCTTCCCAAGTTTTGGGTGGTGTCTTTACAAGGTCTTTATTGTAAATAAGGGAGAGGGCTTCAACTGCAATAGGATAACCAACTAATTTACCGTCGTAACGCACAGCATCCCAAGTGAATGGAAACAGTTTGTCCTTAAGGTTTTGATCCGGCGTAATTTCCGCCACCAGACCCGACTGTGCATAACCACCAAAACGGTCATGAGCCCAGAAAATAATATCCGGCCCATCACCGGTTGCCGCAACCTGCGAATATTTCTCTGCAAGCTTGTCCGGATGTTCAACAGTAACATTGACCCCCGTATCTTTTTCAAATTTCTCACCGACTTGTGCCAGACCGTTGTAGCCTTTGTCGCCGTTGATCCAGATAACCAGCTTACCTTCCTCAATTTTTGCCAAAGCAGAGGCAGAAAGCACAAGAGTAGCTAAAACAGAAAGCGCCAGGGTACGGGCGCCCACTTTCAAGTTTGTTTTTGTCATCATTCCGTCCTTTACTTATAGTGTGAATAGGTTCAGGGTGAACTGTTTTGTTACATTGGCGGAGGGTACGAAGCTAGTGTGCAACCGACAATAGAAATACTCATCCTCCCCCGCTCTACGCCCCAACTGAGATGGGTGTGATCTACATTACAAAAACAGAGGAACCGTGTTGTTGACCACAAAAAGAGACACCTCTTTTTGTAGTAAAGATCACACTTTATCCAGCAGCTCATACCTAGCCACCTCAACAGCTCTTATCTCATCCTCCTGGCTCCTCCCCCACAAAAAATTTGGGTATGGAGGATTTACTCACCCGCTATCTTAAACACACTCTGGCTTATCATTTTTCACCGTGGATTGCGGTGATAGTCCGGGGGAACACATGTCGAGCGTCACACTACGTAATGTATCTAAGGCTTATGGTGAAACTATTATTTCTAAGAACATCAACCTTGAGATACAGGAAGGAGAATTCGTGGTTTTTGTCGGTCCATCAGGATGTGGAAAATCGACACTATTAAGGATGATTGCAGGTCTGGAAGATATTACTTCTGGTGATTTGCTGATCAACAATATACGTATAAATGATGTACCACCAGCCAAGCGTGGCGTTGGAATGGTTTTTCAATCCTATGCACTGTACCCCCACCTGTCTGTTGCAGACAATATGTCGTTTGGTATGAAGCTGGCCGGCGCCAAAAAAAGTGACATTCAGCAGCGCGTGAAGCAAGTTGCGGAGATGCTACAACTCGCTCATCTGCTTGATCGCCGCCCTAAAGCACTATCAGGCGGCCAACGCCAGCGGGTCGCCATTGGCCGTACTCTGGTCGCTGAACCGAATGTTTTCCTATTGGATGAACCACTTTCCAATCTGGACGCCGCACTGCGCGTCCAAATGCGCATTGAAATTTCACGCCTACACAAACGCCTGCAACGTACGATGATTTATGTCACCCACGATCAGGTTGAAGCAATGACGCTGGCCGACAGAATCGTGGTACTGGATGGCGGGGATGTTGCCCAGATCGGCAAACCACTTGAGCTTTACCACTATCCCGTTAATCGTTTTGTTGCCAGCTTTATTGGCTCACCCAAAATGAATTTCCTGCCAGTTAAAGTCACGGCCACCGCCGTCGATCAGGTGCAAATTACTCTGCCTAATCGCCAGCAAATCTGGCTTCCCGTAGAAAGCCAAGGGGTAAAAGTAGGCAGCAATGTATCTCTGGGTATACGCCCAGAACACCTCCTTCCTAGTGATATCGCAGATGTCACGCTGGAAGGCATAGTTCAGGTTGTCGAGCAATTGGGGAATGAAACCCAGGTTCACATTGAAATCCCGGCTATTCGTCAAAATCTGGTTTATCGCCAGCCTGATGTTGTGCTCGTGGAAGAAGGGGCCTCCTTCACCATCGGATTACCTCCCCACCGCTGCCATTTATTCCGGGAAGACGGAACAGCATGCCAGCGTTTGCATAAAGAACCCGGTGTTTGAGCCTGAACTAATTAACAAACGACAGGAGAATAATTGATGAAATCAATGCGTATATTACCTATTTCACTAACCGTTATGGCTGGATTACTGTCCATGCAGGCGTCAGCCGTAGAATTCCACGGTTACGCCCGTTCCGGCATTGGCTGGGCTGGCAGCGGTGGCGAGCAACAGTGTTTCCAAAGTACCGGTGCGCAGAGCAAATACCGTTTAGGTAATGAATGTGAAACCTATGCTGAACTTAAGTTAGGTCAGGAGCTATGGAAAGACGGCGATAAGAGCTTCTACTTCGATACCAACGTAGCCTATTCCGTAGCGCAACAAAGTGACTGGGAATCCACCAATCCCGCTTTCCGTGAAGTGAATGTCCAGGCGAAGAACGTCATCGACTGGCTGCCAGGCTCAACACTGTGGGCAGGTAAACGCTTCTACCAGCGTCATGACGTACATATGATCGACTTTTACTACTGGGATATCTCAGGTCCCGGTGCCGGCCTGCAAGATATCGATCTGGGCTTTAGCAAACTTTCTCTGGCCGTCACCCGTAACACCGAGTCTGGCGGTTCTCATGGCTGGATTGCCGGTAGGAACCATGAAATTCCCACGTCTAACGATGTCTACGACATACGTCTGTCCGGCTTGGAAGTGAACCCCGGCGGTAGTCTGGAACTTGGTTTTGACTATGGGCGTGCTAATGCGCGGGACAACTATCACCTTGACCGCAACGCATCCAAAGATGGTTTCATGTTTACTGCCGAGCATACACAAAGCGTGTCCGGAGGCTTCAACAAATTTGTCGTACAGTACGCAACAGACTCCATGACCTCTAACAACAGTGGTCGCTCTGAAGGAGCCAGTGTAAACAATGACGGTTATATGCTACGCATCCTGAATCATGGCGCGATTAATCTCGCGGAAAAATGGGATCTCATGTATGTAGCGATGTATCAAGATACTGACCGTGATAACAACAACGGCAACACGTGGTATACGGTTGGTGTACGTCCAATGTACAAATGGACACCAACGATGAGTACCTTGATGGATATTGGCTATGATAATGTCAAATCTCAGCGTACCAATGACACTAACGATCAGTACAAAATCACCCTAGCCCAGCAATGGCAGGCTGGTGATAGCATCTGGTCCCGTCCGGCTATCCGCCTGTTCGTCACCTATGCCAAATGGGATGAAAAATGGGGTAATGCAAGGAAAGACGACGGCGATAACTACACCACTGGCATGGCCTACCGTGATACAGCAACACATAAATTCAGCCGTGGCAACGATGATGAATTCACCTTTGGTGCACAATTCGAAGCCTGGTGGTAATGCCATTAAAAACGGCTGGTTTTAGGTAAACAGGGTTATTTAGCCACTATTAGCGCTTTGGACTGATATGCCTTTTGCTCGTGGATATCAGTCTTTTTTTTTCAACCGAACAAAGGTAAGAAATGAAAACCAAACTTATCTCATTTTGTCTTAGTGCCTTACTCTGTAGCGCAGCTCCTCTGATAAGCTATGCAACACCTATCACTACAACAACTAAGGCAACCACGACACAGGATGCTGTTGCACCTTCCCTCTCAACAGCAGCACTGCAAAAACTGAACTGGCAGCCAGTTAACCCAAACGATACGCAGACCATTATCCTCAATGCCACATCCCAGCACCTTAATGAAGGAAATATTCAGGGGCCAATCGCAGCATTCGCCATTCCGGCAAATCGGGGCTCACTGGACATTATGCTGAGCAGTTTAGTACAAGATAAACAAGTTTATGCACCAAATGTTTTGGTGCTTGATCAGGGATTACGCCCCGCAGCATTTTATCCAAGTGACTACTTTCCGTATGAACGTCCGGGGGTTATGTCTACAGATCGGTTGGAAGGCACATTAAAGCTGACGCCAGCATTAGGACAACAGCAAATTTATGTGCTGGTCTATACCACTCGTACCGATTTGCAAAAATCAACACAAATGATTGATCCCGCCAAAGCTTATGCTCAAGGAGTCGGCAACGCCGTTCCCGCTATTCCAGATCCCGTTGCCCGCCATACAGAAACCGGTACATTAAAGCTGAAAGTGAAATCGGAACAAAACACCGGCAACATCACTATTGGTCAAGTCTTATCAGGCCCGGCACTGGAGCCTGTCGTTGTTGGGCCAACACAAGCTACCGCAACACAGCGCACTCCACTGAAAACCAAACCTGTCCTGAACGACACAGAACGTTATTTCAGTGATGCAATTAAAAACGAAATTAATAACGGCAATATTGATAAGGCGCTGAATCTGCTGGATGAAGCAGAACGCCTGGGATCTTCAACTGCACGAGAAACGTTTATTAACAGTATCAAAAACAAGAGATAAATCATTTACCTATGTTGGCTATATAGTAAGTGCACCATTAGTTTGTTCAATGCAAAACAAATGCTCTCCGAAGAGGAGAGCATTAAGTTTAACACTCATAATATGTTACGACAGGAGATACTTACCGGTGGAGAGATAAAGCGTTAGTAATTCTTAACAGGAAATTGTCTTCATAAAGAAAGGCAATAGAATTTTTTATTGCATAATGATCTCTTATTTTATATCCATCAATAATGAGTTGTAATTTTTTAGACAACTCAAGAATACTACCTGATTTATAAATCTCGCCATTTAAATCGTTGATAATATCATTCGGACCACACTTACAATCTGAACTTATACAATAGATACCATAGGATATTGCTTCCGCTAATACCATGCCAAAACCTTCATATTTTGATGTTAAAATAAAAGCGGATACTTCTTTTATGCTACTCATTACAAATTCCCAAGGCTGATCTTGCCAACCGTGCCAAATAATATTGTTATTTATATTGAGTTGTGAAGATAATTTTTTTAAGTAACTCTCATCATCACCAGAACCTACCATATGTAATTCCCAATGACCATGTAATTGAGAAAGCGCTAAAAATAGTTCAGTTAGATTTTTTGACTTATAGGCAAGAATTCTTCCAACATATAATAATCTAGCTATGTGTTTTGGTTGAGGAATTATAAAGGGATTCATTTTGATAGGATTGAAAATAAGATGAAGTTTCTCTGTTTTTATCCCAAAGGATAACATTTGATCTCGTAAACCAGAACTGATTACAAGGTGCTCGTCGGCACAGCATAAATCTTTAATTTTCTGTGGGGTAGGATTTCTAATGGAAGTATGCAGCCAAGAGTAAGTTTTTACTGGGAAATTAATTTTTTCACAGGAAAGTCGAGCAATATTACAGGATGTTGTGTCTAAACTTATTAGAATCTCAGGGTAAAATCTTGCTAATATCAAGGATAATTCGCATGCAATATCCTGGCGAGATTTGTAATTGCTTGATGCTAAGGATATATGTTGAGCATTAGATAACCAAGCATGATTTTCAATTCTGTTTATCTCATTTAAGGATATGAAAATGAAATCAATTTCAATGTTGGCACGGTTAATTAAACTTATTAAACTCGAACATACCATTTCTACCCCACCATATCCATTTAAGAAAAGATCATGGTATATTATAAATATTTTTTTCATTGTTAATCTTTCATTTAATTAACCAAAAACGTTCTTGTATTTTGATTTTGTTAATAGATTGATGATATTTTCTCAATGAGACTAAAAGATTTGATTTGTTACCAAACAGAGGTTCTAATTGAGACTCATAAAATAAAATATTTTGCATTTTTTCTTTTAAATCAATATCTAACAATATAGCTCGCTTATCAAATTTGTTATTTCTTAATAAAGAATTTTCCACACTATCGGGATTAATAATAGGATATTCACCTAAAACATAAGGGAAATCTTCATAAAGTAATATTTTTAACTTACGTGAACCTGTTATATTATGTACAAGATTATTTATTATAATATGGTCCACATGTCGACCTATTCCCAAAGGGGCATATATATAATCAGGCTGATAATTTAACAATGTTTTGTCGATGAGATCTTGAGCCATATCGGATGCATAATCTGATTTATGTACCAGACCACTATAAATAATGGCAGAATTTTTATACATAAGTTCACCGCATTGATCAGTTCTGTAAATGCAATCTAAAATTCTACCATGTATTGGAATCGCTGATAATTTATTACAAAAGGCGATATCCTCATTAGCTCGCTTTGAATAAAGTTTTATAAATGAATTCATATTATCATTATTCGCAGAGTATAAGTAATGAGATGCAATATTTTTGTCATACTCAGTAAAAAATGTTAAAATAACTACCTTTTGATTTTCTGAAACTAATTTATGTATTAAACCGCCAGCGCTTAAAGCTACATCATCTAAATGGGGTGATAGAAATAAATGTATCATTTCAAACCTCCATGTAAAGGCGGTTATATTTTATTTCCATGAGTACAATATAAATAGCGGCTAAATCAATGCGTATCCCATCCCTGTTTTTTATAAAATCTGAGTTGTTAATATTTAGCTTTTCTTTTGATTGGACTCTTTCATCATCGGCATAAAATTCTTTCATTATATCAAACCAACTGGCATGGATTTTTTCTGCTGCAATTTCTATTATACTGTCACTGTGGCCTAATATTGTCATTAAATCTGAAAAAATAGCATCGTTTGTAGAAAGTAACATCTCATAATTAAAATTACCAGATGCAATATTGTCATCGTATAAATAAATACTTTTCATTATCTCTGATATAATACTCAAGTCGCTCTTGATTAACCTTTTCTCAAACTTCTTCTCTTTTTCTGTGAATGCTTGATAAGGTTTTAAAAAATTGACTTGCAAATTGTATTCAACTTCAAGTTTTGTTATTGAATCTTGCGTAGCAGTTCTATTATCGATTAAATATTTTGCACACCATAAATCGTGTATGCAAGAGGCAAGAATATCTAAATTACCGTCCTGCTCCAAGAACGCACATATCTCATAAAATAATTTAATTTGTGAACCATCTAGCTGGGAATTTAAAGTTATATCACCAGGATTAAATATAAATGAAGCTTGTTTTAATCTTCTCTGAATCTCTTTGGTTAAATATGTTGAATTTAAATTAACTTCGTTATCCAGCAGATTTTTGTGATTTTCTTTATTCATGATTTATCTCCTTTTATTTATTCATTAACCTTATTTCTGTTGATGATATATCTAATCGGAATAGACTTTCTGGAATAGATTCAAATAAAAAACGATGCTCCTTTCTAATATTTACCAAATCATCAACTGCATGATATTTATTATTAAAAAAACGGCCAGCCACAAGAAATCTACAATCATTATTCTTAATTGTCATAAGAGATTTTTTTAATCCCTCTTCACCGCCATAATAAATAGGGTTATTAATTTCTTGACATAAATCAGCACCAATTACGAAAATTGCTCCTTGATAAATATGCGATTTATCAGTAAAAAACGTAGCATCGCTTAAAATTATATTACCTTTATCCTTGAATTGCTCTATCCTTTTGAAAACTTCATCGGTTGGAATGGTAAGTTTTACCGCATTCTTAATTGACAGTTCATAATAGGGTTTTCTTTTAGTCATCATTGTAGCGATTTCTTTTAATTCTTCATGACCTTTATGAAGTGGATTGAAAGAACCCGATAAAATTAACGCATTTTTCCAGTCTATGTTTGTATTGCTAAAGTCCCCTTTTCTATCAATATGTATATAATTCAATCTACCATCAATTAAATTATTTATATAACGCTCATTGTTGTTAGGTATATTCATATATGTTCCTATATGTTATTATTGTTAATAAAATATATATTACTTCCTTATAATTCCATATATTTATAAAATTCTATCCTTGTATTATTTACTAATGGTGATTAATGACACATCTTTATTTTCTTGAAATAAATATCAAATTAATTTACTTGACTATTTATCAGCAGAGAATCCTTTTGTTTTAACATTAAGGCTATGAAATTTAAATGTTTTATTCACAGTTCCACTTATTATTAAATTGCGTAAGTTATCTGAGCTCCTCTCATTAATTATCAGTATTTCCTTCACAACTTCCTTCAGTGATTTCAATCAAGGCAGATTTTATTTTTAAAATATCTTCCGCTGTATGCGACGTATCAAGGCTAACTCGAACAGTACCATCAGGGTAAGTGCCAAATTTTTTATGGGCTAATGGTGCACATTGCAACCCAGGACGTGTAATAATATTGTATTTGTTCTCGAGTATATAAGAAACTTCTCCGGGATGATAACCTTCCACTGTAAGAAGAATTGTTGGTAAGCCAACATTATGTTTACAGATTAGCTTGATTTTATTTAATTGTGATAACTCATCTATAAGAGTGGTACGCAGAGTTTGTAATTGATTTTGAATGTTCTCTATCCCAATTTTTTTTAAACGCCTTATAGACGCCAACAATGAAAGTATGCCAATAGTGTTTTGTGTTCCCGATTCATACTTGTATGGTATTCCAGTTGGTTGTGTTGTTAATCTTGATAATACACCTGTCCCACCCTGGATTAATTCATTATGAGAAAATCCATTATCAAGAATAAAATATCCCCCAATACCTGATACTCCTCCTAAACTTTTGTGCCCACTAAAAACAAAGTAATCAATATTACCTTTCGATAAATCAATTAATTGTGAACCAAAAGATTGTGAACCATCAACTAAAACCATTGCTCCGTATAAATGTGCCAGTTTTCCTACCTCATCTATATTACAAAATGTACCAATAGTATTCGAGCAACTATGAACTACTAGTAGCTTAGTTTTCTTATTCCTTAATAAAATCTCCAAATGCGATATATCAATTTCACCATCTGTCACATCGATCAATTGACTACTTACTCCAATATCTTTTAAATGGTTTATGGGTCTGAGTACTGAATTATGTTCTAAATGGGTAGTAATGACATTATCACCCGGTTTAAGCGTACCTTTTATACATTCATTGAGTGAGTACGTTGCTCCTGAGTTAAAAATGACTGTCCCATGACCATTTAATTTCGTTTGTTCGATTAATTCATGTCGGCACTCTTCAATGAGTTCGGTAACCTTTTTAGATTGTTGCGATAAAGATCGCCCTGGAGTTACTCCAAGAGTGTCTAAATACATATTTATCATGTCTTTCACTTCTTGTGACTTTGGCCATGAGGTAGAAGCTGCATCTGCATATAACATTATCCAATCTCCATATGGTTATTAATATATAATTTGAATTTTTTAGCAGTCGCATTCATCTCCTTTATTCCTTCATTAGCTCTCCAATCGGATCTTTCTGGCATATTTAAACTATTTGCCAATACTGTTCTTATCATTCCTCTCTCAATGAAATCTGATTCACCTATCGTAAAAATATATTTATTACCACTATCTTCAACATAGATATAGGGGCCAGCCTCACCGAACATTTTCAGTTCATCTAATGAGTCTATTGTATGCATTTTAAATTGATTCTTTAATTTATTATGAAGATCAATCTCAGTAGGGAAACAACATAAATGTGCATGATAACAGTACTTTTGATTTGGATCCATGACGATACAACCACCAGCTCGCCCATTTTCATAACAAATAGGATGACTTATATTGTAATATTCGCGATAAAAATCATTTATTATATTCTTAAACTGTTTCAATTCTTTTATTGCTTCTTCATCGTATATTTCTGCAAAGCACCGATATCCCCCTAAATCAGTATTACATTTGTTAGTAGCAATAATTATATAACCTTCAATTATCTGGCCTTTAGGTACAAAAGCATAGAAATATTTTCCTTGTAAAAGTATTTTATCTTTTTCAAAGGAAGATTCTGGGTGACAAAAAATACATCCCATTTTAAACTCCTTTATCGTTTGTCGATTTTATTGATAAATATATCTTCATGACATAAATTGAAATCTTCTTCGGTATGCCAGGCAATCATCATGCTAAACTTATTTATAATATTATGTTTACTTAGCCTACTTTGTAGTTCAGAATAAATAGGATTTGGTAAAATTATTCTGCATTTCGTCCTAATAGCACAACAAGCGTTAATTATAGATATAATTGTACGGGGAGATGTATTTGACAAACCTATCACTTCCACCGTGGTATCATCAAAACCCAATATCGCTAATTCTTTCCCAACAGTTAACAACTTAATATGCTTGTAGCAAGGACACTGCTTTGAGTAAGCGATCCAATCTCTATTTACTTCTCTGCCGAAAAAATTGATTTTACTAATATTATCTATTTCATTAAAATCACTCAGGTCTACATCGATTTTGGTAGCTCCTTCTACTATTATTTCTGTAAAATCAAAAACGTTCACTCTGTCACATATGTATTTTTCGAAAATCTTTGAATAACATTTGATCTTTCTTTCATCTGAGTAACATACCGTCGCATCCACATCATTACGATGTGTCTGTTTAGCACTTTCTATTATCAAAGTTCGCGATTTTACACATTCATCTATGCCAAAATCGCTAAGCATATTAATGGATACTTGCCTATGTTTAAGACTAAATTCACACTTTCTTGCTATAACAATTGACAAGTATGTATCGTTTCTTTTAAGCGAAAATGCTTTTATTTCACTAGAGATATTATATTTTTTTTCTTTAATATTCTTCCAAATAAAGTAGTCTAAGCTTCCTATATTACGCTTATAAAGATTATTTAACAGGATATAATTATCCTCCGTTACGTCTTCGCAGACCAAGATTACTCCATTTTTCCTGTCTTCAATATTCTCCATTATCTTATCTCGTTATTTTATATTGGCGCTAATTGCCTCTCATTTTCAGTTTATATTTATTTTCGAGTATATGAACATGAAATATTGTATTTTATGACCTGTATCATGATTTAAAGATTCAGCAGCAGTACAAACCGTAATTCGTTATCCTGAAAGATTAAATTAAAGTCGCCTTTAATGATATAAGAACACCGGTAAAAATAGGTTCTTTAAAGAAGAATATTTCATAAATTCTATATGGTGTGACTTTAAATAAAATAATCACATTGACCAGCCATCTGAATTAAACACGATGAACTATTTCTGCATGCCAAATAATATCTATTGTATGTTTAAGGTGATTTTGTCGGAACTGCTCATAGACAAATCAAGTTCAATACTTTTACACATGAAAGTTCACACCCTCGTACAAGATACCGATTTTTCTTGACTATAGATTTTCACCTATATAGCATTTAACCTATATTGAGTAAGGAGTAGTTATATGGGCTATAGAAACGACGGACACCTTTGATGCATGGTTCGATGCTTTGGATGATACCGATAGGGCCAATATGCTAGCTTCAATAATAGCGCTTCGAGAAAGAGGCCCTATGTTGCCCAGGCCATACGCAGACACTGTGAACGGTTCATGCCACAGCAACAACGCGTCCAAAGCAAAGGCGACCCGCTCCAAGCATTCTTTGCGTTCGACCCCAAGCGGAGAGGAATTTTGCTTTGCGCTGGTAACAAAACCGGAGACGAGAAACGGTTTTATCAAACAATGATTCCGATTGCTGATCGTGAGTTCACGGCACATCTGGAAAAGCTAAAAAAGGAGTAAACATACTATGGCAAGAACGCTTGATCAAATATTAGCAAATGAAAAGCCCGAAGTTGTTGCCAATGCACAAGCTGCGGCAACAGAAATGTTATTAAACATCCATCTGGCAGAACTTCGTGAGCGGGTACAGAAGACCCAAAGCGAAATAGCTCTGGCTCTTGGTATCAAGCAACCCACGGTTTCTGACATGGAGAAGCTTGGCCGCGACTTGAAACTGTCTTCCCTCAAACGTTACGTTGAGGCAACAGGTAGCAAGCTGCGCCTCGATATCGAGTTGCCCGACGGCACCCACTACGGATTTTCCGTTTAACTACGAACGCCCCGGTAACACTCACAGATATATTCAGAATCAATGTCTGCATCGACTTTTTTACGCGCCAGATGATTGTGAGGAACAAGGTCTTCAAATTGAACTCTTTTCAGAAAGAAAAATTGGGCGAGAGGATTCGTGGCGGCAAGCTCCATTTGGTGAACGGAACTCGATTAAAACAGAGCACCAAGTAAAAAATTGGTACGTTATCAATAGGTTGAAATGCCCTCCAAAAAGGAGGGCATTTAATTAGCGATGGTACTCTACAGAATTACTTCTTATCGCCACCAAAACCAGCATTCAGCAGTTCTGCCAGGTTTGCAGTTGCTTCATCTACACTCACTTGTGGTGCTTCAGAAGGCTCATTCAACTGACGACGACGCATACGGTCCTGATGGTAAGCATAACCCGTACCGGCTGGGATCAGACGACCTACGATGACGTTCTCTTTCAAGCCACGCAGTTCATCACGTTTACCCGCAACCGCCGCTTCTGTCAGCACGCGGGTCGTTTCCTGGAACGATGCCGCAGAGATGAAGGATTCAGTCGCCAGAGACGCTTTGGTGATACCTAACAGATCACGTCCATAAATTGCAGGGACTTTACCTTCCTGTTCCAGCTTACGGTTTGCCACTTTAACGCGGGCATATTCAACCTGTTCGCCTTCCAGGAATTCGGAACTACCTGCACTTTCGATGGTTGCTTTACGCAGCATCTGACGCACGATAACTTCAATGTGTTTATCGTTAATCTTAACCCCTTGCAGGCGGTAAACTTCCTGAACTTCGTTGGTGATGTAACGGGTAACCGCATGAACGCCACGCAGACGCAAGATGTCATGTGGAGACTCTGGACCATCGGAGATCACATCACCACGCTCAACAACCTCACCTTCGAATACGTTGAGCTGACGCCATTTAGGGATCATCTCTTCGTAAGCATCACCACCATCTAATGGGGAGATAACCAGACGGCGTTTACCTTTGGTTTCTTTACCGAAGGAGACAATACCACTGACTTCAGCCAGGATTGCAGGTTCTTTCGGACGACGCGCTTCGAACAGGTCGGCAACACGTGGCAGACCACCGGTAATATCTTTCGTACCGCCGGATTCCTGAGGAATACGCGCTAACGTATCACCCGCAGAGATGCTGACACCATCGTCTAACTGAACAATTGCTTTGCCTGGCAGGAAATATTGAGCAGGCATATCAGTACCTGGGATCAATACATCGTCACCCTTGGCATCAACGATTTTCAGTGCCGGACGCAAGTCTTTACCACTACCGGTACGCTCTGCACTATCCAGAACAACCAGTGAAGACAGACCCGTCAGCTCATCCGTCTGACGGGTAATGGTCTGACCATCTACCATATCGGCGAAACGGATGATACCGGATACTTCACTGACTACTGGCATGGTATGTGGATCCCAGTTAGCAACAGTTTCGCCGCCGTTAACTGCTTCACCATCACCTTTACCCAATACCGCACCGTAAGGCACTTTATAACTTTCTTTAGTACGGCCAAATTCGTCGATCAAGCACAATTCGGTGTTACGGGAAGTAATCACCAGTTTACCTGCGGAGTTGGTAACGGATTTCGCGTTAAACAGTTTCAGGCTACCTTTGTTACGAACCTGAATGCTGGATTCCGCTGCTGCACGGGATGCCGCACCACCGATGTGGAACGTACGCATCGTCAGCTGTGTACCCGGCTCACCAATTGACTGCGCCGCAATAACACCAACAGCTTCGCCTTTATTGATGATGTGTCCGCGAGCAAGGTCACGACCATAACAGTTCGCACAAACACCAAAGTCAGTTTCACAACTTACAACGGAACGTACTTTAATGCTGTCAACAGAGCTCTCTTCTAACAGATCACACCATTTTTCGTTCAGCAGGGTGTTACGTGGAACCAGAATGTCAGCAGTACCCGGCTTGAGAACATCTTCTGCCGTTACACGACCCAATACACGCTCACGCAGTGGCTCTTTAACATCACCACCTTCAATGACCGGCGTCATCAGAATACCGTCGTGCGTACCACAGTCGTCTTCTGTAACAACCAGATCCTGTGCAACGTCAACCAGACGACGAGTCAGATAACCAGAGTTCGCCGTTTTCAGTGCGGTATCCGCCAAACCTTTACGGGCACCGTGGGTTGAGATGAAGTACTGGAGTACGTTCAAGCCTTCACGGAAGTTCGCGGTGATTGGGGTTTCGATAATGGAACCGTCTGGTTTAGCCATCAGGCCACGCATACCTGCCAACTGGCGGATCTGAGCGGCGGAACCACGCGCACCAGAGTCAGCCATCATAAAGATGCTGTTGAAGGAGACCTGTTGTTCTTCTTCACCGTTACGGTTAATGACTGTCTCAGTGGACAGGTTTTCCATCATTGCCTTAGCTACACGCTCGTTTGCTGCGGCCCAGATGTCGATAACTTTGTTATAACGTTCGCCAGCAGTTACCAGACCAGACTGGAACTGTTCCTGTATTTCAGCAACTTCTGCTTCTGCTTCCGTGATGATCCCAGCTTTTTTCTCTGGGATAACCATGTCATCAATACCAACAGATGCACCTGAACGCGCAGCGTAGGCAAAACCGGTGTACATGATCTGGTCAGCGAAGATAACTGTTGGTTTCAGGCCCATAACACGGTAGCAAGTGTTCAGCATTCTGGAGATAGCTTTTTTACCCAGTGGTTGGTTAACCAGAGAGTAAGGCAGACCTTTTGGCACGATCATCCACAGAATTGCACGACCAATAGTAGTATCAACCAGACCAGTGCTGGTGGTGATATTACCCTCGCCATCTCTCACTTCTTCTGAGATACGAACTTTAACACGAGCATGCAGAGAAGCCAGACCTGCGCGGTATACGCGTTCTGCTTCTTTAGGCCCGGTCAGCACCATACCTTCGCCTTTAGCGTTAACACAGTCACGGGTCATGTAATACAGACCCAGAACAACGTCCTGAGATGGCACGATGATTGGCTCACCACTCGCAGGAGACAGGATGTTGTTAGTAGACATCATCAATGCACGCGCTTCTAACTGGGCTTCCAGTGTCAGCGGTACGTGAACAGCCATCTGGTCACCATCGAAGTCGGCGTTATATGCCGCACACACCAATGGGTGCAACTGAATCGCTTTACCTTCGATCAGAACCGGTTCGAATGCCTGAATACCCAAACGGTGAAGTGTTGGTGCACGGTTCAGCAGAACCGGGTGTTCACGAATCACTTCATCCAGGATATCCCATACCACCGCCTCTTCGCGCTCAACCATCTTTTTGGCTGCTTTAATCGTCGTCGCTAAACCACGCAGTTCCAGCTTGCCATAGATGAATGGCTTGAACAGCTCCAGCGCCATCTTCTTAGGCAGACCACACTGATGCAGACGCAGGTAAGGGCCTACGGTGATTACAGAACGGCCTGAGTAGTCAACACGTTTACCCAGCAGGTTCTGACGGAAACGACCTTGTTTACCCTTGATCATGTCAGCCAGGGATTTCAGAGGACGTTTGTTAGAACCGGTAATGGCACGACCGCGACGACCGTTATCCAACAGGGCATCAACTGCTTCCTGCAACATACGTTTTTCGTTGCGAACGATGATATCCGGCGCAGCCAGATCTAGCAGACGTTTCAAACGGTTGTTACGGTTAATAACACGACGATATAGATCGTTCAGATCCGACGTTGCAAAACGGCCGCCATCCAATGGAACCAGTGGACGTAAATCAGGCGGCAGAACTGGCAGAACGGTCAGAACCATCCATTCTGGTTTGTTACCGGACTGAATAAATGCTTCCAACAGCTTAATACGCTTGGTCAACTTCTTACGTTTAGTTTCAGAGTTAGTTTCATTTAACTCTTCACGCAGAGTTTCACACTCATTTTCCAGATCGAGATTTTTCAGCAAAGACTGGATAGCTTCCGCACCCATCTTCGCATCAAATTCATCACCGAACTCTTCCAGTGCATCCAGGTATTGTTCTTCTGTCAGGATTTGACTGCGTTCAAGGCTGGTCATACCGCCTTCTACAACCACATAGGATTCGAAGTACAGTACGCGCTCAATATCACGCAGAGGCATATCCAGCAATAAACCGATGCGGGATGGCAATGATTTCAGGAACCAAATGTGTGCAGTTGGAGAAGCCAGTTCGATGTGACCCATACGCTCACGACGAACTTTAGTCTGGGTAACTTCTACGCCACACTTCTCACAAAT
Organism: Photorhabdus stackebrandtii; assembly: GCF_011189495.1. Lineage (NCBI taxonomy): Bacteria > Pseudomonadati > Pseudomonadota > Gammaproteobacteria > Enterobacterales > Morganellaceae > Photorhabdus > Photorhabdus stackebrandtii. The sequence goes on from NZ_PUJV01000022.1 coordinate 52,899, forward strand.
CACACCACGGTGTTTTAAGCGCTTGTATTTACCACACAAACACTCATAGTCTTTTACCGGTCCGAAAATACGGGCACAGAAAAGGCCGTCACGCTCAGGTTTGAACGTACGGTAGTTAATAGTTTCCGGCTTTTTCACTTCACCAAATGACCACGAGCGGATCATATCTGGTGAGGCCAGAGCAATTTTGATCGCATCAAACTCTTCGGTCTTAGTTTGCGCTTTCAGAAACTTCAATAAGTCTTTCACGAAATGGCTCCTGTCGGAGTTAGACCTGTCAGGAGAACGGCCCATGCCACTCTCCCCTATGACCAGTGCAACCACTGGCTGGTAAACTGCCCGTCATATCCATTCAGGGCAGTACCAGCGGGAATACGGTTTATTCGTCTTCCAGCTCGATGTTAATACCCAGAGAGCGGATCTCTTTCAACAATACGTTGAAGGATTCCGGCATCCCTGGCTCCATCTGGTGGTTGCCATCCACGATGTTTTTATACATCTTGGTACGGCCGTTAACATCGTCGGACTTGACGGTGAGCATTTCCTGCAAGGTGTACGCGGCACCATATGCTTCCAATGCCCACACTTCCATCTCACCGAAGCGTTGACCACCGAACTGCGCCTTACCACCCAGCGGTTGCTGAGTAACCAGGCTGTACGAACCGGTTGAACGAGCATGCATTTTGTCATCCACCAGGTGGTTCAGTTTCAACATATACATGTAGCCAACTGTAACCTGACGTTCGAATTGCTCACCAGTACGACCATCAAACAGGGTAATTTGCCCAGAAGTTGGCAAGTCACCCAGTTTCAGCAGTTCTTTAATTTCTTTCTCTTTCGCACCATCAAATACTGGTGTTGCAATTGGCATACCTTTTTTCAAGTTTTCCGCCAAACGCATAACTTCTTCATCAGAGAAAGTGTTCAGATCAACTTTCTGACGGGTTTCATCACCCAGGTCATAAGCTTTCTGGATAAATTCACGCAGTTTGGCGACTTCCTGCTGCTGTTTCAGCATCGCGTTAATCTTGTCACCAATACCTTTCGCAGCCATCCCCAGGTGAGTTTCCAGGATCTGACCAATGTTCATACGTGATGGTACGCCCAGTGGGTTCAGTACGATATCTACCGGAGTGCCGTTTTCATCGTAAGGCATATCTTCGATCGGGTTGATCTTGGAGATAACACCCTTGTTACCGTGGCGGCCCGCCATCTTATCACCCGGCTGAATCTGCCGCTTAACCGCCAGATAAACTTTAACGATCTTCAGCACGCCCGGTGCTAAGTCATCGCCCTGCGTGATCTTACGACGTTTAGCGTCCAGTTTTTTCTCGAACTCAGTTTTCAGTTCGTCATACTGTTCAGCCAACTGTTCCAACTGATTCTGTTTTTCTTCATCAGCCAGACCCAGTTCTAACCAACGCTCACGAGGCAGCTTATCCAATTTCTCAGCTTCGATGCCGCCAGAAATCAGGACAGAACGGATACGGGCAAACAAGCCAGCTTCAAAGATCCGCAACTCTTCTGTCAGATCTTTCTTAGCCTGACGCAGTTGCATCTCTTCGATTTCCAGAGCACGTTTATCTTTTTCAACGCCGTCGCGGGTAAATACCTGTACGTCGATAACCGTACCGGATACGCCATTGGGTACGCGCAGAGAAGAGTCTTTAACATCAGACGCTTTCTCACCGAAGATAGCACGCAGCAGTTTTTCTTCTGGCGTCAGCTGAGTTTCACCTTTAGGTGTCACTTTACCAACCAGAATGTCACCGCCAGTCACTTCCGCACCAATATAAACAATACCGGATTCATCCAGTTTGGAAAGTGCCGCTTCACCCACGTTAGGGATGTCAGCAGTGATCTCCTCAGGCCCTAATTTGGTATCACGAGACACACAAGCCAGTTCCTGGATGTGAATAGTTGTAAAGCGATCTTCCTGGACAACACGCTCAGAAACTAAGATGGAGTCCTCGAAGTTATAACCATTCCACGGCATGAACGCTACGCGCATGTTCTGACCCAGAGCCAATTCACCCAAGTCAGTGGATGGGCCGTCAGCCAGTACATCACCGCGTTCTACGGGTTCGCCCAGAGAAACACATGGCATTTGGTTAATACAGGTGTTCTGGTTAGAACGGGTGTATTTAGTCAGGTTATAGATATCGATACCTGCTTCACCCGGATACATTTCGTCTTCGTTTACTTTGATAACGATACGGGATGCATCAACGTACTGAACCACGCCGCCGCGTTTAGCAACGGAAGTGACACCTGAGTCAACCGCAACAGCACGTTCCATACCTGTACCTACCAGCGGCTTGTCAGCGCGCAGTGTAGGAACAGCCTGACGTTGCATGTTTGCACCCATCAATGCACGGTTTGCGTCATCGTGTTCCAGGAATGGGATCAGGGAAGCACCGACAGAAACCACCTGTTGAGTGGAAACGTCCATATATTCAACCTGTTCACGGTTGAATAAGCTGGATTCGCCATAATTACGGCAGGTTATCAGATCTTCAACGAAGTGACCTTCATCGTCCAATACGGTGTTTGCCTGTGCGATAACGAAGTTACCTTCTTCAATCGCAGACAAGTAATGAATTTCATCAGTGACAACACCATCACGAACCAGACGGTATGGGGTTTCAAGGAAACCATACTCGTTAGTCTGCGCATAAACAGACAATGAGTTAATCAGACCGATGTTCGGACCTTCCGGGGTTTCGATTGGACATACACGACCATAGTGAGTTGGATGTACGTCACGCACTTCAAAGCCCGCGCGCTCACGAGTTAAACCACCTGGGCCTAACGCAGAAATACGGCGTTTGTGAGTGATTTCAGAAAGTGGGTTGTTTTGGTCCATAAACTGAGACAGCTGGCTGGAACCAAAGAATTCTTTCACTGCGGCGGAAATTGGCTTAGCGTTGATCATATCCTGAGGCATCAGAGTATCCAGATCACCCAGAGACAGACGCTCTTTAACCGCACGCTCAACACGTACCAGACCAACACGGAACTGGTTTTCTGCCATTTCACCCACGGAACGGATACGACGGTTACCTAAGTGGTCAATATCGTCAACTTCACCTTTACCGTTACGGATGTCAATGAGCTTCTTCATGACATCAGTGATGTCATTTTTACTCAGAATACCGGAGCCTTCAACTTCTTCTCGGCTCAGTGAACGGTTGAATTTCATACGACCAACCGCAGAAAGATCGTAACGATCTTCTGAGAAGAACAGATTTTCAAACAGATTTTCTGCTGCTTCACGCGTTGGCGGCTCACCAGGACGCATCATGCGATAGATTTCAACCAATGCACCTAAACGATCGTTGGTTGGATCAACACGAAGAGTCTCGGAGATATATGCACCGTGATCCAAATCGTTGGTAAACAGGGTTTCGATAGATTTATGACCAGCCTGGCTCAAACGTGCCAGCAGATCCAAAGAGAGTTCCATGTTAGCCGCACAGATAATTTCACCCGTATTGACATCAATGTAATCTCTTGCAACAACTTTACCCGCGATGTATTCAACCGGAACCTCAATACGGTTCACTTCGTCTTTTTCTAACTGACGGATATGACGTGCGGTAATACGACGGCCTTTTTCAACATAAACTTTGCCGTTTGCTTCAATATCAAAAGAAGCCGTTTCACCACGCAGACGCTCTGGCACCAGTGTCATCTGGAGTTTGTTGTCACGAATTTCGAAAACAGTCTTACTGAAGAACAGGTTCAGAATGTTTTCAGTGCTGTAATCCATTGCGCGCAGAATAATGGTTGCCGGCAATTTACGGCGACGGTCAATACGCACAAACAGGTTATCTTTTGGATCGAATTCGAAATCTAACCAAGAACCACGGTAAGGGATAATACGTGCATTATACAGCACTTTACCGGATGAGTGAGTTTTACCCTTATCGCTGTCAAAGAATACACCAGGACTACGATGTAATTGGGAGACAATAACCCTCTCAGTACCATTGATAACAAAAGTACCGTTGTCAGTCATGAGCGGAATTTCACCCATGTAGACTTCTTGTTCTTTGATGTCTTTGACTGTGCCTTCCGGTGCTTCACGTTCATAGATGACCAGACGCAGTTTAACGCGCAGAGGTGCAGAATAAGTGACACCACGAATCTGGCACTCTTTAACATCAAACACTGGCTCACCAAGACGGTAGCTAACGTATTGCAGCTCCGAACTGCCACTGTAGCTCTGAATTGGGAATACAGAACGGAATGCCGCTTCTAAACCATTCTGGCCTTCTGGATCTTGCTCGATAAATTTCTGGAACGAGTCAAGTTGGATAGAAAGGAGATAGGGTACATCCAAAACTTGTGGACGCTTACCAAAATCCTTACGAATACGTTTTTTCTCGGTATAGGAGTAAACCATAGGGTTCCTCAGCTCGCTGATCAGTGACCCACTCTGCCCGCCCTAAAGGACAGCTCTTTACGACACTGTTTTTTCGAACAGAAAATTGAATTATTTTCCGTAATACTCATTGCTATTACTCTTAAATCATTTCATTGCGCTACCTTACTACCGAGCTACCCGAGTGGATCGTAGCTGAGAACGCAGTATATTAAGTCGTCAATAGGAAAAAGTATTTGGGGGTTAATTAGCAGCCAAACAGTGGAAATGCTACTAATGCCCTACAGCGCAAAAAGGCTGGTGATTAAAAAATCACCAGCCGTCAGCCTGTAAAGTCAGGCTGCTAACTCAAAACTGAACTTACTTAATCTCAACAGAAGCACCAGCTTCTTCCAGAGATTTTTTCAGTGCTTCAGCGTCATCTTTGCTGATAGCTTCTTTCATTACAGCTGGAGCGCTTTCAACCAAGTCTTTCGCTTCTTTCAGACCCAGGCCAGTTGCACCGCGTACTGCCTTGATAACAGCAACTTTGTTAGCGCCGATAGAAGACAGAACAACGTCAAACTCAGTTTGTTCTTCAACAGCTTCAGCAGCGCCAGCAACTACAGCTACAGCCGCAGCAGCAGAAACGCCGAATTTGTCTTCCATTGCAGTGATCAGTTCAACAACATCCATAACGGACATGCCTGCAACTGCGTCCAGAATTTGTTCTTTATTGATAGACATAACAAGTGTTCCTAAAATTCAGAAATAATTTATACGTTAAAAAGCAACGAAGGAAATCGGCAATTAAGCTACTTCTTTCTGCTCGCGTGACTCGCGTAACGCAGCCAGAGTACGAACCAGTTTGCCAGCAACGGCTTCTTTCATGGTTGACATCAGGCGTGCGATTGCTTCTTCGTAAGTTGGGAGTGTTGCCAAACGGTCAATATTGGCCGCAGGAATGAACTCACCCTCAAAGGCTGCTGCTTTAATCTCAAATGCCGGATTCGCTTTCGCGAACTCTTTGAACAGACGAGCAGCTGCGCCCGGATGTTCTTTAGAGAAAGCAATCAAGGTCGGACCAATAAACGCTTCTTTCAGGCACTCATATTCAGTACCTTCAACAGCACGGCGGATCAGTGTGTTACGAACAACACGGATATAAACGCCAGCTTCGCGACCTGCTTTACGCAGTTCAGTCATTTTATCTACAGTTACGCCACGGGAATCCGCAACAACCGCAGACAGCGCGCCTTTGGCTACTTCGCTGACTTCAGCAACAATCGCTTGTTTGTCTTGAAGATTTAGTGCCATTAGCTTCTTGCTCCTGGATTAACCGGGAAGAACCCGGAACTCACATCACTCATAACACCAAAGGTGTCTGAGCTCTAAAACACGGTGAGCAGAATCCAGAAATGAATTTCATTTGGCTCTGTCACCGTCTACGCAGGGATATTAAGTAATCATTTACACCTGCGGTCTTGGACGGGGCTTGGATTAGGCCAAGCTCCAACCGAAAAATTGTTTGTTTAGCTAATAAATAATCTACCAGCCAAACATAAGGCGCCAAATTTTAGACAAGTCTGACGCCAAGGTAAAGCGATAATCACATTCAGTTCAAATTAAACTGAAGCGCTCAGACCAGACTGATCAATCGCTACACCTGCACCCATGGTAGTGGACAAGCTAACTTTCTTAATGAAAACACCTTTAGCAGAAGATGGTTTTGCTTTTTTCAGTGCAACCAGCAGAGCTTCCAGGTTTTCTTTCAGTTTGTCAGCGTCGAAGTCAACTTTACCGATGGTGGTGTGGATAATACCGTTTTTATCGTTACGGTAACGAACCTGACCCGCTTTAGCATTCTGAACAGCTTCAGCAACGTTAGGCGTTACAGTACCCACTTTAGGGTTTGGCATCAGGCCACGTGGACCCAGGATTTGGCCTAACTGGCCAACAACGCGCATTGCATCTGGAGATGCGATAACAACGTCAAAGTCCATTTCGCCTTTTTTAACCAGTTCAGCCAGATCTTCCATACCAACCAGTTCAGCGCCAGCCGCTTTAGCAGCTTCAGCGTTTGCACCCTGGGTAAATACAGCTACGCGAACGGAACGGCCAGTACCGTGAGGCAATACTGTTGCACCACGTACGTTCTGGTCAGATTTACGAGCGTCGATGCCAAGATTAACAGCAACGTCAACGCTTTCTACGAATTTAGCAGTTGCCAGTTCTTTCAGAAGAACAACGGCTTCGTTGACGTCATACTGTTTAGTAGCATCAACTTTTTCACGGATTGTGCGCATGCGCTTGGTCAGTTTAGCCATCGATTAACCCTCCACTACCAGGCCCATGGAACGAGCAGTACCTTCAATTGAACGCATCATCGCGTCAACGTCAGCACCAGTCATATCCGCAGCTTTAGTTTCAGCAATTTCACGAACTTGAGCGCTGGTTACTTTACCAACTTTATCTTTGTTCGGTTTGCCGGAACCTGATTTAACACCGGCTGCTTTTTTCAGCAGAACAGCGGCTGGTGGGGTTTTAGTCACGAAAGTGAAAGAACGATCGGAATAAACAGTGATCACAACAGGAATTGGCAAGCCTTTTTCAATGCTGTCAGTTTTAGCATTGAACGCTTTACAGAATTCCATGATGTTAACACCCTGCTGACCTAAAGCAGGACCTACTGGAGGGCTTGGGTTAGCCATACCAGCTGCAACCTGCAACTTGACATAGGCTTGTACTTTCTTAGCCATTGATAATTTCCTCTGTGTGGGTGATATCGCCTCGTTTAAAAGGCTCCCCTGTCATTCCAGTCCCGCCTTCTCAGGCCAGACCACTAAAAACAAAAGGCGCGAAATTGTATGTTAATTTCACGCCTATTGCAAGCCAGCAAAAGATATGCCTAGAAATTAAGCTTTCTCTACCTGACTGAAATCCAGCTCAACGGGTGTAGCACGACCAAAGATAGAAACCGATACCTTTAGGCGGCTTTTCTCGTAGTCGACTTCTTCCACAACACCATTGAAGTCTGCAAATGGACCATCGCTGACACGGACCATTTCGCCTGGTTCGAACAATGTTTTTGGCCGCGGTTTATCACCAACCTGCTGAAGACGATTCATAATTGCATCAACTTCTTTATCACTGATTGGTGCCGGACGGTCAGATGTGCCACCGATAAAACCCATGACACGTGGTACGCTGCGAACAAGATGCCATGTTGCATCGTTCATAATCATTTGTACCAGCACATACCCAGGGAAGAATTTGCGTTCACTCTTGCGACGCTGGCCGCTACGAATCTCAACAACTTCTTCTGTTGGCACCATCACTTCGCCAAAAGAATCTTCCATATCATGTAGTTTGATATGTTCACGTAAAGATTGAGCAACACGACCTTCAAACCCGGAAAATGCCTGTATGACATACCAACGTTTTTTTGGGGAATCTGACATCTTAGAACCTCAGGCCTGTAATAAATGAAACTAAACGCACCAGGATACCGTCAAGACCCCAGAGGATCAAAGACATCAATGCAGTCACTGCCGCCACAATTAAAGTTGTGTGCAATGCTTCCTGACGAGTTGGCCAAATGACTTTGCGCATTTCAACGCGGGCTTCACGGGCAAAAGCCAGTGTGGTTTTACCTTTAGCTGTCCAGAGCGCAACCGCTCCCGCAAGAGCAACAATAACAACAACCGCTATCGCGCGCAAAGGAAGGCTATACTCCCGATAAAGGTAGTTACCAACGATAGCAGCCGTTAATAAAGCTGCCACTAATAGCCATTTCATTACCTCAAGACCGCGCCTGCTTTCTTGAGCATCGCTATTCGCACTCATAAACCAACCTGTAACTATGATTTAAATAGATAGCCAGCTTGCCTCGCAAGAGCAAAACAAATCAGACCGAACCAAAAATTTTGAGTGATTGTATCTGACTTGGCGCCATAATTCAGTATGACATTGTATATCTGAGAGAGATATAGCCAATTCGTTGTATCAGAGCCTATCTCACCAATAATTAAAAACAACTCTTGATGAGATAGGTTCTTATAAAACAACGTACAAAAAGGGCATCAGTTGATGCCCTTTTAGAGTAATCACATCAAAAAATTATGCGATAACTTTAGCAACAACACCAGCACCTACTGTACGGCCACCTTCACGGATTGCGAAACGCAGACCCTGGTCCATCGCGATTGGCGCAATCAGGGTAACAATCATCTGAATGTTATCACCTGGCATCACCATTTCTACGCCTTCTGGCAGTTCGATAGTCCCGGTCACGTCAGTTGTACGGAAGTAGAACTGTGGGCGGTAGCCTTTGAAGAACGGAGTATGACGGC
>NZ_PUJV01000023.1:0-61485 GCF_011189495.1 Photorhabdus stackebrandtii
GCGAAGACTGATTATTGATGACATGAACGGCCTACCGGCCTGATGAGAAACCTAACATAAAAAATGGCTCTTTCAAGCCGACAAGGTTTTAAGGTTCATCAGGCGCGGAACTCATCGAGGCGCAGGCTCCTTGCCTACAGTGACGCCGGATAGATTTAAGCAAGCCAAAAATTCATCAAAAATGAGTGTTGCAAAAACGAGGGGAACCATAGATTTTTTATGCTCTCCAATCAGACAAGGTTCTCGGTTACTGAAAAATGTTAAAAAATCCTGCCGCCGCAGCGGCTTATCAATGAGTTCACCCGTGTATTCATCAACAAAATGAATTTGCATCAAATGTTTTGCAATATCGACGCCAAAAGGAGTAAATTTCATGGGTGGATCCTCCAGTCATCAAGGAGCAACAGTCTCCCGTTTTTAGGCACTATAAGGCCGGAAATCTGTGAGGATCCACACCTCCTCTCTCAATTCCAGCACAATGCCAAGGGCTAAGTGGTTGGGATGGGTGAATAGAGCTGTCCGGTCACCCAGACAGCCCCCTCCGCAGAACCGGACGTGCGGAACTACCGCATCCAGCTCCCGACAGACCTGTGTCCCCACACATATTCAGCGAGAATTGAACATTGAATGTGTTTTCCATCTGGACGGATAACCCAGCATTTTCAAGATCAGATTCAGCTTCTTCCACGTCAGTCGGCGACGTCCTCCTTGACGGTTGAACCATCGATAGATTATTCGCGTACTTTGGTAGATAAACTGCCCGACTCGTCTCTGGTTATCAGATATACCATGATAATTTACCAGCCTCTGATTACCCTGATGACGATATTCAAGGTAAGCCTTTTGTCGGTTGTATTCAGATTCTTCCAAAGGAAGTCCCTGAGTCCCTTCAATTTGGCTGCAAAACGGTCTTTTCGGCTGGTTAATTTCAGCCGCCAGTGCCCTTTTCGCGTTTTCCCCCAATAGCAGGTAAACCCCAGAAAATTAAACGTGGGCAGGCGATTTCCTGACTGATTGGCTCTCATTGCCGCTATGTGACCCGCGGGAATTAATTGCGATTTGTCACTGTGTAATTCCAGCCCATATTTCTTCAGTCTTTTGGGTAACACCTTATAGAAACGTTTGGCTTCGCTAGGGTACTGGAAGGTGAATACCCTGTCATCGGCATACCTCACCATCTCTGCCCGCCCGTGAATATGTGAACGGCTGATTTCATCAAACCATCCATCTATTACATGATGCAGGTAGATATTAGCCAATACCGGTGACAGAATTGAACCTAATGCACAGTGAAGATAAATGCGCAGTGATGCTAAATTGGGCGTATGGGATCAGACCATACGCCACAAAGCGTAAGCATAATAAATTGAGACATATTCAAATCTGACCAGGATGGTTATGGGGAAATCCCCAACCTCACCTTTTATCTGGAGATTTGAACATGAAAAAATTACCGATCAGAGTACTTATCAGCCTGCTTGAGCAGGAACTTATTCGCATGGGATATAAGGAAACTACTCTGAATTATTATTGTGAACACTGGAAAAGGATCGCCACGTATTTTGATGAGCATCACGAGAATTTTTTTCCGAGCGTATCGCGATGCAATATGTGGATGAAAAATGCGACTTTTTTGCCAAAGAAAAGGCGGGATTACTGACACAAAGTAATATCTATCTGTTCCGGATTGTACGAATGATGGGCGATTTCCAGCAACACAGAGCGGTGCTGCGTCGGTATCATCGTAGCCTTTCTAGAATAAATGTCCCTGAAAATATCATCCTGTTAAGCCAGTTCCAGCAACACTGTAAAAATGGTGGTTATGCGGCTTCCACAACTAAAGGTTATTGCAGAACCGCCGAAAATTTTGCCCGTTTTATGGAATCACACAACCTGAGCGTTGAGGCGCTGAAGGCAGAGGATCTTCCTGATTTTGTCAGAACACTGATGGGCTATAGCCACAAGATGGTAGAGTTTGTTCTCTGTGGACTCCGGTGTTTTCTCCGGTTTCTTTACAACGAAAAGGGACTTGCCGCAGATTTCTCTGATTCGCTTCCCTGTATGCAGACTCGTCAGCAAACAAAAATCCCCTCCGTCTGGAAAAAAGACGATTTGCTCAGGTTGCTGGCAGCGATTGATCGCGGGAATCCGTCCGGCAAACGGGATTATGCCATCATTCTGCTGATTACGCGCTTGAGCCTGCGTTGTATTGATGCAAAACGTCTGACATTTTCAAATTTTAACTGGGCTGAAAACTCTCTGGAATTCTCACAATCCAAAACTCAAAAGCCAGTACACCTGCCACTTTTAAAAGATGTCGGCTGGGCCATCATTGATTATCTTCAGAACGGACGTCCTGTCAGCGATTCTCCTTATGTATTTTTACGACATCTTGCGCCCATAGCCCCTTTTTCTGATGAAGATCATCTGTACCAGATGATCGTGAAGTACATGCGCGTGGCAAAGCTGCCGGTGTCTGAAAAGAAAAAAGTGGGGATGCACTCCCTTCGTCATACGTTGGCTACCACGTTGATGGAACAACAGACACCGATTGAGGAAATCGCTGATATCCTTGGTCATCAGCGTACTCAATCCACATCGGTCTACCTGAAAAGCAGTCTGAAGCGGCTTTGCGAATGCGCACTCAGCCCGGAGGTGAAATGATGGACTATTTATCTACTTTCGCCCCACACATTACTGGATTGATCCAACAGAAGCGGGTTTTAGGGGACAAATACGATTCCGAGCCAGGCATTCTCCGACGCTTTGATACCTTTTGCAGAGAGTGCCATCCTGGTGAGGTCACGATAACCCGTGAACTTATGTTGGCGTGGGCTGTAAAACGTCCCGGAGAACACCCAGCTACTTTACAGGGACGTATTACCCCAGTCAAAGAACTCGCAAAATACACGATGAGACTGGGATACAACGCATTCTGCCTGCCAAAGGGCATGATGCCACGGATCCCCCGGTATCACCCGACATGCTGACGCGGCTGAAAGCATACAGGCAAAACATTCACCTGTTATCCAGCCCGAAAGTTTCAAAAAGCCAGACGATCATCTGGTAATGAGCTTTCTTGAATGGCTTGAAAATGGAAGAAATTCTTCTGTTGCCACAAGAAACCAAAGGCTTGTCGCCATCCATGCGTTTTTTCGTTATGTTCAGGTGCAGGAACCCGGGCAGCTTCATTTGTGCCAGCGGGTTTTACAAATTCCCGGCAAAAAGCCTCAGCGGCGGATTGTCCGGCATCTTACGCCAGAACAGACAAAAGATTTGCTTGCAGCACCAGGCTCACACACTCAGTCTGGGCGCAGGAATATGACATTGCTCAGTGTTCTCTATGATACCGCGGCAAGGGTTCAGGAGCATTGTGACCTCCGTGTTCGTGACATCAGGCTGGAGCAGCCTGCCATTATCACTCTGACCGGAAAGGGACGCAAAACACGCCATGTTCCCATTTTAGGCAACACCGTGACGCTTTTGCACTCATATATGCAGGAAAACAACCTGTTACATGATGGAAAGCTGGACTCGCCGTTGTTCATTAATCAACATCATACAAAGCTGACTCGTGGCGGGATTAGCCATATTCTACAAAAACATGCGAAGACAATAATTCCCCGGTATCCGGGGATGTACGAAAAGCTCACGCCTCATGTCCTTCATCACTCAAAAGCCATGCACTTGTACCAGTCCGGCGTCAATCTCATCTATATTCGCGATATTTTGGGGCATGTGGACATATCAACCACGGATATTTATGCAAGAGCTGGTATGGAATCCAAACGAAAGGCACGGGAAAACGCGTATCCGGATATTACACCGGAGGTACTGCCAGACTGGGATCACAATGAAAATTTACTGAGATTCTTAAACAGCCTGTAGCATCTCTCTATTTATTATGCTTACTCTTTGTGGCGTATGGCCTGATCCCATACGCCCAATTTAGCATCACTGCGCATTTATCTTCACTGTGCATTAAGTGCTTTATGTAAAGCTTTACATAACCCACCTTGTGGGCACCCCCGCTCATTGCTGAATGTTTGTTTACCGATTATTACTGGTGCCGTTATCAACACCTCGATCAATCTGAGGAAACGGCGATCTGATATCTTCTTCCGAAGTAATTCCATCAGTTCCCTGTGTGGGATCACATTGAAATACTTACGGATGTCGATTTCCACAACAGCACCATTCCAGTTGCGGAACGTCTGCTGTTGCAGAGCCTTTAATGCTGCATGACAATTTAAACTCGGTCGAAAACCGTATGAGCAGGGCATAAACAGCGGTTCGTAGATCCTGCTAAGAATATCGCTGACAGCAAGCTGTACCAGCTTATCTTCCAGACAAGAAATGGCTAATGGCCGTTTGCTGCCATCCTCTTTCGGTATTTCCGTTATTCTGGCGGCCATGGGGTGATATGTTCCCCGGCGGATACGTAAGATAAGACTATTGATATTCTCATCAATCTGCTCTCCGTAGGCGGCCTTTGTCACGCAATCAATACCAACGGCTTTACTCCCGTCCAGCCGCTGGAATTGCCCTTTCAGCATGTCACTACTGAGCAAATGACCTAAGTTATTGAACAATTGCTGTTTGTTACATGCCGATTTCTCGCCTATGCGCTCAAGTTTTGTTAACCATGATATTCCGTCGTTGCTGAGTACGGTCATTGTTTCTCTCTCACGCTCGATCTATCTGCCAGTCCTTCGCTCCACGGTCATTACTCGTTTCTACGCTACTATGACTGACTCCGACTTCCTGATACTCATTTCTCAGGCCTTGTGTTGGGCACTTGTGCCTAAGATACTCATTCCATTGAGAAGTATCAGGATCTCCTGGGTTCCGCACTGTTCTCTACAAGCTCGCCGACGCCCGCGGCTCCGGTGTGTGCTTCTGAATGGATATTTGCCAGTATGACCATTCCGAAGCTGTTGCCTGCTGGTTTTCCAATACCATCGGCACATCACTATCAGAGGGATTTCGGCGCTATCACGTTCACCATTTGGTTTCGGCTCGAATGTTTCGCTGTCTACGCTATCTCCTTTGTTACCGCCGGAAATGCAAGACTCGCTACGTAGTGATGTGATGGACGTCCCCTTTTCCAGTTGCAGACAGTGTCGCCTTTAACTTGATACTGAGTGCGCTGTATTTCGGAGGGTTCTTCCATGAACACAATCAAAGTAGTGGGCATTGATCTTGCCAAAAACGTTTTCCAGGTCTGTGTTTGGTTAACTGATAACTCTGTTGCCTGGAACAAAAAGGTCTCACGACAAAAATTGCTGGATACGCTCAGCGCGTTTCCACCCAATACCCTTATTGCGATGAAAGCTTGCCAGAGTGCTCATTATTGGGGAAGAAAGCTCCAAGCCATGGGCTATAAAATCAGGCTTATCCCGACTCAGCATGTCAAAGCGCTCTGTAAGAATCAGAAAAATGATGCCAATGATGCGCTGGCTATTTGTGAAACGGCCTGTCGCCCTGAGATTCATTTTGTCCCTGTCAAAACGATTGAGCAACAAGATATCAAAGCCCTGCGTAGTGTCCGGCAACTCATGGTGGAACAACGTACTGCACTGGTTAATCAAACCCGGGCGCTGCTCGCTGAGCAGGGAATTGTTATTCCTGCGGGCATTCAACAACTCCGGCAGGCTCTGCCTGATATTTTGGAAGAGGGAAATAACGCATTATCCTTTGTCCTCCGACGCCTCCTCCATTCACTCCAGGAAGATATGCAGCGGTTTGATGCCCGTCTTCACGAAATGGATAAAGAAATTCAGGCGGTTTCAAGCCGGCAATCGGGTTATGCCCACTTACTGACCATCCCTGGCGTGGGACCGTTGATTGCCGCCGCTTTTGTCAGTGAGGTCAACGTAGAACAATTCTCACATGACCGTCAGCTTTCTGCCTGGTGCGGTCTGGTTCCGCGCCAATACAGTTCCGGAGGGAAAAACCGTCTGGCTGGCATAACCAAACAGGGCAACAACCGTCACCTGCGAACGTTAATTATTCATGGTGCCCGTGCGGTGATGCGCTATTCTCAAAGACGTGAGGATGCCTTGGGTGAGTGGTTAAGAAAGTTAATTGCCCGATGTGGGGTCATGAAGGCGACGGTCGCGTTGGTCAATAAACTGGTTCGTATTATCTGGCGCATTTTGAAAGATGATGTTGATTTTATGATGAAGAAAGCGGTGAATTAACCGGTTAAAAAAGACGTTTTATTGAGTTTGCAAACACTGATGAGAAAACGGCTACCGTCCCTGTAATAGCCTGGACTAGACCAAGGTACTGAGATACCTACGTAGTGATAAGGAAACGGGGCTCGGATGACATCATGGCGCGGGTGATTTAACCCACAATGACGCCGGATATATGGTCGCAAACCGTTTCAATTCAATGCTTGCACAACCGGGGACGTCCATATATGGTCTGGCTTGTCCTTTCTACGGCAGGACTTTCACCTACAAGATCAGTGCAGCTTTGCCCAGCACACTGACCATCTCATTAACCTCACTCTTCTAATCTTTGGGGTAAAGAAAACACATCTAAAATCATACTGTTACTCATTACACATGCGAATTGGCAGAATGACTCAACGGTTAAGACTAGGAAGGCACTATCCAAGAAAATCTATGCAGCCCCGAACTCGCTGGAACTGTTTTAGCGCACAGGCATAGAAGCTTAACCGAATGCCATTGTCCAGCTTACAACCCCAAGAACGAGGCTGGAAAGGGTTTGGGTTTTAAAGTCCGATGTTTTATGTATATATTTTTTGCTTTTACTTTCTGTATGTACAATAATGTATGTACAAATATTGAGAGTTGGTTATGCAAATATCATTTGAATGGGATTCAAAGAAAGCCAGCATAAATCTAACCAAGCACGGAATATCCTTCGAAGAAGCGGCGCACGTATTCAGCGATCCTAACCATATATCAAGACAGGATAGATTCGAGAATGGAGAGTTCAGGTGGCAAACAATAGGTTTGGTTGGTGGATGCGTTGTTGTACTGGTTGCACACTCTGTCAGGCATGATGATTCAGGAGAAATAATTAGAATCATTAGCGCAAGAAAGGCAACTAAAAACGAGAGGTTAGCGTATGAGCAAAATTACTATTAAACGAGGGGAACTAACCCCCTTAACTGACGAGCAAAAATCAAGACTTAAACAACTTGCAGACATGGCTGATTCGCAAATTAACACAAGCGATACACCAGAGTTACGCCTTGAATTATGGTCTAAAGGTGAGAGAGGGAAATTTTATAAACCCATTAAAACCGCTACGACAGTTAGAATTGATAGCGATGTTATTTACTGGTTAAAAAGCCAAGGTAAAGGCTACCAAACTAGAATAAATGCAATTCTCAGAGATGCCATGCTCAAAGATGAAAAAAAGCACTCATAGCTCTATAGATTAACGTTAGAGGCTATTTAGGGGTTTGGGTTGAGTAGACCTGCCGGTTACCCGGACAGGCCCCTCCTCAGAACCGGACTTGCGGAACTACCGCATCCGGCTCCCGACAGATCAGTGTCCCCACACATATTCAGCGAGTTAGTAACAGCATTGATTTGGTTTTCCATTTATCTGGATAACCCAGTATTTTCAGGATCAGATTCAGCCTTTTCCAAGTCATCGGATGGCGGCCACCCTTACGGTTAAACCACCTGTAGAGTATCCGACGGCTCTGGTAAATGAACTGCCCGATGCGCCTACGGTTATCCGAGATCCCGTGGTAGTTAATCCATCCACGAACCACCCGGGTAACCGTACTGAGGGTTTGTCTTTTGTTTGCGTGGAGGCTCTTCCACAGGAAATCTCTCAGCCCCCTCAGTTTTACCGCGAAACGGTCCTTTCTGCTCGTATATTTCAGCCTCCAGAACCCTTTTCGTGTGCGCCCCCAGTAACAGGTAAACCCCAGAAAGTTGAACGTAGGAAGACGTTCTCCCCTCTGATTTACCCTCATCGCCGCCACGTGACCCGCCGCAAGAAGCTGCGATTTATCTTCGTGAAGCTCAAGGCCAAACCGGCCCAGTCTTTTCGGCAACACACTGGAGAATGTAATGAACGCATCCCAACCACTTACCCGGCATTGTGATGGAATTGGGAGATGAGGCGTGGATCCACTCATGAAATATATTCCTGTTGGCGTCGATATTGCAAAACATCTGATGCAGATTCATTTTGTTGAGGAATCTACCGGTGAACTTATTGATAAGCAGTTGCGACGGCGTGATTTTTTAACTTTCTTCAGTCATCGGCAACCTTGCCTGATTGGTATGGAAGCCTGTGGCGGGGCGCATTAGTGGGCACGGGAACTGAGAAAACAGGGACATGAAGTCCGTTTGCTTCAGGCCCGGTTTGTCCGGGCATTCCGGATGGGTAATAAAAACGATGTTCAGGATGCACGAGCTATTTGGATGGCGGTTCAACAACCGGGTAAATCGGTAGCTATCAAAAATGAAGAACAACAAGCCATCCTGTCATTACACCGGATGCGCTACCAATGAGTGAAATTCCGAACCGCCCAAATCAATGTATTACAGGGTTTGTTACTGGAGTTTGGTGAAACCGTGCATAAAGGGAGAACCGCTTTGGATAAAGCAATGCCCGAAGTGCTTGAGCGGCTAAGGGAAAAACGGGCACCTTTCCTGCTCAGTCTTCTTGAAGAGCAGTACCATCGCTTGAGCGAAATTGATGCGCAAATTGCGCATGTAGAAGACCCGCTGAATGCGTGGGCAAAACAGAATGCTGATTGCCAACGAATTATGAAAATCCCCGGTGTCGGTGTTCTGATTGCCACGGCAGCCCTTGCCACGATGGGTGACCCTCACGCGTTCCGGTCAGGCAGAGAGTTTTCCGCTTATCTGGGTCTGGTGCCGAAGCAGACGGGAACAGGAGGCCGGGTCAAGTTACTGGCAGGGCGCGAGCATACTTTGATTAACATTCAGCCAAAGAAGACTTTGGCGCGGTAATCATCACACCAGCTTGCTTTTTTAAGCTTATTTCTTTGGCTCGGTGCCCCACAATCACATTGCTTGACCACATTCAAAACAAGACGCCGGAATAACGCCAGATTCTCAATTGCACCCTCTAAAACAATCCGTGAATCATCTTCTTTGAAAACGACATCAAGAATATAGTGCTGGCTATTTTCAATTCGCCAATGCTGACGAATGTAATACCCAAGGGATTTATGTCGGGGTGAAAGAGAACTCACATAATACGAGGTATCTACTGTCCCCTTGCCATTTTGTGTTCGGTGGCGTTCAACCGCAATAATGCTACGGATCGTTGGCCACCGCTCGGCCATTTCAGGGGAGAATTTCGGGTTTAACTGGAATACATACCGCTCTTCGCATCGGCCATGGGCTTCTTGCTTGATTTCCGTTATCACTTGCTCTTTACCCGCATCAAACACGGCCTGAAATTGAGACTGAACCGCGTTCCACAAATTGGGTTGATTTTTCTTCACCTGCACAACGACATGGGCTTTCTTTTCGCTGATTTTTTCCAGCGTTTCACGCTGGCAATGCAGGGCATCAAGGGTCACGATACTGCCTTTGAGATTAAGGATATCCAGCCTCTGGCGGACGGTACTGATTTCCCCGTTTTTGGTCGAAGTCGCTTTCTGGCTTAACACCAATCCTGCCTCGGTATCATAGGCAGTGACCAGTTGGGCGGCATTTTTCTTATTGTTACGATAGGCGCGTCGCAGGACTTTCCCATCAAAAGCGATAACCGGTTTATTCCCCAATTCACGCTGCTCATTAACCCAGTTGAGTAAGGCTTCCAGCAGGGAGTCCAGCTCGATAGCACGCAATATTCTCGCCATGGTATGCCGACGGGGTATTCCATTGAGGAATGGGCGATACGTTTTCAGCCACTTAATTTTTGCCCGGCCATAAGTCTCAATATCTTGCCAACCTTCGGCTCCCGCCATAATGGCACTGACGACAAGGAAAATCACATCAATCAGGTCGTACTGACGATTAATATCAGAGCGTGTTTCTTTAACAACGGATAAATGTTCAATCAGGGTCATAAGCAAGCGATTAGAAGAGAAATAAGGCTAATTAGATCATGTCATTACTCTTCATTCAATAGGTGTTAAAAAAGTATGCTCGCGCCCTGGAGCGGCAACCGCTTATCAGCAAAATTACCAGCAAATAAAAAAGATACTTTATTTAACTGCCAGAGCATCAGATTATCACTTAATCCGGTCACTACCCCTGATATCGGTGTAGCTCATCCCGAGGGCAAACAGGCGGATAATCTTCCGCTCTATCTCGTCTGATAACGTGGTCTGGTGCTTCTTAACCAGTTGGGGCTCAAAAGTACCATTACGATCCCGTGGTGTAGCCAGTTCAAAGTTGCCGGTCGGGGCTTTGATGGTCTTTTTGGTGGAGCCATTCTTCCGGTTGGCCTCAAGGTCATTAGCCAGATGGGAGTCAAGTTCGGCAGCCAGAGCGGCTTCAGTAAGCAGCTTAATCAATGGAGTCAGGATGCCATTCTTACCGGTCAGTGCCTGACCATCCTGAAGCGCTTTCAGGGCTTTTTCGAAATCGAAAGGTTGAGTCATTTATCATTCCTTTTTGAGATATATTACTGGAATGACACAGAATTTCTAACACTCCCGACTCAATCCTTTAAAGAGTTATTTTACAAACTCTGCTGCCGTACAGGCAGACTATGAAGCCGGTCACCCGGCTTTCTCACTTACTTCGGCACCTCCGGCCACTCAACATCAGGAGCCTGCGAAGTATCTACCCGTCATTCCGCACCTCATTCCTGATTTAAAAATAGTGTTCTCTTACGCATATTTTACATATTTATTGTTCCCATGAGATTGACGGCGATCGCCCATTTTGATCTATTACTTTTATTTGCCGGAAAGTGAATATGCTCAAGTCAGAACCTGCCATTAAACGTCTTGATCACCTTGGTCTCATCGCGGCTTTCTGCTATGAAGCCGGATTGCCCCGTATCATTGATGCCATCATGCCAAAATATTCGGGTCACACCGTTTCTCATGGTGAGGCTTTTCTTGCGATGATCCTTAACGGGTTGGGGTTTCACAGCCGGACACTGCACATGTTTTCCGGTTTTTTCCAGCATAAGCCGATTGAACGTTTGATTGGCCCCGGTATTGATGCTGGACATCTGAATGATGACGTGCTGGGTCGTACATTAGATGCTTTATATGAGGCCGGCGTGTCAGAAGTCTATCAGATACTGGCTGAACAGGTCATTGATAAATTGGGCATAACACCCCATTCTGTGCATCTCGACATCTCCAGTTTCCATGTGGATGGCGAGTACAAGTCTCCTCTGAAAGACGACACGCAGCGTATTGAACTGGTTCGGGGGTAGAGCCGCGACCATCGGCCTGAGCTGAACCCGGTTATCCTTGAGCTGATTTGTGAAAATCAGATCAGGATACCCGTTTACATGCAGGCGATGAGCGGAAATACCAACGATACCCGGGCGTTCACAGAATTCACAAAACATCATATTCGTTGCCTGAAAGCCGCGCAGAACAGCCGCTACTTTGTCGCCGATCCGCCCTTTATAGCGAAGAGGCAATAACTTCACTGCATAAGCAAAAACAACGCTTCATTACCCGCGTGCCGTTAACGCTCAAAGAAGCCAAACAGCAGCTTTTGAACGTGGATCCCCATCAGCTACAGCCTTTCACCGAAGGTTATGCTGGATGTTGGGTTGAATCCTGCTATGGCGGGATCCCCCAACGCGGGTTGCTGGTGAGTAGTGCGGCTGCCCGTCAACATGAAGGGCAGACTTTTACGAAAAATACGCTCAAATCAACGGAAAAAGAGCTGAAAGCGTTTGAAAAATTATGCAAAAAAGGGTTTGCCTGCAAGGAAGATGCGTTATGCGCCCTGCGTAATTTTGGCTCCGAATGCCAGTTTATCGGTATTGACGCCCCACAAGTGGAGGAAATCATGACATATCAAGGGCGTGGACGTCCGGCTAAAGATAAACCCTCTCAGATTCATTACCGGCTCTCAGGCCGGGCTTACAGTCAACTGGATAAAATCGTGTATGCCCGACTCAAGGTGGGGAGGTTTATTTTGGCGACCAATGAAACGGACGATAAGGCGCTGGATATGGCTGCGTTGCTCGCGAATGACAAAGCCCAGCAGAAAGTTGAGCAAGGTTTTCGATTCCTAAAAAGTCCCGAGTTCTTAACCTCATCAATGTACCTGAAAAAACCGGAACGCATCGAAGCCTTATTGATGGTGATGACGTGTAGCTTAATGGTGTATGCGGCGCTGGAACATAAAATTCGCACGGGTCTGAAACAAAGCCAGGCATTCTACCCGGATATGAAGCAGCAGCAGACGCAATCGCCCACTGCTCGTTGGGTATTTTTAACTTTCGAAGGTATTAATACCTTTGAATTTCAAGAACACCGGATGGTGACGGGAATGCAACCGTACCAAAATGCCCTGCTGAAAATATTGGGGCCACCATACGAGTCTTTTTATTCCTGAATTGGGTGCGGAATGTCGGATTTATGATTCAGTAGTGATCTATGGGAAAACCACGGAGAATTAGCTGAAAAACTGGATGAGCCAGAGGGGCAATTACAGGAGCAGATTATTCATTGGCTGAAAGCGCATTTAGAAAACGGCGATGACATTAGCAACCTGACCAGTGAGGATTATTTGCAGGGGCTCAATGAACAACACACGACCACTCTATCCCCGTAAACACAGGGAATACTTCATATTCATTATCTGTATCTTTTCTATTATCGGGTTATCCCCGCAAGCACGGGGAACCTTTTTACTCGACTACCACCACAAAACCGGAATCTGGTTAATCCCCGTAGATACAAGGAACTCCGGCACTATTGCGGGAATTTCCCTCCCCGATGACGGTCCATCCCCTCAAGTTACGAGGAACACGGTTACAACAAACGAAGATGATTCTGTATTTAGCGGTTTATCCCTGTATAAACAGGGAACACGTTTGTTTCCGCTAATTCAATCGCTAACTGTTCGGTTTATCCCAGTAAATACAGGGAACATTTTTCCAAACCAGATATACAACAGTACCAGTTCGGTTCATCCCCGTACATAGGGAACACTTTACTTAATACTGCCTATAATATTCCCCCGTAGACAGAAGGAACACCGATTACTGCTAATTACGTCCCTGTGTTACTGTCCGGTTTATCCCCGCAGAGACAGGGAACACAGGTAAAACCAATCATCAGTGTCATTCTCATACGGGTTATCCCCGCGGGTACAGGGAACTCATTCCTGGCTTTATGCTATTAGGAGCACTGCTAGGTTCATCCCCGTAGTTACAGGGAACATTTAGTAAATTTACTAAAGCATCACTCATGCCGCGGCTTATCCCCGCCAGTACAGGGAACATGTAAATTCGCTCATTGATAAGATTTATCGAGTTTGGTTCATCCCCGTAGGCACAAGGAACATTCACCAACCAGTCTCTTATGGCTAATTATAGCGTTTTATACCATGAAGCAAAGGGAACATTTTCTTCCAGGCTCAAATGCATACCAAAATTCGGGTTTATCCCCACAGATGTGAGGAACACAGTAATTATTTTATCAATACTTTTTAGAGTAGCGACTGCACCTAACGCGATTAGGATATCGCAGCACGAATACATTAGTTAGTAATCTCGCCTTTTACTCTGCTTTCAAAACATAACGCGAACACCTAATAACACAAATGAACTCTCTTCAACAATCAATACCCTTATTACGATCCCCAACAGAAATAGATTTAAATGAAGTCAATGCCATTATACTGCTCTGATTAACATCAAGCCGCACCCCATAGCTTTAGATCGACCAAAACCTTTTGTATACTGTGCCAAGAATAAATCACCATCGGTAATCGTCAGAAGTCCCTGGAAATCGACACTGGAGAATTGGATTTTTTGTCCCTTCCTTTTTACGCTTCGATGCTGAGTATAACCTTCAATATTCAGTAAATCATCAAACTGAATACCCCATTGCTGCATACGACGATTATCCAAGAGCCAATTACGGGCAGCATCTTCCATCGTGGTCTTGATTTTTCCCTGTTCAGTTTCACCTTGCCGTCTTGCCTGAAACTTAGCATGCATTAAGACATCATGACGCCGGCGTTTTCCAGCAGGATCGGTAACACAAATTGTTGGATTAACACGTAATTTGAAAGCTAAACGTTGTCCCTCATGCAATAGAGGGTAAAATGATTTCGTTTCAACATCAAATAATGGTGACTGCGTTTGAGGTGATGTTTTAGATAAAACATAGAATACAGGTAACCCCATTACTCCGATTTCTTGCCGGAATAGAAATTGACGCTGTACGTCTTCAGAAAATAATTTCCATAACAATTGATGAGAGGTATAAACTCCATTTGCACCAAGCTTCGCCAATATATTTGCTGTCTGGCCTGATTGCCGAAGTGTAATTTTAGACAAATACATTAACATCCTCCCCGACAGAAAGTTGATACATAGTACGTTGCCTGAATTGCCAACGCCCCCTGTTGATCGGCTCATCCCAAGGATGGCTTATGAAGATATTTGAAGCGATAATTTCATCTTTCTCTCCTTCCCAAAAATAAGTAACAAGACCATTTGCTCCCAGCCATAACTTATCTTCCTTATCACAATGGATCAGTGGTGGAAAAGAGATATCCAACGCCGATTTTAATGTCGATTTCTCTGTTAATTTAGGGCAGAGAGGTAAAGCAGGTGGACAAGATTTACGTCCAAGATGCAAGACAAATACCGGTTTAAGTAAAGCATCCCGCAATTGTTCCAGCGTAAAAGCAGCTCTCCGGGTTAATGCAATGGCAACGATCCAAATACCATCACAGCGATAGTCACGATTAGATAATATGGTATTCAGTTTATCTGAACTTAATTCACTTTTACGGCTCTGGTGAATCACATTATTCTCGTGCGTTGGTACCTGCGTCGTATGGTAATCACGCATTAAAGAGCTGGGAACAATTTGCTTAATTGCAATCAACACACTTTTTTGTAATTTTGCTAATTCAGATTCATTATCTCGTCGAATGCCTAACGCAGCTCCTAATAACCCCAAAATCGCAGATCGGCTAGGATATGATCCCGTTGGCCTTTCCCCGCCAACCGCAGGTTGGCCCCAACTTGCCATCGGGCCATATAATCGAAAGACTAAATACTCTTTCATTCTGCCCCCATTACTGCGCAATAAACTCAAGCAGCTCGGTCAAACTTCCTTCCCCTGTGAATGTGTTGAATTTATAGCGGGCATCAGCACACGCTCCATAAACCTGATCAATATTGTGCATTTGGCTTTCTAATGCGTGAATTGCCGATGGGCCTTGGTCACTGTCATGAATCGGTTTTAAAAATGCGACAGATAAAGAACGTGGTTGTTGTTCGCCTTTTTCAGCGAGAACAAAATTGGCATAAGCACGAGAAGCAAAACTACTTTGTTTACCCGTCGGCGAGACTTTCACCGCCGCTTCTGTCAATGCTTTAATCGCTTTATTAGCAAGCGCTTCATTACCATCCAAATTCTCTATTAACTGCGTTTTATTAATACAGATATAACTGTAGAACAACGCCGCCGCAAAACCCGATTCCCCTATATGAGCCGAACCCGTGTCTTCCTTACCATCATTTAAATCATCTACTGCCGTAAAATAATCATCTTCAACGACAACACTGTGCACACTAATCGCATGCGCAACCTGGCAAGCAGCTTCGACGTTAAATGCAGGGCTTGAAGCTAACATTCGACCAAACAACGCAATATCTACAGCGGTTTGTTCAGCTTTTAACAAATTAAGCTCTTCCGATGTTGGTGCCCGGCCTTCTTCTGCCAGCACCGCAACCAACGACATGACAGATCGCTGCTCTGCCGGGCTGATATGTGCCAATTGTTCAGTCTCTAAAGCACCTTTTTTAGTTTTGCCAAAAACACCGGCAATACTTGCAGCCAATGCCTTAGCGGATTTTTCTTTCACGCCAGCACTGATCAAGGCTTCAAATACCTTAATACCAAAGCGCTTTGTGCGAATACCAATATTCTCTGATAACGCTTGCTCAAATAATTCAGAAGTGCGCCAGTGACGTTTCAAACTTTGAGAACTCACTCGCAAACGTTCAAAACCACCCATTTTCGCTGTCTTAGGCCGGCCTAAATCATCACGATTAAGATTAGAGGGTGCATAGGAGGTTAATAAGTGTAATTGAATAAACTGACTCATAGTCATTCATTCTCCTAAATTAAATTAATAAGAATCTGATAAATCAACCCATTTACTACTGGCAGCGCAGTAATAATCCATCACCCACTTTACATTGATACGCTTATCCGCTTTACATGGTCGTAATTGCCCATATTCAGCAAACCATTCCTCAATATCCTGAGCTAAAGCCAGAACAGAAATATTGCCTTTTACTTGCTGTAGGATCCGACGTAATCGACGTAATAACTCGTTCGGTGTTTTCGCATTTTGTAATTGTGAAAAGCGCAATTCACTGACAATCGGTTTATTCCCCCCTCCTTTCTTACCCGCCGCTACGGCCAATTTAATACCATTGTTGTTTCTGACATAAACTAATACCGCCGCTATCGTGGCCCAATATTCTATTTTTACCGGATTATCAGATAAGCTAATTTCGTCGGGTAAACTGAGCCATAAAGCCCGAAAACCTTCAGTTAACATCGCCATCTCAACATTTTCACAACGCTTTAACTGGGCTTTATAAGTAGAAGGAGACGGAATAATATCTTTCTCTTTTAACTGTTTTGGTGACAGAGACATACTTTGCCACCAATGCAATAATATAATTTCAATTTTACTGTCCATTACACCTCCTCTTTGTCAAAATTAATATGATTATTGGTAATAAATGTTTTGATCTCTCTTAAAGCTTTTTGACCATATAACCCCATGATTAACTGCTGACGCGCTCTTATACGTTTCGCCATTGAACGCTCATTACCCAGTTCAGATAAAGCAGCATATTCATCAAATAAATCCAGACAGAGATGACGCAAAGTATTGAGCCAATGTTTGGCCTGTTCCGAGGTAAGAAAAGGATCATTCGAGCGTGCGTTGTCGATAATTTGATGAACCACTGAAAAGAATAACGATTCACTTTGTTGCCAAAAAGCAAGGTCAATAAAAGAAGTGTCTCCTTTCACCTCTGCGGGCTTTTCAAACCAGGCAGCTTTTATTTGGTTTCGGCATAACCAAATTATAGTGGTTGCCAGCTTTTGTAGATCTTTAACTTGACACAGAATATCTTCCTGTTGTTCAGGTAAGACAAAAAACAGCGGCATGATAACGGAATACCAGCAACGTGCTTTCATATTATCCATATCGTAGCCAAACCCCCACAAATAAGGTATGACACTTTGAAGTTCAGCAAAATCACAACATAAAGAATAAAAATGGCTCACTACCGGCGCACAGCGTTGCCCTCTTTCATGACTGTTAAATACCAAAGTATCCCAAGTTTTGTAGGTCACGCCTCCCGGCTGACCTTTAACAGATAAATGTTCCGCTGATTTTTTGGGGTCCCATTTATAAGGCGTTAATGGATGAAGCCAATTCCCAGAATAATTGCTACCATAATTCTGTGTACGATATTCAGAAACAGTTAATGCAGAACACTTGCCTGAAATTTTACAAACCTGTTCCTTCTCTTCCACCACAAGACGTATACGTCTTGGCATTGCCCAATACATATGCAAGGGATGAACATCTGAAAAATAAATTTCTGTCCCTTCCTTAACACTTGCTTTTGTTGGCGCTAACCAGGGAAAAACCTGAGCACTGGTTAAATCAGGTTCTGAATAACGCCATTCATTTCGATTAATGACGTTTAACCACAGTTTTTGCCATAGTGTCGCATCAGCCTGGCCCGGCAGCACTAACGTGGTTAATGGCCCTCCCCCTCGCAATCCGACCCGATGTCCCACACCACCTGATGGCGCGTTAATTTGTAAGGTAAAAAGTGCCAAAGCGGCCATTTCAAGAGACATCACATCACCAATGCCACGTTTAATGAAATGATCAGTATTCAGCCTTAAACCATTAGCTCCTGGTGCTTCAATTAACAGTCCAGCGACAGTGGTTAATTTTACCTTTTGCAGAGGATCAAAATCCTGCATAAAAAGGGGCCCTGTACCGGTAATATTGAAAGCATGTTCAGCTTTATCAAAAGCCTGTTGTAATGTTTTCTTATCAGGCAATGTTGCATACAGGGAATGCCATTGATATTGATCTTCCGGTGCAAAAACAGTTTGCAATAAACCAATAGCAAATTGACAAGCAGCTCCCTGAAAATCAGCTCTCGGTAAAGCAAAGTCCATAACATCATGGTCACATATTGCATTAATGGGCAGTACTTTTTCACTACCATCACGTAATCGGAAAGGCAACCACGGGTCCTGAACTAAGTTCATAACACCTCCTGCTTTTATTTTTCACAAAAACCTATTGTTGAAGAATAAGTAAAATTTGGGTCCTGTTCTGGCAACCAAGGTTGCAAGTACCTAATTTGGTGATATTTCTGTCGTAATGCATTGAGAGCGGGAATTAATTTCCTTGGAATTGGCGCTAATTTATCCGCATATTTATTTTTAGATAATGTAACCGTACTCAATGACACTGAAAATTCGGCAGAATTTACCCAAGGTACCAGTTGTCCTGAATCAGTCTTTTTCAGTAATAACACCTCAACGGTTTCAATATCGCTGTAGCGGGTATGAATATCGGCATCATCTTCATACCAATTATCAGCACTTCGATCACAATAACCATATAACTGCCACTGCAACCAATAAGATTTCGCTTTGGCTTCCTGACTTTGTTCCTCACCAATTAATATATTTTCCTGGCGCTTTAACTTTTCAGGCGCTTGCTCATAAGCATGACCATAAACCGCATCAATTAACTCACGGGTTTCCACAGGCATACGTATTGCACCCAATTTTCTCAATACACGCATGCTTAACCACAAACGTGCAGGCGAGCGATAAACATATTGTGTGCTACGGAAATGATGGCTTAACCAATCTGACTCGGGTTGATCCTTCCACTCAGGCGCGTGGATAAAGAGTATTGGCGCAGAACGTGAATCTTTAATTCCATGTTGATAAACACCATCACTATCACGAGTATGGCGTTGCAAACGCCCTGCTCGCTGAATCAGATCATCAATAGGACAAATATCTGAAATCATCACATCGGCATCAACATCCAAACTTTGCTGGAATACTTGTGTAGCAATTAACGCCTTACCTCGACGCATCTCGCTATGACTATTTTTACCAAAAATAGTCATGACATGATTTTCAATTTCTTTCCGGTGTTGCAATACAAACCGGCTATGAAATAACAGACAACGTTCAGGTTCAGTGAGCAAACTTCGCAGCGTCTGATAAGCCTCAATAGCATCGTCTACTGTATTTCGGATCCAAACGACACATTGCCCTTGTACAATCGCAGCCAATACTTTTTCAACACAGCAGACAAAGCTATTTAAGAAATCAATTTTTACTTCCCGGCTAACATCTTTTCGACTTGATAACGGTTGTTCAATAACGGGCGATATGGCATTCAAGCTTATTTTTGTCGCTAAGGGGAAATCCGTTTTTTGCAATAATTGTGAGCTCAATCCACCGGCGTTCAACCAAATATCCGTTAAACGTTGACGCTGTTTCAGGGTCAGTGTCGCTGTCAGCAAAATAGCCGAACCACCTTGATAAAGATGCAGAGCTAATAAATTTTCTAATAAATTAAACATAAATTCATCAGCGGCATAAACTTCATCAACGATTAATACCTTACGATTAAGCCCAAATAATCTCAGTGCCTGATAACGCCTGGGTAATATAGCCAATAAAGCCTGATCAATAGCACCTATTCCAACAGGCGCTAACAACGCCTTCTTGCGTGGATCCGCCAGCCATTGATTGCACTGCGCTGAAGTGATGACATCTGTTTCACCATAATTTCTGTCTGGGTGACCTAACGCCAGAATGGCTTCACGAAATTGATCATTCATCTCTCGTGCACCATGAGTCAAAATAATACCTGGCTTGCTGCCATTGTCTGTTAATAGCATTTGCTGATAATGTTCAGCAATCCGGTTAAACACTGCATTGGAAGACACCATATCAGGCAATCCGAAATAAAAACCATCGGCTGCTTTTATTTGCATTAAACGATGTGTCAGCGCTAATGCCGCCTCTGTTTTTCCTGCCCCGGTAACATCTTCTAAAATAAAGAGTTGAGGAGAATCATCTACAGGTATTGATTCCGCCCACTTCTGCAATGGTGTCGCAGCAAAACCGTAATAGTCCTGAATAGAAATAAATGGCTTTACTACTGGCACTTTGCCTAAATCTGTCGCCACAACCGCTTTTTTTGCCACGGCTTTAGCATGTTGCCAATAATCGGTTAATGACATAGGTTCAGATTGATATACAAAATAATGATTATCAGAACCAATCCAATCCGCCAATATTGCAATACCAGCAAACTGCCAGCTCACTTGCTCTAATCGCCGTCGCCATTCTTTGGATTGTAATTTTTCAATAGGAAATTCAGGTTGGAGTAATTCAATTAAATGATGAACAAAGAGTGTGGCGGCATTGAGATTATGAGGCTCAGTAAAATATTCGATAGCTTTATAGTCTGTTTTATCTATTGGCTGACCATGATGTCCTAATACACAGTCCATCAGCACCATTAAGGTATCGAAAATCTCTTGCTGTTCTCTCTGTTTAACATCCTCAATATTAATCAGCTTTTTAAGCAACTTCGGTTTAATATTTTCCCAAAAATACAGTCCCATACGGTCATGACAGAAATAACGGCCATCATAGCCTTTACAGCAATAAGGTCGATACAGACTGACTGACTGACTGGGAAATAATTTTTGAAAAGCAGATGCAAATTTACCAATATCGTGCAATGCCAGTACAAAAGAGACAATACTTTGTAACTGCTTTGTGGATAACGCTAAAAAATTAGTGAGATCTTTGATCAACGATCTTTCTAAAGAAAGTAACTGCATGCCGACAGCAGCGACATCCAAGCAATGATAAGGAAGTAGATGATAATCTGTACTCTCAGCCTCTGATGTTCGCTTCGCCTTACCCCAATATTGAAAATAAATTGGTATTTCCATTTAAAATCCTTACTTAAACATTTCTTTTGCCTACTTTCAGAACATAATGCGAAAATTTAGATCAAAAAAATACTACTTTCTGTTTTTTTAGGATAATCCTGTATAAAGATGCCTTACTTAAACAAATACACTTCCGGTTTATCTGTTTAAGCACAAACCAGAATTAAAGCGACATCGTATTGCAAAGAACAACTTGATAACGTGACTAACCTTATCCATCCATTTGATAAGTAAGTAAAATATTTGTACCATTTCATCAAGGATTCATTGATGCCAGCAACCCTGCATATATAATGTCTGACCGAGTTGAGATGAAAATACTGATGGGTGTTTAGCGATGTCAATACAATCATATGCGAATTGCTTTCAGTCTTTAGCGGTGCAAGCGTAAATCCTGATGGGATAACATAGCGAAAAGGCTAATTTACTAACAAAAACAATTTAATAGAATGATTAATATAGATATTTTCACGGACGAACGACTATTTAATGAAGTTAACGCAAAGATTATCTGCGTTTTCTCCTCCATTCTTCAAATTGCGAAGGCCGGAGACCATACCTTGCCAGAACACCTTCATGTAATCGTCGTAACTCCTCAATAACCAATGCCTTTAACGTGTCACGTTCAGATTGACTTAATTGATTGGAAATTAATTTATCTATAACCTCAATCGAATCCATTTCCGGAGCCACAACAACCTGATAAACAATTTGTTTAACGGTATTTCGATATTGCAATCTTAATGGGTCTGGTTCTGCTATTTCTTGTTTAAGAGCCAAATATTCTTGGGTAGAACGTTCGTAAGCCCATAGGTAGAGATCTCGTAGCAATTCAACTCTGGTCATTTCATAAATACCGAGCATTGCACGGCTATATGCCTCTTCTGATACATCCAGAAAAGTCAACGGACATAGGTTTGAACGGAGCAACGGCAAATTAGCAGCCAAGCGGGAAGTTCGTTTATTTATATCTGCAAAAGGTTGTAAGTATGGCAAGTGAACCATGATAAAAAACGATTGCTCAAATGGATCTGAAATAACTTGTGCTTTCGCAAGCAACGAATCAAAAACCTCACTAATATGAACCTCTCCTGATAACGGTCTGAAAACACTTTTTCCTATTTCAACCTGATGCTGACGGATGCGTCCTTCATCTATAGGATTGGGCAGTAAATTTTCAGATAATGTACTATGCAAATTGAGAATGGTATATCGATTAAAATCAGCTTCAACTATACCATCAACAAGTAATTCAATAGCGGATTTATGGTTGAGGATCATTTGAGTTTCAATCGCATCTTTTCCTACAGCAACCTTTCCATACTCAATTAATTCGATCGTATCTAATCGACTGTAAGTATTTCCTTCCAAACGACTTGAGGCCCATGATAAATCAATGAGCAAACGATCCAGAATAGCTCTACCATAAGTTCCCGCTGGCTGTGAGGTCTGTTTTGTTCCTCCCATTCTCCAAAGCTGATTACGAATTGGAACTGACAGATAATGAGTCACATTGGGTTCATACGATTCCAGAAATTCTCGTTGATAACCAACTGGCACCCTGGCTTTCATGGGTTGATCAATATAACGGAGAACATCCTTACTATCTTCAGACAATGGAATATAGCTCGGGAAATCGCCGGATTTTTCTGTTACCTGCTTTAATGTTTCTCGCTCAGAAATAACATAGCGACGACCCCGTCCTTCTCCCAAAGCGTGTACTTTTCCATCTTCAACAAGCTGTCCTAGCCAACGTTGGACAGTCCTTCTGGGAACAGAAGGATGCTCCACTAATAAATCCGAAACAGACATAGGCTGTGATGCAACACACAAGGTCTTATGAATATTAGTAATTGAACTCATAGTAAACGACAAATTTCAGTAAGAATATGGCGCGATTATGGCGCAATTCAGATAATCGCGCCACTTTTGTGCCATCAATATGGCGCGATAAGAACTTCACTCTTTCTTACGGCAGCTTTCCTTATTTGTAGGAGGCGACTTCATCGATATTTACATCCAACAGGATTTCAATGGCACCGCTACGTAAAAAACGTTGAGTTTTAGGTGTAACACTCACTTTTTCACTCACAGGAAGAACTTCAATACCTGTGCCTAAAAATACCGGGATCATGGTTAAGAATATTTGCTGTAATTCACCAACTTCGGCAAAATACGCAGCGGTTTTACCACCTCCCACTAACCAGACATTCTTACCATTAGCCGCTTTTTTCGCCACAGCAACAATATCTCCCGCTGTTTTATCGGTTATGGTGATATTCAGCCCTTCTGGCGTTGGCAATGCCCGATGAGAAAGAACAAATGCGGGAACATTTTTGTATGGCCAATCATCCGATGAATTTGCCATTATCCATTCGTATGTTCCCGAACCCATAATCACAGCACCAATACCTTGGTAAAAATTATCATAAGGTGTTGCGTCATCTCCAAGCACAAACTCATCCAACCAATCCAGACCGTGGTTATTATTAGCAATATAACCGTCTATTGTCGCAGCGACATAATAAATTAGTTTCGGCATTATTCCTTCCTATCAAACACGATGTTAAGACACTATGCTCCTGGCTTTATGACAGTCAAAATCCTTTTAAATTTACACAAAAAGGTAACGTATATTTTCTGGGAGTTAGCCCCCAGTGTATATATATTAACATATGGATTTATTCGTACTATCTTATATCTTCTTCAACACGCCATATTGCAAAGAGAAACACCGAAACACAGCTCTTCACACCCGCAAACGTAAATCTCATCGTTTGTTCGATGCCGCCTGAACGCAGATTGAAAAATTCTCAGGATTAAAAGAAGAAGTAAAATCCTCCCATGCTATAAACTCATCGATGGATCTAAAAAATTTTACAGAAAATAATTATAACAATCTGACCATTGATAATAAAATACGTGACTTATCATGATATTTATCTAATCTTATTTCATGATTGGAATTGTCTAGAAAATGAATCTTTAGACATATAAATATTTATCTTATGGATAGATTATTTTCATGTCGATTTGGTACACACTGATATTATATAACTAGAATGTCTAGATATATCAATAAAAGAATAATATATTTAAAAAGTACATGTAAATATTCAATTATATTTACATGTACAATTAGAAATCATGGTAGGAAAAACATGCTTAGAATAAACATTACTATAATAATAACAACACATCCTATTACTGCTATAAATTCAAAAGGGAATAGCCAAATCCAAAATATACAAAGACATAAGGTTATTCCTATATGCATTACTTCCCTAAATTCACGGTAAAGAAAAACAAAGAAATTTTTAATGAAATAAAAAAAATTTTTATCATTATTCGATCTGTTTGTTGAGCTCATAAATTATCCTCTCGTCCATTTCGGTAGATAAATCACCGGAGCAATACATTTAAATTAAGTTTCCTAAGTATGGTTCAATAAAATAATACATCATATCTAAATTATCTTTTCTTAATTTATAATATAATTTAGGACATTTTCTTCTTAGTCTTTTTGAAGCAGAGCTAACTTTATCAACTAATCCATAAATTGAAAAAGCTGATAACGGCCAAGCAACAAATTTTTTTACTGCTTCTTTTTTTGTTATATCTTTGATTATTTTCTGAGCTATATAATATGATATCGCATATACAATAGCTTTAGTTGTTGCATACTTCCCAATAAAACTTACAATAGGTTTTTGTACTGCTCTTGCATAATTTTCTACTTTCTGTTTCCTTATTTATGTTGAGGAATCAATAAGGTCATCAATAATAACCTCTACTGCAAATTCAATATATTCTGGCTTTGATATAATGCTTATTAATAAATTAAATATTCTGCGGTCTTCTTCTTTTACTTCCCGGCCATATTGATTATAAACTGCTTTTTCGAATTCTGCATAGGAATCACCTAAGATATCACGAGGTAAGAACCAATGGGCTGTCCTTTTAACTGCTCGTTTAGCACCTAAATAAACACTTTCCCCAATATCACTGATTGTACCTGCCAATCCACTATTAGCTACATCTAACGGATCTATGAGTTCTCCGTTTTTGTTCCTGTATATCCATCCATCATCCCATCCTTCACTCCATTCGTTTCTATTCATTTTTATAGCCTTATATGATATTAAATGCTCAATATCATAGTTTATTATTCACTCATTTAAAATATAAATTTTCTTAAAATCATCGTAATTTGACCACTTTTTAAAGTAGAAATTCAGCTCTATTAGTTTCGCACTTTTAGTTAAAACTGAATAGTGATATACCCGCTTAACTTGAAGATGCAGGATTCAGAACCTGGAAGTTGTCATTAATACGGCACGACAGGTTCCCGGCAAGCTCCGATAATCTTTCCGTAAAAAAGTGATGTATTGCTTGCCCGAACAAGGTCGTCGAGGCGAAGTAATGGTTATTTCTGACCTTTTCGTTCATCACCTTCCATAACCTTTCTATCGGGTTCAGATTCGGGCTGTAGGGCGGTAAATAATGAAGGTCTATATTCATCACATAAGCCCAGTCTTTCACCAGCTCACTTCGATGGTAACTGGCTCCGTCAAGGATAATATGAACCTTCTGACTGACCGGATAGGTTTCACGGATAGCAATGAAGAGCAGCAAGTTTATTAAATAAACTAGCCTATCTCGTTTAATGTGAAATAACCGAGATAGGCCCTACTGATATCATTGAATGAATCATTAAGCTAGAGTTCAAGGCAATATGAATACATTCAGAGCAAGCATAATTCACAGCAATAATTCACGTGTTTTTTCTAATTGTTTTTATAGATTTTACTATTATATTTATTTTACCCTTCGGTGTAATTAATTTAATTTGTGAAAAATATTCCAAACTAAAATCATTCAAAAAAAAACAATAAGTTTTCAGAGGAAAATAATTTAATTCTGTCACACTAAAAAACAATACCTATCTTAAATTC
Source organism: Photorhabdus stackebrandtii (assembly GCF_011189495.1). NCBI lineage: Bacteria > Pseudomonadati > Pseudomonadota > Gammaproteobacteria > Enterobacterales > Morganellaceae > Photorhabdus > Photorhabdus stackebrandtii. The sequence goes on from NZ_PUJV01000023.1 coordinate 26,154, forward strand.
CCGATCGTCTATTGAGCGCTTTTATAATTTAACCCTGCTAATGATAAATAAAATCCCATCTGAACAACATATCTCCGCAAATTATTTATTGGTAACGGAGAATAATTACCTGTAACATACCAAAAATGATAATGATTTGCATTTACATTGTGAAATGGCATGAAAATGACCGTTAATGCTTTAGACACCCAAAAGATCCAGTGGATGTACGTCCACAATCATGATTGGCTATTCCGTTGGCTTAAGCATCGTCTTAACTGCGATGAAACCGCCGCAGACCTGGCTCAGGATACTTTTGTCAAATTACTTCGCTCGCCCCTGCCACAGCAGTTAAATGAACCTCGTGCCTATATCGTCACTATCGCTAAGGGGCTGATGATTAACTGGTATCGCCGTCGATCACTTGAACAGTCTTATCTGGAGCTGCTCGCCAGCCTGCCCGAGCAGCTTATTCCTGCTCCAGAGCAGAGGCTTATTATTCTCGAAACGCTTCAAGAAATTGATATGATGCTCAGTCAACTCCCCACGCCGGTACAGACTGCCTTTTTGCTTTCCCAGATAGAGGGAATGAAATATGAAGATATTGCAAATCACATGAATATTTCGCTATCTACGGTCAAACGCTATATGAAACAAGGCTTTTATCAGTGCCTGATCGCTATGACATAGAGAGATTGATCCATGGCTTCCACCAATACATCTCATTCATCAAGTACAACCTCTGAAACGATACTTGCAGAAGCCGCAGAATGGCTGACCATTCTGAATGACAGTCATGTCAGCGAAGCTGACCGGAACGCCTGTGCCGCCTGGTGTGCACAAAGCCCAGAACATGCTCAAGCCTGGGAGCGGGCACAATGCCTGTTAGCACGGTTACATCATCTGCCACCTCATATCGCATCACCCTTGTTGAACAATAAACGCCCCCTTGCCCGCCGGGAAGCTATCAGAAAACTCACTCTTATGTTGTTAATTCCGACTGGAGCATCGTTCTTCTGGCAATCCGATCAATTTAAGCTTCTGATTGGCGATTATCACACCGCTACAGGACAAATACAGCACTGGTCATTACCAGACAGCAGTCAGCTAACGTTAAACACACAAAGTTCAGCGGATGTTCATTACGACGATACCCAGCGGCTTGTTCATTTAAAATTGGGGGAAATGTATATTGAAACCCATAAAGACAGCCACCAGCCGGTACGCCCATTTAAAGTACGAACTAAACAAGGCACCATTGTGGCGTTGGGAACAAAATTCAGTGTCCGCCAGCAAGCCTCCCACACTCAGGTGGAAATAGCAGAAGGGGCAGTTCGTATTATTCCAGATAATGGTTCACCACAAATATTGTATGCCGGAAAAGCAACATATTTCACTCCGTTTGCCGTTGCTCCACCACACCTCAGATCAGCAACATCACTAAGTTGGTTACAAGGTATGATAGTGGCTGATAACTTACCGCTGGCAACGGTGATTGCAGAACTGAATCGCTATCGCTCCGGCGTGATCCGCTGTGATGATGCAGTAGCAAATCTGCGGGTTTCTGGTGCCTTTCCTATACGGGATACGGATCTGGCGCTGCATATGCTATTACAAACCTATCCGCTCTCAATGCGCAGCCTGACTCGCTATTGGATTACCCTCTACCCACCCAATGAATAAAAATAATTATTTTTACTGACACTTTTTTCAATCTCATACGGCATAGAGACAAAAGAAGCTTAAAAAGCATGGAGAAATTGCCTATGCCACATCATGTTAACTGCCAGGGATCACAACCACGCTGGCAAAAAAAGTCCTTAACCACATTGTTATTTCCATTGATTCTGCTGTCGGCACAGCCCATTTATGCCGCCACACAAACCGCGACCGTTTATTCCGTTAATATTCCGTCGGGGGCATTGGGAAATTCTTTGTCCCGTTTTGCTGCTCAAACAGGTACGGCGTTCTCCTTTGATCCGAATTTAACCAATGGACTGACAGCACCTTCATTAAATGGCAGCTTTACCGCCCATGAAGGTTTGGTACAACTGCTCACAGGCAGCCATTTACGACTTTCCCAACGCACCGATGGCAGCTATACGTTAGTAAAAATAGCAAAAAATACGACCAGCAAAGGTGCAATAACACTGAGTCCCCTTGCGGTAACAGGCAGTCGCGGGCACTCAGGTAATGAGCCATTGCGTTTCGATAGCACCACCATCAAAGGTAAAGATATCGAAAAATTTGGTGTGATCCATCCTGTTGATATATTTAAAACAACCCCAGGCGTATTGTCTGGTGAAGCACGCAGTTCAGGCAGCCTGGATGTGAATATACGGGGTCTGCAAGGACAAGGCCGGGTCTTAACCACCGTTGATGGCGCATCTAATCAGACTGCCCTGTATCGTGGTTATCAAGGTGTCTCCAACCGTTCCTTTATTGATCCCGATTTCATTGGCCGGGTAGATATCAGCAAAGGCCCGACAGGAAAAGGCGGTATGGGAGCCATTGGCGGTGTCGTGGAGATAAAAACCATCGAAGCCAGCGATATCCTGCTTGATGGACAAAAAATCGGATTTCGCCTGAAGGGAAGTCTATTGAACAACCATTCTAATCCTGATGATTATCAACGTAATGACTGGCCATCCCCATCAAAAAACGCTTTCTTTGATGCCAGGAATCGAACAGGGAGTATTGTTTTCGCAGTGGCCGAACCTTCCTATGAATTGCTGTTTGGTGCTTCTCAGCGCAAGCGTGGCAATTACCATTCGGGTAAACACGGGCCAGGGGCCAAAGAACGTGGGATGCCGGGTTACCTGTGTCAAAGCGATCCACAGGATTGCCTCATTCCACAATTCAGTGAACAGATGGCAGGTTATTCGCTATATGCAATGGGAGATGCCGTACCTAACACTTCTGAAGATAGCCAATCGTTACTGGGTAAAGGCAAAATTCGTTTTGGTGATGGTCATGAAATCTCCGCTATCGTTAGTCATTATCAAAATCTCTACGGAGAATCTTATGTTGCAGATATGGCAAACCTGAGCCAAACATTCATGATCTTAGATCAGGGTCCACTGACACGGCTCAACATGAACAGGCACAGCCTCAATTATAAATGGGAGCCGTCATCAAATCCCTGGATTAATTTGGACATAGGCGTGTGGCAAACACGGGTTAACGATCGCCCCCGAACCTCAAATAATACCCTCGGTGATAAGAAATTCATGCGCACAGTAGGGATGAATCTGAGTAACACCTCATTATTTGAGCTTTCAATGCAAGATATTGAGTTGAATTACGGGGCCAGCTTTATTCGTGAACGCACAGGCCCAAGCGAAGGAAAATGGGAGTATGCCGTTAATCGGGAAGGAGAGCGTAAGGAAGGCCATCTTTTCCTAAACGGCAGCTATATGCTTACTGGACGCCTTACCTTAATGGGTGGATGGGATTACAAATCCTATCAAGTCGAAGATTATAGTCCAGTACCTTCTCTTCGTCGGAAACTGGCCTCAGGAAAAGTAAACAACAAGCAGGATCACGCTCATGGTTACTGGGCAGGCGCTAAATTTGAACTGAATAATGAAACTGCGCTACACGCCAAATATACCTATGCGCCACGCTTTCCATCAATGGTTGAAGGTATTCGTGGCTACATGATGAGTGTTGACGATTATATAAAACCTGAAATTTCAAAAAATATAGAATTCGGGCTGACATCACGTTTCCCGGGTGTGATTGCTGACAATGACAGTTTCGATATCAAAATATCCTACTTCGATAATCGGGTGAAAGACTATATCAACCGGTCATGGATGGATGATTACTGGAGTATGTATATCAGCAATATTAAAGCCGCGAAATTCGCAGGATTAGAATTAGCAAGTGTTTACCACAGTGATCATTTTGATGCGCGTTTATCTATGAATTACTATACGAAAGTCAGATTCTGTACTGAAAATGAAGGTTGTGTCGCTCGCAGCCTCCCTTCGGATTATGCCACTAACCATATTCCGCCTAAATATGCTGTATCACTCGATCTGACACGAAAATTTCTAGATGACAAAATGTCCATCAATGCAAGAGTCTCACATTATGGTCAACGATCTGTACCCGCAGCAAAACCGGGGCAAGGTTCCGCCGCCTTGCTGGCCCCCATTATTTGGCGACCCGCAACAGTGGCAGATATCTCGCTGACCGCCCGAATGAATAAACATGTCGAGTTTGAGTTTGGTGTGGATAATATCTTCGACAAATATTATATCCAGCCTCTCAGCCTGGGTTATATTCCATCGCCGGGAAGGACATTCCGTGCCGGGATCACAACTTACTTTTAAATCAATTAGTTAAAATAAAGGCATATCACTGAGCTGATATGCCTTTTTCTGACAGAACCCTATTTATCCCCGTGAACACAGGGAACACTTTTCGATTCTATCCTTAATACATAAAAGATAAGGTCCATTCCCGAAAATACGGAAAACACACACAAGTGGCTTATTTATAAATATCTTAATAGAATAAAAGTTTTACTAAGTTTTTAAAAGACTACATAGCAATAAATTTGAAAATCAAAACCAAATTTACAAATTAAATCCAAATTCTACCTATATAAGATTATAGAACGCACAAGTAATTAGTTTATTTAAGTTATTATTATCAAGCCATTAATAAAAATAATTTCAAATAAATCTACCAAATAATTTCGTTTTGCCATTAACCATTCCCGTTTAATTTTAATATGTATCAAAATTTTTTTATCAATATAGGAAAACCATTCTTCCCTGATTGGATAAATTTCCCCTCCTCATTAGCCGTTTCCTGTATCTGACAACTCTTATTTCGAATAAAAACAGAATAACCATGATATATACCCTATAGATTTCAAGATGCATCGCGACGGCAAGGGAGCGAATCCCCGGGAGCATAGTGAACTATGTGACCGGGGTGAGCGAGTGCAACCAACAAAGAGGCAACTTGAAAGATAACGGGTATAAATATATTATTAATAGAAATGCAGGGTGACTTTCAAATAAGAAATAGTTTATGTGTAATTAATCATTCTTAGATGATCGTATGCAAAAATACATATTAACACATAGGGTTTTATAAAATAGAATCACGTTTATTGGACACTTAATAAATTAAAAATTAGCTTCAAATAAAGTATTAATCATTTCTCTTCTTAATAAAAAACAATATGCATAAATGAGAATATCAATCTACAAAATTAAATATCTCGTTCATTAAATTACTATCAAGTTAACCTGAAAAATTACTTTTTTAATAAGGCATACATATGAAAATAGACTCTGTAGATACATTAAATTTAGATAATGCCCAAAATTATGTCACTGCATTATCCGGAATTGTCTCAGTGACAGGCAACGCCTATGGTCGGCTCGAGGTTTTCGGGATAGGTACTGACAACGCAGTGTGGCGTAATCGGCAAACAGTACCAAACACCGACTCTTCCTGGTCCGGCTGGAGCTCGCTTGGTGGAGGAGTCACCAGTAAGCCCGCTGTTTACCTCAATGTGGACGGTCGATTGGAAGTATTCGTACGTGGCACAGATAATGCGCTATGGCATAACTCGCAAACCGCCCCCAATGCGGGTTGGTCAGGCTGGCAGTCACTGGGTGGTGGGATCACCAGCAACCCGGCAGTATATGTCAACTCCGATGGCCGGCTTGAAGTCTTTGTGCGCGGCGGTGATAACGCTCTCTGGCACATCTCACAAACCGTACCCCATTCCAGTTCGTGGTCGAGCTGGCACTCTCTGGGTGGTACGATCACCAGCAACCCAGCGGTACATATCAACTCCGATGGCCGGCTTGAAGTCTTTGCACGCGGTGCCGATAACGCTCTCTGGCACATCTCACAAACCGTACCCCATGCCGGTCCGTGGTCGAGCTGGCACTCTCTGGGTGGCGGGATCACTAGTGATCCAGTGGTAGTCGGCAACTCTGATGGTCGGCTCGAGGTTTTTGTGCGCGGCGGCGATAATGCTCTCTGGCACATCCGGCAAACCATTCCCCATGCCGGCCCATGGTCAGCCTGGCAATCACTGGGGGGCCGGATCACCAGCAACCCAGCAGTATATGCCAACGCCGACGGCCGGCTTGAAGTCTTTGCACGCGGTGGCGATAACGCGCTCTGGCATATCTGGCAGACAACAGCGCACACTGGCCCGTGGTCTAACTGGGCCTCATTGAATGGCGTAATTACCAGCGCCCCAGTCGTGGCGAAAAACGCTGACGGCCGGCTTGAAGTCTTTGCGCGCGGCGGTGATAACGCGCTCTGGCACATTTGGCAAACCACATCATCGTGGTCTGCTTGGGCAACCCTCGGCGGTACCTTGATCGACGCTTCAGCGATCAAATAATCTGGAAAAAGCCAGCTTCGCATAAGATAAGCGTCACCTTCTGGCCCGGTGCACAAGGAAAACATTTACTGAGTCGCATCGGGCCAGTGGTACTTAAAATAGATTCTTGGTTGAATATGTCTGAGAAGCAATCTCTAACAGAGTAACCGCTTGGTTGTCAGTTTTTTTAATAAAATTAAAAGGTAGATTCACATAATAATTACGACAAAAATATATTTTCAAACATAAGAAAAATTAAATTTTAAACCGGTAAAAACAATTCATTTATAATTTATTATTTTTTAATTACTGTATGTAAAATATATATAAACGCATGGAATTTTATAATGTAATATCACATTTGCCAGGCACCTTAAAGATCAGAGATCAGCATCAAATAAAATATTTACCATTTCTTTTATTAATAAAAAACACAAGCAAGGATATTAATATAAAAATTAAATATATTGCTTATTACATGACTATTTATTGAGTCTAAAAAAACCATTCCCAAAGAGAATATATATATGAAAAAAGAATCTATTAATACATCAATTCCAGATAATACCGAGTCATATGTTACAGACGAAATAAAAATATCCAACGAAAGTTCCTGGATGGCATTATCCGAAATTATCTCAGTAGCAGGCAACGCCGATGGCAGGCTCGAGGTTTTCGGTGTGGGCACCGACAATACGGTGTTGCACAATTGGCAAACGGCACCAAACACCGGCTCTTCCTGGTCAGGTTGGAACTCGCTTAATGGCAGAGTGACCAGCAAACCCGCCGTTTACATTAATTCAGACGGCAGACCGGAAGTATTCGTACGTGGCACAGATAATACGCTATGGCACAACAGGCAAATCGCGCCCAATTACGGTTGGTCAGGCTGGCAGTCTTTGGGTGGTGCGATCACCAGCAACCCGGTGATATATGCCCACTCCGATGGCCGGCTTGAGGTCTTTGCACGCGGCTCTGATAATGCTCTCTGGCACATCTGGCAAACAGCCCCCCATTCCGGTCCATGGTCTGGTTGGCAATCACTAAATGGCGTGCTCACCAGTGATCCAGCGGTACATGTCAACGTCGATGGTCGGCTTGAAGTCTTTGCGCGCAGCAACGATTACGCTCTCTGGTACATCAGGCAAACGGCTTCTCATACCTATCCCTGGACAAACTGGCAGTCACTGAGTGGCGTGATAACCAGCAACCCGGTGGTGATTAGCAACGCTGATGGTCGGCTTGAGGTCTTTGCGCGCGGCTCTGATAACGCGCTCTGGCACATCTGGCAGGTCGCTCCCAATTCAGGTTGGACAAACTGGCGGTCACTGTCTGGTGAAATAACCAGCAATCCAGCGGTATATATCAACGCCGATGGCCGGCTTGAAGTCTTTGCTCGTGGTGCCGATAACACACTCCAGTACATCTGGCAGACGGTAGCATCTGGTTCATGGTCTGACTGGGCCTCATTGAATGGCGTAATTACCAGCGCCCCAGTGGTGGCGAAAAACGTTGACGGCCAGCTTGAAGTCTTTGCACGCGGCGGTGATAACGCGCTCTGGCACATCTGGCAAACCACATCATCGTGGTCTGCTTGGTCATCCCTCGGCGGTACCTTAATCGACACTTCAGCGATCAAATAATCTGGAAAAAGCCAGCTTCGCATAAGATAAGCGTCACCTTCTGGCCCGATGCATTTTAAGGAAAACATCCACTGCACTGCATCGGGCCAGTGGCATGTAACGAGGATGGCAGCTACGCGCTTGAGCCAAATCTAAGGCGATGGGAAAAAGGTTTTGAGTTGCCAAAATAAATCCTTTTTCTATCATTCTTCTCATTTTTTACCTTTAATTTTATAGCGCCATCGCAAAATATTGCCCATTATTTCTATTCAGATTCTTACAATTTACTCAAGCCAATTTGCAAATTAATTCCATATTTTACCTGTAAGTTTATATACCCTTTATCTTTCAAGTTGCTGCTTTGTTGGCTGCTTTCACTCACCCCAGTCACCGAGTTATCTATGCTCCTGGGGATTCGTTCACTTACCGCCGCGCTGCGGCTCGAAATCTATTAGGTATAGAACGCAAAAGTAATTAGTTTATTCAAGTTATTATAATAAGAATATTAACAAACATTATTTCAAACAAACCCACCAAATAACCCAACCTCATCTCAAAAAATTTAATCTTAATAGTAAATTTCTTATAAAAATCATAATAATTTTAAATAAAACATCAAAAAATGATTAAATATTTAGACAAATAACTTTTTATTTCAAACAAAACAACTACGATACAAATACATTAATAATAGAAACTAAAGGTAATTTTAAAATAAAAAATAATTTACATTTAATTAATAACGATTAAATTATTGCATGTAAAAATATATATCAACATAAGGAGATTTATAGTATATAATTATATTTGCTTAAATCTTTACCGTCCAGAAGCCAGCACCAATTAAAATATTAATTATTTATTCAATTAATAACATAATAAAGGAGTGGAGGAGTAAAAAATATTAATCTAAAAATTAAATATCTTACTTATTAAATTACTATTTGGTGAACCTGAAAAGTTATTTCTAAAGAGGATATGTAATATGAAACAAGAATCTATCAAAACATTAAATCCAAATAATATCGAGTCATATGTTGCAGGTGAGGTAGAAATCGAGAACTCTGCGATAGCGTTATCTGGAATTGTCTCAGTAGCAAACAATGCCGATAATCGACTTGAGGTTTTCGGTGTAAGCACTGATAGCGCAGTGTGGCACAATTGGCAAACAATACCGCTCCCAAACTCCTCTTGGCCCGGCTGGAGCAAATTTAACGGTGTAGTAACCAGCAAACCCGCCGTTCATCGTAATTCAGACGGTCGATTGGAAGTATTCGTGCGTGGTACGGATAATGCACTCTGGCATAACTGGCAGACCGCCGCTGATACCAATACCTGGTCAAGCTGGCAGCCGCTGTATGGAGGTATCACCAGCAACCCTGAGGTATGTATCAACTCTGACGGCCGACTTGAGGTCTTTGCACGCGGCACGGATAACGCGCTATGGCACATCTGGCAAACCGCGGCCCATACCAATTCGTGGTCAAGCTGGAAATCTCTGGGTGGCACACTCACGAGTAACCCGGCTGCACATATCAATGCCGACGGCCGGCTTGAGGTCTTTGCACGTGGTGCCGATAATGCCCTTTGGCACATTTGGCAAACAGCCGCTCACACTGATCAATGGTCAAGTTGGCAGTCACTAAAAGGTATAATCACTAGCGACCCAGTAATCATCGACAACTGCGATGATCGGCTCGAAGTCTTTGCACGCGGTGCCGATAACACACTCCGGCACATTTCACAGATCGGTTCTGATTCCGTTTCGTGGTCAAACTGGCAGTGTTTGGATGGTGTGATCACTAGCGCCCCAGCGGTGGTGAAGAATATCTCTGGTCGGCTTGAGGTCTTTGCTCGCGGCGCTGATAACACGCTCTGGCGCACCTGGCAAACTTCCCATAACGGCCCATGGTCTAACTGGAGCTCATTTACAGGCATTATCGCCAGTGCCCCAACGGTAGCGAAGAATTCAGACGGCCGGATTGAGGTCTTTGTGCTTGGCCTTGATAAGGCACTCTGGCACCTCTGGCAAACAACCTCATCAGCCACATCATCGTGGACCACCTGGGCTCTCCTCGGCGGCATCACCTTGATCGATGCCTCAGTGATCAAGTAATCTGGAAGGAGCCAGCTTCGCACTAGACGATCGTGAGCTGCTGGCCCGGTGCAAAAGGAAAACATCTACTTGCGCTTCACCGGGCCAGATAGGGGGATAATAGGGCTGTATTAATCCAGCCACTCAGTCAACGCTTTTTCTAGTTTATTCAACGCCTGAATATGTTTACCTTTTGACATAAGATCAAGATTGTGTAATTAGAAAGCAAAAACCAGTCAACATCGGGAAATTCTTTAAACCACTTCGGCAACGCAGCTTTATCTTTCACGCAGAGCCATATCCTTTGCTGCTTTAACTGTAGATAATGAGAACGGCCTTGGTACACCAGACTGGTGAGCCCCGCTAAATGAACCGGGATAGAAAGCTGGTTTTGCAAGCACTGTACAGCATCACTCCACTCAGGCTTACGCCCTGCTCGTACATACACGCCGGCCCGCAGTTTTTGCAGCCAATTGCTATTCATATACTTATTCGCTAAAGAGGGACTGATGCTGTGCTTTGTTAGCCAGGATTGCAACACTAAGGAGCCCGGCGTAGTGTTTTGCAAAAGCCAGTTTAATTTTGATGACATAGATTCACCCTTGGTGTAACAATATAATAAATAGTAAACCATTGGGTGGTTAAAGTGTCAATTTTTTGAGCAATCATTTCATCGATCATTCGTTTTTACCTATTCCTAAGTCGCAAAGGCCAAAATAAATCCTTTTTCTGTCCTTATTTCCGCTCTATTCAAATCCTTACAATTTATCCAGTCCAATTTGCGAATGACTTCCAGATTTTACTTGTGTAAGTTTAAAGCTTGGTGCGATACCATAACAAAAGAATTAATTCACAAATTTAACGTAAGACAACTGCATGATTAACACAGAAACTTTTGATACCCACACGCCCATGATGCAGCAATATCTCCGTCTTAAAGCACAGCATCCCGATATCCTGCTGTTTTATAGAATGGGGGATTTCTATGAACTCTTTTATGACGATGCTAAAAAAGCCGCAAAATTGCTGGATATTTCGCTGACCAAGCGAGGCCAATCGGCTGGTAACCCTATTCCAATGGCAGGCGTGCCACATCATGCAGTAGAAAACTATTTAGCTAAACTGGTTCAATTAGGTGAGTCAGTCGCTATCTGTGAGCAAGTTGGCGATCCTGCCACCAGCAAAGGCCCGGTTGAGCGTAAAGTCGTTCGCATCGTTACCCCCGGTACCGTGACAGATGAAGCTTTATTACAGGAACGGCAAGACAACCTGCTCGCAGCCATCTGGCACGATAATCAGGGATTTGGCTATGCCACGCTGGATTTAACATCCGGCCGTTTCCAAATATCCGAAACGGCAGAACAAGAAACGATGTCAGCCGAATTGCAACGTAGCCGTCCTGTTGAATTGCTCTATCCTGAAAGTTTTGAGCATATGGCTTTGATTGAAAATTATCATGGCCTGCGCCGCCGCCCTTTATGGGAATTTGAACTGGATACAGCAAAGCAGCAACTTAATCTGCAATTTGGTACCCGTGATCTGGTCGGTTTTGGTGTGGAAAAAGCAACACTCGCTCTGCGCGCCGCGGGCTGCCTGTTGCAATACGTCAAAGATACTCAGCGCACAGCGTTGCCTCACATCCGTGGCATCACGGTGGAACGTCAGCAAGATACGGTTATTATGGATGCGGCAACCCGCCGTAATCTGGAGCTGACACAAAACCTGTCTGGCGGTACTGATAATACCCTCGCTTCTGTTCTTGATCTGTGTGTTACCCCAATGGGTAGCCGAATGTTGAAGCGCTGGTTGCATGCTCCCGTCAGGGATCGCCAGATACTGGAAAACCGTCAGCAGGCCATTGCTACCTTGCAGGAAATTGGGTTGGAGTTGCAGCCATTTTTACTGCAAGTCGGTGATCTGGAACGTGTATTGGCCCGCTTGGCTCTACGCTCTGCCCGGCCACGGGACCTGGCAAGAATGCGCCATGCATTCCAGCAACTACCAGATATCCATCAGATTATGGATTCATCCGATTCGCCATATATCAAACAATTACAGCGAAATATTGGTAATTTTGATGAGTTACAGGAATTGCTTGAAAAAGCGATTGTAGAAACACCACCGGTATTGATTCGGGATGGTGGCGTAATCGCACCGGGTTATAACAGTGAACTGGATGAGTGGCGCACACTGGCTGATGGTGCCAGTAACTATCTGGAACAGCTAGAAATCCGCGAACGAGAAAAACTGGGTATTGATACTCTGAAAGTCGGCTTTAATGGTGTTCATGGCTACTATATTCAAGTCAGTCGTGGGCAGAGCCATCTGGTGCCCATTCATTATGTCCGCCGCCAGACACTGAAAAATGCTGAACGTTATATCATCCCTGAGTTAAAAGAATATGAAGATAAGGTTCTGACTTCGAAAGGCAAATCCCTAGCAATAGAGAAAGCCCTGTATGAAGAATTATTCGATCTATTACTGCCTCACTTAGCCGCATTACAAACCAGTGCCGAAGCACTGGCTGAACTTGACGTACTGGCAAATCTGGCAGAACGGGCTGAAACCCTGAATTATGTTTGCCCAACATTGAGTGATAAACCGGGAATTCAAATCACCGGTGGTCGTCATCCGGTTGTTGAGCAAGTTCTGCGTGAGCCATTTATCTCCAACCCGCTCTCTTTATCCTCGCAGCGACGTCTGCTGATTATTACCGGTCCAAATATGGGCGGTAAAAGTACCTATATGCGTCAGGCCGCACTTATTACACTTCTGGCTTATATCGGCAGCTTTGTGCCTGCTGAAAAAGCGGTAATCGGCCCTGTTGATCGCATATTTACCCGTGTGGGCGCTTCCGATGATCTGGCATCTGGCCGTTCAACCTTTATGGTGGAAATGACGGAAACTGCCAATATCCTGCACAATGCGACCGAACAAAGCCTGGTGTTGATGGATGAAATTGGCAGAGGAACATCAACTTACGATGGTCTTTCTCTGGCATGGGCATGTGCAGAAAATCTGGCAAACCGCATTAAAGCAATGACTCTGTTTGCAACTCACTATTTTGAGCTGACCACGTTGCCGGAAAAACTCGAAGGTGTAGTTAATATTCATCTGGATGCGGTAGAACATGGGGATACCATCGCCTTTATGCACAGTGTACAAGAGGGTGCAGCCAGTAAGAGTTATGGGCTGGCCGTTGCTTCCCTCGCTGGCGTTCCCCGTGAAGTGATTAAACGGGCGCGCCAGAAACTTAAAGAGCTGGAATCCCTGTCCAATAATGCAACTGCAAGTCATGTGGATACACCGCAACTTGCGTTGTTAACAGAAGAAACCTCACCGGCGGTTGAAGCATTGGAAAATCTCAATCCAGACTCCCTGACTCCCCGTCAGGCATTGGAATGGATTTATCGGCTGAAAGATATGGTGTAAAAAAGTGTTCGATAAAAACCTTTTACAACCAATATCCCGTTTTTTGCAATGTGAAACCCCGGATTTGTGGGTAGATAAAGCAAAACAACCGGAAAATTTACCTGTGCTTCTGCGCGATCACCTGTTATGTGAATTGAAAGCAGCACAGAGTGCTATGTATTTGATCCGCAAGTATGCTGTGGATCAGCAAAGTGCGGATACACTTCTGGCATGGTTTAAACCTTATGAAGATTTTGCTTACAAGAAAATGGGCAATCTCAATTCACTAAGAGGTCAAAATCAGGCAACCAAACAGATCACCGCCAAAGCTAATTCACCCTATAGCCAAGATCTGATTGATAAAATGGTATTGCTGATTAAAGAAGAGTTACATCACTTCTATCAGGTGCTGGAGATCATGGATGCACGCAATATTGGCTATGAAAGTATCAGTGCCAGCCGTTATGCTAAAGGCATGCTTAGCCATATCATCAACCACGAGCCTTATACACTGGTGGATAAACTAATTATTGGTGCCTATATTGAGGCACGCTCCTGTGAGCGTTTTGCCAAACTGGCACCTCATCTTGATGAAGAATTGAGTAAATTTTATATCTCACTACTTCGCTCTGAAGCACGCCATTACCAGGACTATCTTTCACTAGCGCAATCTATTGCTAATGGAGATATTACCGAACGGGTGAACTATTTTGGCCGTGTTGAAGCTGAATTGATTCAAAATCCAGATAGCGATTTTAAATTCCACAGTGGTATTCCTGTAACTTGAATATAACATTGATTAAAAAAGGTGAGCTTATACTCACCTTTAAACCAATGACGAAACAATTGAGGTGATTCAAAATTAGGGGCATTAAAATTATTAATCAAGCTATTTGCAATCGATGAAGGTGAGATACATTAATATGCTGTTTTGCCTGCCATAAATCGTAATCCACCTGCATTCCCATCCAAACTTGAGGTGAACTGCCAATAACGGCAGATAATTTCAGTGCCATTTCTGGCGAAACATCAGACTTACCAATAACCAAGCGTTGCACAGTTGATGGTGCTACACCCAGTGCCTTAGCCAAGCCTCTGGCGCTCAAATTCAAAGCTTCCATAGCCTCTTTAACCAATATTCCGGGATGCGGGGGGTTATACATCATAGCCATTAGTGGTAATCCTCATAGTTCACAATGTAGACATCACCATCATACAACTCAAAGGTAATTCGCCAATTCCCTGTCACAGTAATAGACCATACGCCATTTCGGTTCCCTGTAATTGGATGTAAAAAAAAGCCGGGGATATCTACATCTTCAATTTTTACAGCTCTATTCAACACCTCAAGACGGGTAGCAATCTTTGGAGCTTGCATGGCATTAACACCGGCTGTAGAACCTGTTTTGAAAAACTTTTTCAACCCTTTATGTTTAAAACTCTTAATCATATCCGTCTGCTAAACGGTGATGCTCGGTACAATTATCATACGCAATTGCCGCGCCATACGCAACATTTTTATACGTCAAAGTGAGACTTTAAAACCATCTGTGATTTGGTATGGAATTGCGCTGACAATAAAAGGTAAGACAAATTTAATCTCAATAGGCCGGATATAATGTGGTGTATTGAGATCAATTATATTCAAACGAAAATAAGGGTAGAGCTATCTGATGACAGTAATGCACTTGTCCCCTTGAAAAGGAAAATTATTGGAAGAGGATAATGAAGCGTCCTAAATTAGTCGACCACTGTAATTTAAATATCAAAAATCTTTGATTGAAATTTACTATCATCATCCCAGACAATTAGAGTCATTCTACAGGGTACTGAAGAACCTGATAATACCAAGCATCAACAATGCAAAAATACGGACAATAGTTCTTCAGAACCCAAGTAGCCAAACTATTCAACAACTAAGTACGAAACAACGCTTCAATATTCAAACCTTGAGTTTGCATAATATCTTTCAGACGCCTCAAGCCTTCGACCTGGATCTGACGTACCCTTTCCCTCGTCAACCCGATCTCTTTGCCCACATCTTCCAGCGTTTCGGCTTCATATCCTAAAAGACCAAAACGACGCGCTAATACTTCACGTTGCTTCGAATTCAACTCAAACAGCCATTTGACGATACTCTTTTTCATATCATCTTCCTGCGTTGTTCCCTCCGGCCCTGTTTCATTCTCATCAGATAAAACGTCCAATAATGCTTTATCGGAATCGCTGCTAATGGGTGTATCAACCGAAATAATACGTTCATTTAACCGCAACATACGGCTTACATCATCAACTGATTTATCCAGTTGTTCTGCTATCTCTTCCGGGCTAGGTTCATGATCTAATTTATGAGCCAGTTCCCTTGCTGTACGCAAATAGACGTTGAGCTCCTTAACAATATGGATTGGCAACCGGATTGTGCGGGTTTGATTCATAATCGCCCGTTCAATAGTTTGCCGAATCCACCATGTTGCATAGGTAGAAAACCTGAACCCGCGCTCCGGGTCAAATTTTTCAACAGCACGGATAAGACCAAGATTGCCTTCTTCAATCAAATCAAGAAGCGCTAATCCCCTGTTACTGTAACGACGGGAAATTTTGACAACCAATCGCAGGTTACTCTCGATCATTCTCTGGCGGGCCAGAACATCACCACGTAATGCCCGCCTGGCGAAAAAAACCTCTTCTTCCGCGGTCAACAACGGAGAAAAACCAATCTCGCCGAGATAAAGCTGTGTCGCATCAAGAACCCGCTGGTTCATACCCTGCAATACATCTAAATCACTCTCAAGATCAGTTAGGTCATCCTCATCATTCTTCAATAATTTCTCATCGAAGTCGTCAACTATACCACTTTCATCTAAATCCGCATCATCATACAACTCGTTAACTTTCAGCGTATTTTGGCTCATAAGCTGCCCCTACCCATGATAATGCAGGCAGAATTCAGCATTCTGCCCAGTTTATCGCTGCGGAAGATAACGCAGCGGGTTTACGGATTTTCCCTTGTAACGAATTTCAAAGTGTAATCTTACAGAGCTGGTACCCGTGCTACCCATAGTGGCGATTTTTTGCCCCGCCTTAATGTCCTGTTGCTCACGAACCAGCATTGTATCGTTATGAGCATAGGCACTCAGGTAGTCATCGTTATGTTTTATAATTATCAGATTTCCATATCCACGTAAGGCGCTTCCGGCGTAAACAACTCGACCACCTGCTGTTGCAAATACTGACTGACCACTGCTACCAGCAATATCAATCCCTTTGTTACCCCCTTGGGTATCAGAGAAATTTTCAATCACTTTGCCTTCTGCAGGCCACATCCAACTGCTGACAGCGCTGTTTCCACTGCTTGCGGTTGTCGTCGGTGATTTTACATACGTATTGTTTACGGTTGACGTAGTTGCCTGTGGCAACATTTTTACACTTTTCTGTTTTCCTGAATTTGCAGGATACGCATTAGTTGATTGAGAATCAACCAGCGTTGTTTGAATTTGATTATGGCTATAAGTGGTTAACATCCTGCCGCTGCCGGTCCTCAAAGTCTGTCCCACAGTCAGGCTATAAGGTTCTGAAATATTATTTTTGCTCGCAAGATCACGAAAATCACTCCCCGTGATCCAAGCAATATAAAACAGAGTATCACCGTGCCTTACGGTATAAGTGTTGCCGTTATAGCTACCTTTAGGAATACTTTCATAATCACGGTCATAAATAATTCTCCCTTGTGAATTGCTGCCGGTAGCACTCATTGACGAAGGTGAAGATGGCATTGGTGTAGATATAGCATAGCTGTCTGAAGAGATTACCGGGCGACTGATCCCCCTGCTTTGTTCCTGATTAATACTGGTGATAGGCGCTGGGCGAGTTGGCGGATTTGTACAACCGACTAACCAGATTCCCATCAATGAACAAATTACAATCCGCTGTATTTTCTTCATTGGGCTTCCCGAATTCATACTTTCTTCCCCCATAACGGCAAATAATAAGCGTAAAAATCAATAACTCTTAAAGGTTATACATAACCATAAAAATTTCCAAACGAAAATAATTTCGCTTATTAAAGCGCATATAACCATTAATTGAAAAATAGTTGCAATAGACTACGAATTTAAGCCAGTTCCCCTTGTACAAGAGGCACAAAACGTACAGCTTCGATCACTTCACTATGAAAACCATTGCCATGACGTTTCACAGATTTAAGAATTTGTGTATGTTCACCAACGGGCAAAACCATAACACCACCATCAGCAAGCTGGAGCATCAGTTCTTGTGGGATATATGGAGGAGCCGCAGTCACGATAATCGCATCAAATAACCCACGCGATGGCCATCCTTGCCAACCATCCCCATGACGGGTTGAGACATTATGCAAATCAAGTTGTTTTAATCTGCGCTTAGCCTGCCACTGTAAACCTTTTATCCGTTCTACCGAAAAAACATGTTTGACTAAATGCGCTAATATTGCCGTCTGATAACCAGAGCCTGTACCAATTTCCAGTACCTTAGCATCAGGTGTTAACTGAAGCAGTTCAGTCATACGGGCGACAATATAAGGCTGAGAAATCGTTTGCCCATAACCAATAGGCAAAGCTGTATTTTCATACGCTTTATGTGCCAGTGCTTCATCGACAAAACGTTCTCTGGGCACAGCAGAAATGGCGGCCAGTAAACGTTCATCTTCTATTCCCTGCTGGCGTAATTGTGTCAGCAAATTTTTCATTGCCCGACTTAGCATGCTCCATCAACCTCAGCTTTAGCTAACCAGTCTCTGACTAACCCCTGCGCTTTATACGCAGTCAGATCGACCTGCAATGGCGTAATAGAGACATATCCCTGTTCTACAGCCGCAAAATCTGTTTCAGGCCCCGCATCATGTTTATCTCCCGGCGGCCCCAGCCAGTAAAGCATGTTTCCTTTCGGATCTTGCATAGAGTAGACTTCTTCCGCTGCATGACGGCTACCACAACGCGTCACCCGGAAACCTTTAATTTGCTCAAGAGGCAGATCAGGCACATTCACATTCAGAATATTACCCGCTCTCAAAGGTGTTGTTTGTAACATTTGCAGCAAACGGCATGTGATTTCTGCCGCCGTTTCATAATGCGATTGGCCATCAAGTGAAATGGCCAATGCCGGCAAACCCAGGTGGCGGCCTTCCATCGCGGCAGCAACAGTACCTGAATAAATCACATCATCCCCAAGGTTGGGTCCACGGTTAATACCAGAAACAACAATTTCCGGACGCGGAAGGACTAAGCGATTAACACCGAGATAAACACAATCTGTTGGCGTGCCATCCAGCACCGAGATATCCCCATTCGCCAGCGTATGAATTCTTAATGAACGATCAAGTGTCAGTGCATTAGATGCACCGCTCCGGTTACGATCAGGCGCAACAATCTGTACATGATAGCTTTCCCGCAATGCTGTCGCTAAAACCTGAATACCTGGTGCAGTTACACCGTCATCATTACTCAGCAATATTCGTAACATTATTTTGATCCTGATTGATGATTTCCCTGACCACACTGGTAGCAAAACTGCCGGCAGGCAACCAGAAACTGATCTTTACCGTGCTATTATCCAGCCATTCCCAACACAGATCCTGAGGCCGAACCAGAATAGCCCTACGGGTGCAATCCACTCTTTCCCGTTTGATAAGTTCCCACAATGATTCATAAGGCTGTAAATATTGCCGTTCAAAATCCGCAGATTGATGCAGTGTTCCCAATTCACCACTGCCAGGCAGTGGCGCGGTTATCTGTAGCTCTCCATCGGTGACCCGCTGCTGCAATAAAGGCAACTCGGCTTCGTCAGCAACAAACCAACTACCACGCCCCGTTAATTGTAAGGCGTCACCATTAATGACCTGCTGCTGCTGTCCAAGAGCAATCCGCGCACTCGCCACCGCATTAAACATAGCACTGCGACTGGCTGAAAGATAAAAGCTGCGTTTATTTCTCTCTTTTACCCGGATTTCATTATCCGCCCAGCGTTGCGCCTGAACCAGATTCTGTCCATCCCGCCCAAAACGCTGTTCACCAAAATAGTTAGCAACCCCACCTTGTTGAATCAGTTGTAATCTGTTTTCAACAAACTGGTGATGATTGATTTCCCGCAAGATCAGAGTAAATGAATTTCCTTTCAGTGCTCCAATACGCAGTTTACGTTTCTGACGATCTGTCGCCAGAACCTCACATCCTTCAAGCTGAAACGATGAAAAATCAGGATCCTGTTTACCCGGTAAGTGTAAGCAAAACCATTGTTCTGTTACTGCGTTACGGTCTTTCAAACCTGCATAACTGACCGATCTAGGCGGTATTCCCGCGAAACGGGCGAGATTATCTGCAACAAATTGGGTATTACAACCCGTTTTACGGACATGCACCATCAAGTGCTCACCTTCCCCATCAGGAGAAAAACCTAAATCTTCGCGGACGATAAAATCATCCGGTGAAGCTTTTAATATCCCCGTCGCTTCCGGTTGCCCATACAGCCAATTTAATTCAGCTAATGTCATCAATTATTCCTTAACCAGCAAAGCCACCGCTTCGCAAGCAATACCTTCTTTACGTCCAACAAATCCCAATTTTTCGGTCGTTGTGGCTTTAACATTGATATCATCAATGTGGCATTGCAGATCTTCCGCCAGATTGACTCTCATTTGTGGGACATGGGGCAGCATTTTTGGTGCCTGAGCAATAATCGTAATATCCAAATTACCGATCCGATAACCCTTTTCTCTGATACGACGATAAGCTTCACGCAATAACTTACGGCTATCCACACCTTTAAATGTCGGATCAGTATCCGGGAACAATTTCCCGATATCACCCAATGCCGCCGCCCCTAACAAGGCGTCAGTCGCTGCATGGAGAGCAACATCACCATCAGAATGCGCCAATAGCCCTTGTTCATAAGGGATACGGACACCACCGATAATAATCGGCCCTTCACCACCAAATTTATGCACATCGAAACCGTGTCCGACTCTCATGATGTCTGTTCCTTCATTTTCTGGACAGATAAAATTCTGCCAATACCAAATCCTCGGGGCGCGTAACTTTTATATTGTCAGAACGCCCGTTAACCAATACCGGTTGATAGCCACAATATTCCAGTGCAGAAGCTTCGTCAGTGATATTAGCATGTTGTGACAGTGCTTTTGATAAGCTATCCCTCAGTAACACCAGTGGAAAAAACTGCGGTGTTAGCGCATGCCAGAGATCTTGGCGCTCTACCGTATGGTCAATAACCTGACCAACACGTCCACGTTTCATCGTATCGCTGACCGGAGATGCCAGAATACCACCACATGCCCTATTTCCCTGTTCATCCGCTTCTGCCAATTGTAGCAAACGTTCAAGATCGTCACGGTGTAAACAAGGACGGGCCGCATCATGCACTAAAACCCAGCGATTATCATTCCCGGCCAAATTAGCCAGATAATTTAAACCAGCCAATACAGAATCTGCCCGCTGCTTCCCACCGATTACCGTCGTAATGCGCGGATTTGATGCAACCTCAAGAGATTGAAACAATGTATCAGCCGGATTTAAAACAACCACAACGCGTTGAATGCGGGGATGATCAAGTAATGCAGCCAGAGTATGTTCAATAACAGTTTTTCCGGCAATAGACAGATATTGCTTTGGGTAATCCGAATTCATTCGGCTACCAATGCCCGCTGCGGGTACCAAAGCAATAATATCAGCACAGGAATGCAATAATAGATCGTTCATTTTAATTATTGAGTATTATTTGGAGTCGAGGGACGTGAATTATTTTCTTTAGATTTATCAGTGACTAAACGATAGAAAGTTTCACCTGGTTTGATCATACCCAATTCATTACGGGATCGCTCTTCAATGGCTTCCTGTCCGCCAGTAAGATCGTCAATTTCCGCCGATAACTGATCGTTACGCACTTTAAGTTTGCTGTTTTTGCTCTCTTCCATAGCAACATCATTCTTAACCCGTACATAATCATGAATACCATTTTTACCAAGCCACAGTGAATACTGTAACCATCCGAGTAAAACCACTAATAGTAGCGTCAGCTTACCCATTTCCGCCCCCTGAAATATCCGTCAATCATCCCATAACTCAAAGAGCGACGCTACTATCACAAAACAGGATGGGGGAAAAATAGTTGAGAATATAGTTGAGAGTAAAGTTATGACATAAGCACATCACCGAAGATTCAATAATGTGCTTATGTTGATGTTATACGCCATTAACCCCTGAACGTATAATGCCGTTCTTTTTCAACTCCGCCAGCAACTGCTCCACTGATACTTCAATAGGTTGTTGGCCTGAAAGATAAATTTCCGGGTTATCGGGAATCTCATAGGCTGAATCAATCCCTGTAAAATGACGGATTTCACCCGCACGGGCTTTTTTGTACAATCCCTTAGGATCACGGGATTCGCAAATTTCCAATGGTGTATCGACAAAAACTTCAATAAATTGCCCTGATTCCAGCAATTCACGAACCTTTTGCCTCTCTGCTTTATGAGGAGAAATAAAAGCGGTCAATACGACTAACCCGGCATCCACCATCAGATTGGCAACTTCACCCACACGGCGGATATTCTCCTGTCTGTCCTGTTCTGAGAAACCCAAATCACTGCAAAGGCCATGACGCAAGTTATCACCATCAAGCAGATACGTTTTTATTCCCCGTTGAAACAGGGCTTGCTCTAAAGCCCCAGCCACCGTGGATTTACCTGAACCAGATAAACCCGTGAACCAAATAACCAATGCGGGATGCTCATTTTCGGCTTCCCGTCGCTCTCTGGTCAGTTGATATCTATGCCAGACAACATTTTCTGACGCCAAATTTTCAATTCCTTCTGCCAATTTATTTACCTCCCAGTAAATCTCTGGCCCCCCAATGGGGGAAATGGCGGCGAATTAACCGGTTCAACTCCAGTTCAAATTCGCTGAATTCTTTTGGCCCTTCATAAACATCTGTCTGAATTTCACGCACCAAACCAGCGCCAACCGTGACATTAGTCAGCCGATCAATAAAGATAATGCCGCCAGTGTCACTATTTTGCTGATAACTATCGAGCATTAATGGCTCTTCAAAAGAAAACTCCACTGATCCGATGGCATTCAATGGTAAATCAACAGCCACCCGTTGTGTCAGGTTCGTAATATCCACCTGATACTGGATATTCTCAACTTTCCCACGGCTCTTTTTACCCGCCACTTTGATATCAAGATTTTGTCCCTGCACCAAAGGCTGTTCAGACATCCACACAACATCCACCAACGCATGCCGGGTAACCGTCATCTCATCATCAGCAGAAATCAGGAGATCGCCCCGGCTGATATCAATTTCATCTTTCAGCACCACGGTAATTGCTTCACCAGGGACAGCAAAATCCAAATCACCATCAAAAGTCACGATCCGCTCTACTTGCGAGGTGACACCAGATGGCATGACTTTAATCTTCTGCCCTTTGCGTAAAATCCCAGATGAAAGTGTACCGCTGTAACCACGAAAATCGAGATCAGGCCGACTGACATACTGTACCGGGAAGCGCAGTAACTGCTTCGAAGCCTCTTTCTTTACATCTGCGGTTTCAAGAATATCCAACAACGCTGGCCCTTCATACCAGACCATATTGGTACTTCTGGTGACAATGTTATCGCCATCAAGTGCAGAGATCGGAACAAAATAGATTTTCAAATCTGTCGGCAACTGAGCGGCAAAGTTCAAATAATCTTGTTTGATCAGGTCAAAAACCTCCTGCCTGTATTCCATTAGATCCATTTTATTCACCGCAACCACCAAGTGGCGGATCCCCAACAAGGTACTGATAAAACTGTGACGACGGGTCTGCTCCTGAACGCCTTTACGGGCATCAATCAACAGAATCGAGAGATCACAGGTCGATGCGCCTGTCGCCATATTACGCGTGTACTGTTCATGTCCCGGCGTGTCGGCAATAATAAATTTGCGTTTTTCGGTGGAAAAATAGCGATAAGCGACATCAATGGTGATGCCTTGTTCACGCTCTGCGGCGAGACCATCCACCAGCAAAGCCAAATCCAATTTTTCACCCTGAGTACCGATTCGTTTACTGTCATTCTGCAATGTTGAAAGCTGATCTTCGTAGATCTGACGGGTATCATGTAACAGACGGCCAATCAGGGTACTTTTGCCATCATCCACGCTGCCACAAGTCAGGAAACGCAATAATCCCTTATCCTGTTGAGCACGCAGATAGGCTTCTACACCCCCCTGTTGTTTAATTTGATCAGCAATAGCTTCATTTTGTGCAAGTGCGGACATGGTTGTTCTCCTTAGAAATAACCCTGACGTTTTTTCAGTTCCATAGAAGCAGACTGATCACTGTCAATCAGCCGCCCTTGCCGCTCACTTGTCGTGGATATCAGCATCTCTTCAATAATTTCCGGCAATGTTTCAGCATCAGATTTCACGGCTCCCGTCAGCGGCCAGCAACCAAGAGTACGGAAACGAACTTTGCGCTGACTGATAACTTCGCCGGGTTTCAAATTGATCCGGTCGTCATCAACCATAATCAACGTGCCATCACGCTCTATTACCGGACGCGGTTTGGCAAAATAGAGAGGAACGATATCAATTTGTTCCAGATAGATGTATTGCCAAACATCCAGTTCAGTCCAGTTGGAAAGTGGGAATACGCGAATGCTTTCACCTTTGTTAATCTGACCGTTGTAATTGCGCCACAATTCAGGACGCTGGTTTTTAGGATCCCAGCGATGTGAGCGATCACGGAATGAATAAATACGCTCTTTGGCACGTGATTTTTCTTCATCACGCCGGGCACCACCAAAAGCCGCATCAAAACCATATTTATCCAGTGCCTGTTTTAACCCTTCCGTTTTCATGATGTCAGTATGTTTGGCACTACCATGCAAAAATGGGTTTATTCCTATCGCTTCCCCTTGCGGGTTGCGATACACCAATAGTTCAAAACCGTAATTCTTGGCGGTACGATCACGAAACTCGTACATTTCGCGGAATTTCCAGCCCGTATCCACGTGCAGCAAAGGAAATGGTAAGGTTCCCGGATAGAACGCCTTGCGTGCAAGATGAAGCATGACCGAAGAATCTTTACCAATAGAGTAAAGCATCACTGGGTTTTCAAACTCTGCGGCCACTTCCCGTATAATATGGATACTTTCAGCTTCAAGTTGCTGCAAGTGTGTCAATCTTTTCTCGTCCATTACCACTCCTTATGCAAAATCGACTACTGCCGGACGGCTTATCTTGGCAATAGGTTGTTGCCCAAACCAGGCTATCTGATGGTGGAGTTGAGCTACCTCTCCCACTACCAATAATGCCGGTGACGGCGCTTGCTGTGCTAACTGTTCCAATTCAAGCAAAGTGCCTGTTAACACTTGCTGCTCTGGACGAGTACCACAACCGATAACAGCTACGGGTGTATCTTCTGCCCGCCCATGTAAAATTAATTGATGACTTATCAAGGCGGATTTCACCGTCCCCATGTAAATCGCCAGAGTCTGATTGCCTTTGGCCAAAGCCTGCCAATCCAGGTCATTACCATTTTCCCGGCAATGACCTGTAATAAAAGTGATACTCTGCGAATGCTCCCGGTGAGTCAGCGGAATTCCCGCGTAAGCAGTCGCTCCAATAGCGGCGGTAATTCCCGGTACGACTTGAAAAGGAATACCTGCTGATGCTGCAACCTGCAACTCTTCACCACCACGGCCAAAGATAAAGGGATCACCGCCTTTAAGGCGAACCACTTTTTTCCCTTGTCTGGCAAATTTCATTATCAATTGGTTAGTTTCTTCCTGAGAAACCGAGTGATTACCGGCTCTTTTGCCAACGCAAATTTTATCTGCATCCCGGCGAACCAGATCCAGCACTTCGCTGCTGACCAGATGATCATAAAGCACCACATCAGCCTGCTGAATAACCTGTAATCCTCGCAATGTCAGTAATCCCGGATCGCCTGGACCTGCACCGACCAGAGCCAATTCTCCCGGTGAATCAGGCTGTTCCAGTTGTTGTTCAAGCTGCTCTTCCGCCTGTCGGATCTGACCATTTGCAACCAACATAGCGAAACGGCCATTAAAAGCCTGTTCCCAAAAAGAACGACGCTGGCGCATGGAAATTAATCGCTGCTTCACTCGCTCACGCCAATTCCCGGCAATTTTTGCCATTGTGCCAAGACTGGAAGGCAGTAACGCCTCCAGCTTTTCCCGTATTAAACGCGCCAATACCGGCGCTTTTCCTGCCGATGAAATCGCCACTAAAACAGGAGAGCGATCGATAATTGATGGAAAAATAAATGAGCAATGAGATTGATCATCAACGACATTGACCAAAACACCGCGCTTATCCGCCTCGGTAAAAACCCGATGATTTAGAATGTGATCATCAGTCGCTGCAATCACCAGAAAAATGCCATCAAGATATTCAGGCTGGAATTCTCTCTTATACCATTCCAGTTCACCAGCTTGATAACGCTGTTGTAATTCAGAGCATAATTCAGGCGTTACAATCTGTAATAACGCACCTGCCCGTAGTAGTAGAGTCGCCTTGCGTGCGGCCACCTCTCCACCACCGACAAGTAATACAAGCCGCCCTTTTAACTCAACAAATATCGGTAAGTAATCCACAATTGCCCTTTGTATCCAGTGAAATATTTATAAGTAATGAAACTGTTTCGAATGAATATATGAGTCGGTGGTAAGGTTATGAAATGACAAAAAGGAATTAATTGTTCTGTAATGGAATATAGGTGACCTCTCTAGAATAGGCGTAAAAATCCATTGCACAAAGCCCCGCCCTAAAACAAAGCGAGGGCTTTATCATCAATCACACTTAGGAAATATCCGGTTTTTTAATTTTCATGTAATCCACATTCTCGCTTTAAGCCAAAGAAGCGGGTTTGTTCTTCACTCATGCCCGGTTCCCATTTTTGAGTTGTATGGGTATCACCAACAGAGAGATAGCCCTGTTCCCATAATGGATGGTATTCCAGACCATGCTTTGTAAGATATTGATGAACACGTCTGTTATCCCAATCGATAATCGGCAAGATCTTAAATACGCCACGCTGTACAGACAAAACCGGTAATTTTGATCGGCTTTCAGATTGCTGGCGGCGTAAACCAGCAAACCAACTTTGTGCTCTCAGACTTTTCAAAGCCCGATTCATTGGTTCGACTTTATTAATTTGATTGTAGCGTTCGATTCCCTCTACACCTTGTTCCCACAATTTTCCATAACGAGCTTCTTGCCAGGCTGGAGAATGTTCAGCACTGAATACTTGCAGATTCAGTTTCAGTTGCGTTGTTAATTTATCTATAAATTGATAAGTTTCAGGGAACAAATAGCCGGTATCAGTAAGAATGACAGGAATATCCGGGTATTCCTGTGTCACTAAATGAAGACATACCGCCGCCTGAATGCCAAAACTGGAAGAAAGAACAAACTCCCCCGGCAAATTCTCCAATGCCCAATTTACCCGCTGATGAGCATCCATAATTTCAAGTCGCTGATTAATTTCAACCAGTGATGCCTCCCGCTGTTCTGTCTCCATTCCAACCAATTGTGATAAGCTGAGTTGGCTCATACCGCCTCCTGCCAATCGTAAAAATCGCGAGCGGAATCCAGTACTGGTTTGATAATATCGGTACGGATCAAGAAATCACCAAACCCTTCATTTGGCTGCCGCCCTGTCGCCCAGCGCCCGATAAGTTCATCCATGATGGATAAGATCGCTTCAGAACTGATATTTTCTTTATACATTCGTGGAATACGAGTGCCGATCCGGTTACCACCAAGATGGAGGTTATAGCGATCAAGCGCTTTACCTACCAACCCCACTTCCGCCAACATAGCTCTGCCACAGCCATTCGGACAACCCGTCACCCGCAAGACAATATGTTCATCACCAATACCATGTTTATTCATCAGTTGTTCAACGTGAGTGACAAACTCCGGTAAGAAACGTTCCGCTTCAGCCATTGCTAACGGGCAGGTTGGGAAAGAGACACAAGCCATTGAGTTTTCACGCTGAACGGTGGTTTTATCATCAATCAGCCCATGTTCTCGGGCGATAGTTTCAATTCGCTGTTTTTCACTTTCAGGAATACCAGCAATAACTAAGTTTTGGTTGGCTGTCAGGCGAAAATCCCCTTTGTGGATTTTTGCAATTTCGGCAACGCCACTTTTCAGTGGCCTGCCCGGATAGTCCAAAAGGCGACCATTCTCAATAAACAGCGTCAAATGCCATTTATCATCAATTCCTTTTAGCCAGCCAATTTGATCACCACGGCCAGTAAATTCATAAGGCCGGATTGCTTCAAATTTCACGCCCGCACGTTTTTCCACTTCCTCTTTAAAGATGTCAACACCAACCCGCTCCAACGTATACTTGGTTTTAGCGTTTTTACGCTCGGTCCGGTTACCCCAGTCACGCTGAGTGGTCACCACAGATTCAGCAATCGCCAATGTATGCTCAAGCGGAATATAACCAAATTCACTCGCCATACGTGGATAGGTATTTTTATCACCGTGAGTCATTGCCAAACCACCACCCACCAGCACGTTAAAACCAACCAATTTGCCACCTTCTGCAATAGCAATAAAGTTCAGATCGTTGGCATGTAGATCAACATCATTCTGGGGAGGGATAACAACCGTGGTTTTAAATTTACGAGGCAAATAAGTAGCACCAAGAATCGGCTCTTCATCAGTAGTTGCGACTTTTTCTTTATCTAGCCAGAGTTCAGCATAAGCTCGGGTACGTGGCAGCAAATGTTCTGAAATTTTCTTCGCCCATTCGTAAGCTTGCTGGTGCAACTCTGATTGAATAGGATTCGAAGTACAAAGCACATTTCGGTTAACGTCATTCGCCGTCGCAAGCGAATCCAGACCAACCTGATTCAGTAATTGATGTGCAGGTTTTACATCCCCTTTCAAAATGCCATGAAATTGAAATGTCTGACGGTTAGTCAACCGGATACTGCCATACAGAGTGTTCTCTTCAGCAAACTTATCAATACCCAACCATTGTTGCGGCGTAATAA
This sequence comes from Photorhabdus stackebrandtii, assembly GCF_011189495.1. Lineage (NCBI taxonomy): Bacteria > Pseudomonadati > Pseudomonadota > Gammaproteobacteria > Enterobacterales > Morganellaceae > Photorhabdus > Photorhabdus stackebrandtii. Next base: position 54,696 of record NZ_PUJV01000023.1, read on the forward strand.
CACCGCCCGGCAGACGACAGCGCAACATCATCGCATGGCGTGGCTCCAGTTTTTGCTCTGCCCGTTCAGCACGGATATCACGATCATCCTGTTGATACATGCCATGAAAACGAATCAGCAGGAAATTGTCCCCTGCAAAACCGCCCGTTAAGCCATTGGTTAAATCTTCACTAATTGTACCTCGCAGGAAGTTACTCGCCTGCTTCATACGCTCACTGTCAGCCAGTTTACCTTCGACAATCAAAGGGCCATGTTGTTTATCACTCATTAATACACATCCCTCTGATAACGGCGCTCAAGGCGCAGTTCACTTAAGAATTCATCTGCCTGTTCGGTATCCATGCCACCATATTCAGAAATAATATCCAGCAACGCATGTTCCACATCTTTCGCCATGCGGTTTGCATCACCGCATACATACAGATGTGCCCCTTCCTTGATCCAACGCCACACTTCTTCGCCCTGTTCACGCAATTTGTCCTGAACATAAACTTTATGCTGCTGATCGCGGGACCACGCCAGATCAATACGAGTCAACAGGCCATCTTTGACATAACGCTGCCATTCCACTTGATAGAGAAAATCTTCCGTAAAATGTGGATTACCAAAGAACAACCAATTTTTCCCCTCAGCACCATCTGCATCTCTTTGCTGCATAAATGCCCGGAATGGAGCGATTCCGGTTCCCGGCCCAATCATAATGACTGGTGTTTGCGGATCGGCAGGCAGACGAAAATTGTCGTTATGCTCGATAAAAATACGAATATCGCCCTCTTCCTGTAAGCGATCTGCCAAATAGCCGGATGCACCACCAGTGCGGGCCCGACCATCAATTTCATAACGGACAACACCAACTGTAATGTGAACTTCATTTTCTACTTCGGCCTGAGAGGAAGAAATTGAATAAAGCCTTGGCGTTAAAGGTCGCAATAAGTCAATAAACTGTTGAGCTTCTGGCTGAGAAGCAGCCTCTCTTACCATATCGGCAATAGGTTTATTATGAGCGTATTGCTGTAATGCCTGTTTATTGGCAATCAGAGACAGTAATTTTTCATTTTTCGCCAGCACAGCATATTTCTCTACAATCAAGCTGGTATTTTGGGTTAGTTCAACATGGCTAATCAGCGCTTCCCTTAATGGTAATTTCTGATCATTCACCTCAACCTGTTCTATTCCTTCCAACCAGAGTAGATTCAACAATTCATCCACCAAAGCCGGATCATTTTTAAACCAGATACCCAAAGCATCACCCGGTTGATAACGCAGACCTGAATCTCCCAGATCAATTTCAATATGGCGAACATCTTTATCAGAACCACGACCCGTTATTTTCTGACGGGTTGCTAAGGCCGCTGTCAATGGTGCCTGCTTAGTATACGGAGTTGAAAAAACGTCATGTACCGATTCGCTCTGTACAGAAGTCATCGCCGTATTTGTCTGCGCAGGAATACGCTGTTTCAGGATTTCAGTTAATCGCTTACGCCACTGAGCCGCCGCCTCCTGATATTCCACATCACTATCGACACGATCCAGCAGCCGTTTAGCCCCCAATTCATTCAGACGATTATCAAAATCTTTTCCTGCCTGACAGAATTTCTCATAAGAAGTATCACCCAGACCAAAAACAGCAAACTCAGTATCACTCAGCTTCGGTGCCTTTTTAGAATAGAGATATTTATATAATGCAATCGCTTCTTCGGCTGGTTCTCCTTCACCTTGAGTAGAAGCGACAATGATGAGCATTTTCTCTTGAGCAATTTGCTTGAATTTATAATCACCGGCATTGAACAAATTGACATTGAGTTTTTCTGCCAACAGATCATCACGAAGTTGTTCAGCTAAACGGCGAGCATTACCTGTTTGTGACGCTGAAATTAATGTAATCGTCTCCTGTGCCGGAATCGCTGGAGCCACAGACTGAACCTTTGGCTGTTGATTCATCATTCCCCAAAAATAACCAGACAGCCAGGCTAACTGATTCGGTGAAAAATCCCCAATCGCCGATTGCAAACGCGCTAGCTGTTCAGGCGAAACCGGCAAAAGTGAAATTGAAGGTGGTTTTATGCTCATTATCCTGTGCTGCCTTTTACGATTACCAATGTCTGTTATCTTGAGTAAAGAAAATAAATAGGGATAGTTAATAAGGTTATCTCAGCAACTTGCCACTATTTAAAGAAACTATCGCAATATCAAATAACCAAAACGCCTAACCATATTTACAGATTTAATATATCTATAAAACAGTTAATAAGGGCAATTGCAAAGAAAGGAAAAAACCGGGTTTAATTCAGCAGATCAGGTAGAATAGCGGGTTTTTTGAAGTCAGGGAGAACCACTATGCGCACAACTATTTTTAAAGATTTTCAGTTTGAAGCCGCCCACCACCTGCCACATGTTCCAGAAGGTCATAAATGCGGACGCCTGCATGGGCACTCATTTATGGTTCGACTGGAAATTACCGGGGAGGTCGATCCTCATAGTGGTTGGATTATGGACTTTGCTGATCTAAAAACTGTATTTAAACCCATTTGGGAACAGCTAGATCACCACTACCTGAATGATATCCCTGGGCTGGAAAATCCAACCAGCGAAGTACTGGCAGCCTGGATTTGGGCTAAAGTTAAACCCTCAGTTCCACAACTCAGTGCCGTTATGGTGAAAGAAACCTGTAACGCAGGATGTATTTTCCGCGGAAAGTGAAACAAATTACTGCACCAGGAAACCTCCAGTGCAGTAATTTTCTCTCAAGCAATATTCAAATACTTATGTGTTTGCATAGAAAGCCGCCAATTGCGCGCAATACAAGTTTCAATACATAAACGGGTAGCGTCTTCTTTCTGGCTAATAGGTTGCAATGCAATAATACGCGATGAGTTGTCACCCAATGTTGCTAATAACTCATCCAGTGCTTCAATGTCTCTTTCACGTGCAACGGGATGTTTTATTTCATTAGCTCTTTGCAAAGCTTGCTGCAATACCTGATAACCACCGCGCATTTTAACTTTTGGCGAAACTGTCACCCAAGTGGCAGAAGAACATTTAACATGATACGTACCACTGGTTTCTATCTGGCATTGATAACCAAGGCTTTCTAACTCTTCAGTCAGAGGAGTCAGATCATAAAGGCAAGGCTCACCACCAGTAATAACAACATGACGCGCGGTATATCCCTGTTGAACAAACAGTGCTGCAATTTGCTTAGGTGATGCTTCACCCCATTCATCGCTTTCACTCGGCTTCAGTAAGATTGTCTCTAGCACCCGCTGCTTTTCGGCTTCTTTTTCCCAGGTGTGTTTAGTATCACACCAACTACAACCGATCGGACACCCTTGAAGACGAATAAAAATTGCCGGGACTCCCGTAAAAAAACCTTCTCCCTGCAATGTCTGGAATATTTCGTTAATCGGGTAAAACATAAAAATCTCTGGTTTCATTAGATAGGAATGCATTATTACAGATATCTATCCCGCGGACATCAATCTTTATGGTAAGGTACAGGGTTTGCTTCGCTCGGCTAATATGAAGCTCATCGGGGCATTGTGTGCTTAAAATATATCTAGCACTGAGAAAGTGACAGGAATAAATAATGCAGAATAATGAAACTCAGCTGAAACGGGGTCTAACCGGGCGGCACATCCGCTTTATGGCATTAGGCTCCGCAATAGGAACAGGGCTGTTCTATGGCTCCGCAGCTGCTATCCAGCAAGCTGGCCCAGCCGTATTACTCGCCTATTTAATCGGCGGGGCCGCCGTATTTATGGTGATGCGTGCATTAGGTGAAATGGCTGTTCACCACCCAGTAGCCGGTTCTTTTTCTCACTATGCCAGCCATTACCTTGGCCCTTTGGCCGGATTTCTAACCGGATGGAATTATATATTCGAAATGCTGATTGTCTGCCTGGCTGACGTTACTGCATTCGGCTTTTATATGAAACTCTGGTTCCCTCATGTAGAACAGTGGATTTGGGTGCTGAGTATTGTCTGCTTCATTGGCGCAATTAATCTTTGCCATGTGAAGATTTTTGGTGAAATGGAATTCTGGCTGTCTATTGTAAAAGTTACCGCAATTATCGCTATGATTATCGGCGGCATGGCTATCATGGTATATGGATTCGGTCAGGAAACAGACCATGTAACCGGAATTTCCAGTTTATGGGAATATGGCGGTTTTATGCCTAATGGCATTAGTGGTGTAATAGCTTCACTTGCCATTGTGATGTTTGCTTTTGGTGGTATTGAAGTCATTGGTATCACTGCCAGCGAAGCTAAAAATCCTGAAAAAACTATTCCAAAAGCAATCAATGCTGTTCCTTTCCGTATTTTGCTGTTCTATGTCTTGACCCTGTTTATTCTGATGTGTATCTATCCGTGGAATCAAATTGGTCAAGAAGGGAGCCCATTCGTACAGATTTTTTCCAGCTTAGGTATCAATTCTGCGGCTAATATTCTTAACATTGTGGTTATTACTGCCGCAGTTTCTGCGATTAACAGCGATATTTTTGGTGCTGGCCGCATGATGTATGGTATGGCCCAAGAAGGACAGGCGCCTAAATTATTCACCAAACTGAGCCGTAATGGTGTACCGTGGATGACGGTGGTAGTTATGTCAGCCGTCCTGCTGATTGGCGTTGTTCTTAACTATCTGCTTCCGAATGAAATTTTCGTTATCATTGCTTCTATCGCAACATTTGCCACTGTGTGGGTATGGCTGATGATCTTGCTTTCTCAGGTAGCTATGCGCCGCAAAATGAGTAAAGAAGAAGTTAAAACATTAAAATTCCCTGTTCCTATGTGGCCAATAGCACCAATATTAACAATTATCTTTATGGTATTTGTTATTGTATTACTGGGCTATTTTGAGAAAACCCGTATTGCATTAATTGTGGGAATTGCATGGGTAGCCTTATTGTCAATTACCTATTTCTTAGGCATAAAGAAAAACACTTCCCAAACCCGCCAAATTAAATAATTCATCCTTATAAATGCCAGAATAATCTGGCATTTATTTTCATCTGTTTGAGTATGATATAACTAATATTTTAATATCATTGTGTTAAGCAGTATAAATTAAATAATCTTAATCTATTTATATTATTAAATTTTCAAAATTGGAATGATGATATATATTACTTTAATAAGAGTGATTTTTTATTTTTGAAATATAAATCCATTTACACATAACAAAAAATTAATTATATTTACTTTCAATAAGTTAAATGAAAAATCAAATAATGATCTTTCATAAAAAATAGATAAACATATTTTTAAAATATTAATAAAAATTTGCAATAAGAGGATTATGATCAGAAGCATCCGTAGGCATAACAATAGCATTAGCTACATTTAACTCTCGATAAAAAATAAAATCTAAAGGTCTTCCAAATACAATTGTTCGACAATCATCAGCAAAAGATACTTCTTTAAGATGTAAATGTCCGGTAAAACGCTTAAGAGCATTTAATCGTTGCTTACTCCATGCATTAAAGTCACCAGCCATAATTACTGGGCCATTATGTAAACGAACATGAGCACCAATATTATTCAACTGACGGCTATACACATCCACACCAAAACTGAAATTTATCGCATGTACATTAATAACCATCAGCTGGCGATTATCCTGTAAAGAATAAACAGTGATGAGAGCTGATTTAGATAAGCGTAAAAGAGGCTCTTTCTCTCTCAATGGACAACAATAGATAGGATGAGAAGTTGCTAGCGTCATTACACCAGAGGGATGTTGAGGCAATAAAAATGCAGGAACTTGATCAGCTGTCAGATAATTTGAAGTAGCAAATTCAACTAAATCAGGAGTTGTCTGCGCTTCTTGCAATAAAATTAACTGGCTTTCATTAGTAAGCTCCTTCAAAACCTTTCTCCATGAAGGGCGCTGCTGTTTATAAATATTCCATACAACAACCCTAAGCTCATTTGTATCAGTAATCAAAGGGATACCTACAGGTAATGACCGTCCAAGCTGATGAGTTGACATCGGAAAGACACGTTCAACAGGTTGCCCTGCGACATATCTTATTGCATAGGTTTTCTTTATCACGTGAAAAACCTCTTCAATGCAGAACGTAATATTAAAACCATCTGATTCTATCAAATATAATGAGGGAATTATTGATTTTAATATTTATTAAACAGAAAAAACCCTGAGATTTCTCTCAGGGTTTCTCTAGAAATTAAGTGGCGGTGCGGACGGGGCTCGAACCCGCGACCCCCGGCGTGACAGGCCGGTATTCTAACCAACTGAACTACCGCACCACCGAATTTCTTGTCCTTTATGTCGTTACCACAACATAAAATTTCAATGCCAATCAGGGCAGTTTACGAATGGCCCTTCTGCCATTCGCCCTTCGGACCGCCGCTTTTCGCGACGTTCAAAATCACCCTCTGCGATTTTGCCCTACTTTCCACCCATAACACTCTGTGTCATTCTTCATCACACAAAGCTAAATTAAAGCCTGGCAGTTCCCTACTCTCACATGGGGAGACCCCACACTACCATCGGCGCTACGGCGTTTCACTGCTGAGTTCGGCATGGGGTCAGGTGGGACCACCGCGCTATCGCCGCCAGGCAAATTCAGTTCATTCCGACCGTGATGTGCCTGCTCAACACACCACCATCCGAACCAATCTGGCAAACAAGCTGAAACTCTCTCATCTCTCACACCAAAACCCCTTCGGTGTTGTAAGGTTAAGCCGCTCGGTTCATTAGTACTGGTCAGCTCAATGCATCGCTGCACTTACACACCCAGCCTATCCACGTCTTCGTCTTAAACGT
>NZ_PUJV01000024.1:0-61206 GCF_011189495.1 Photorhabdus stackebrandtii
ATCGACGCAGCAGTAAAGTTCTTCTAAATTAAACCTGCCTGAGGATCTCCACGATTTTGTTTTCTTTGACAAAAACTTTGATCGTGCCTCAGGCACTTAGTTCCCTTCTTAAGCAAACCTCAGGTTAATTAGCTTAACACATAAATCCCACGCATCTTAGAGCCTGCACCATCAAATGTTGGGGCTAAACAGTTGCGTTTTCATGGTCACCGTGGTTAATATATTTTCCCGCTCTTTCTCAGCTGCGATTACATGGTATTTATTAGATGGAAACATGGCACAATCGTCATTTTCGATTTTAAATTCATAATTACAGATCTAATCAAAACTGCCATCGAATTCAATACAATAAAAATCCTCTCTACTTTCTGACTCAGGGAATGTTTGAAAATGGTCTAAATTAATTTTTTGACAAAAATTTCCATTTTTATTACTCCAAAATATAAACTTTGACTGGTTGAACACCGCCCGCCCAGAATTCAATTTTACTACCATTCCCTGATACCCTCATCTCTGTTGAGTTATCCCCTCCAATAGCATAAATACCATCCCTGGACATACAGTAAAAAAAGAAAAAAATGCCATCTTCTCTCTCTAAAATTACCAGTTTACCCCAGATATTTTTTGCCAGATTTACTGGGGTTCTGGACGGTAACACTCCAGAATAAACAACAGTAAAAGATCGATCTTTTGGCTGATATCTTCCATCAGACTCCTGTTTTGTGTAGCTTTCTCCTCGAACGGAATAATTGCCTGTAGGCTGGTAATTCCCTTTTGGCTGATATTTATTATCAGATTCGGATTTATGGTATGCCCCCACATCCCCAGCAGAAGGCTTATTTTTTGTTGTATAGATATTAGTCCAATCTTCCTCGAACCCGTAACTATCGCGGGCAGAGCGATAAGCAATTCCAGAATTTCTGTTACCAACATGCAACTGAAATGCTGGACAACTCCCAATACCATCACTGAAATGAGCAATAAGCGCACTATAAGTAGAATAACTTAAGTTATATATTCCTGAAACAGCATTCCACGGAACACCATCTTTATAAGAATAACCCCCGCTACTACCTAATTTAAACGCCCCCACATCCCCGGCACTCAAACTGACATCCCCACTCAACGCCTTGTCATTAATTTTCCGGCTGCCCGGCACCGCATTCTTAGCTTGATTCACCGTTTCCACTAAACCAAGGTTTTCTGTAACCCGTTAACTGACAGTATTCTTTGTCAAGGCAGCCTGTTAAAGCATGAAACGGGATTTAGTATGGCAAAAACCGGGCATATTCACGTATCAATAAATGACCAACACGGAGATTTTGAGAGAAAGATATTAGCCATGAGGGAATTATGAGCTAATTTTGGGTGACAAATAAGCAAAAAATTAGCATTGTCTTGCTTTACCAACTCAGAAACTGCATCACAGCATATCCCAAGTAATACATTTTCCTCCAGGGGATTAGACTCCCTGAACTCTAGGCGTAGACCTGCCATAATGTCATATTTTTCAACATCATGTACTGGAAAATCTCTTAGCCATTATTTTGACATAGTTCACTTGAGATAAATAAATTCACTTCGTGTGTGTGTGTGTGTATATTAATCTCAGGTTGGGAGGATATATGAAATCAACTGACCTGATAAGAGAGCTGACTGCCGTTGGGTGTGAACTTAAAAGGCATAACGGAGGGAGTCACCAAATTTGGTGGTCACCTATAACCGGAAAGACGTTCCCAGTCCCGCATCCCAAAAAAGATCTGCCTATCGGTACCGTCAAATCGATAAAGAAAATGGCGGGGATTTAATCCCCGCCAACTTTGGAGGTCATCATGTTTTTCTCAGTAGGTGTTGAGTTGCCGAAAGACGAAAATACAGCGTATGGTCTGGTTATTCCTGCGCTGTGTACCGAAGATTATGGCTGTTTCTCTGCTGCTGATAATAAAGAAGATATTGCGATAATGGCGCGTGAGGCTATCTTGTTAACAGTAGAAGACAGGGTCGCAAACAGCAGAGCCGTTGAACACATTCAGGATGCCGGCTATTTGGTTTATGCAAAAAACACAGAATATCAATACGTTGATAGCTGGTTTGTTATCGATGTTGATTTATCTGAGTTTTCTGGAAAACAGCAGCGTATTAATATCTCACTACCTGATACACTCATTCAGCGTATTGATAATCGCGTCAAAGAAAGTCCGGCACAATATCGAGACAGAAGTCACTTTTTGGCAGAAGCGGCAAGACATGAACTCAGTTAACACTCTGGTGCATGGATGCAACAGAGTGTTAAAACGTGTTCAATAGATCCCCTGCAATAATAAAGCTCGAATCATAAATGCCACGCCATCTTCGTGGATCAGTAAATAAGAGTTGGCAATAAAGACATTACCCGGACCATTCTTGCTTATGCCACTGGCCGACGAATTTACATACTCCGTACATTTATCAAGAAAACACTAAAAACCCCAGCGTCAGAAATAAAACTGGCATTGCAAAGATTAGAGGAGATGACAAATGAAAGTTAAAGGCATTCCTTGGTCAGAGGTCAGGGCGCAAGCCCTTTCATCCCCCGGAGCTCAGGCTGCTTATGAAGCAGCCAAGCAGGAAGAGGAACTCTACGAGCTGATACAGAGTATGAAAAACAGGGCGGGTATTAACAGTTCACAGTTAGCCGAAAGATTGGGAATTACCCCACCGGCAGTAGCTAAGGTTGAAAAAAAACCGATGAAAGCCAGTGTTGCAACACTTGAACGCTATGCGGCGGCGTGTGGCGTCAACCTCAAAATTAGTATAGTTTAACTGCTGCCCGTCTCTTGGATATTAACTAAGAGTTCGGGCATTTTACTAATCAATGAACCCCCTCGTATTTCTTATTCACAGTGCGTATTTTTCCGGCTATTGCGTTTAAATTTTCTGAATTAAAGGTGCGCCGATATTGCTGTGTGTGGCTTGCCGTCGCTTTTGCTAATTCGTCAGCCACATTAAGAATATTGCTCAACAGAGTTAACATATTGATGCTGTTGCTACCCAATGGAACCGACGAACCGAATTCATGCACGCTTGCAACACTTCTGCGGATATCGGTAATTTTCTCTATCAGTGCACCTCCCACCGTTTTTTCGTCATTTTGACCAATGGCACCAACGCGCTGTTGTTGCGACCATTCGCCGGGCTTAATGCTCGGTAATGCCTGTTCAATTTGCAATGTTTGTCTGATCATAGGCTTATCAGGTCAGCCATCCGCGAAACTAATTTCAACCAGCTTACCTGCGGCAGGATACTGAAATAATCCACTCGCGACGACGACAAAGGTACCGCTTTATATTCTGGTGTATCCGATGCTAATACTACAGCCGTAGATACCAGAAAGTTGCATTTTCCTTGATGCTCACAACCCTGAGAAATTATATGAATTAAACTTTTCTATGAATGTCTCTTCTGTTGAAAAAGGAAGTAGTACGGCTGTAGTACCAAGAGAAGATTAGAGGAAATCAAACGTGAAATTGAAAACACATAACAAATTACACGCTGAATGGATGAAAGACCCGGAGTATCGGGCAACATACGAAGCAGAAGAGCGAAAAGAAAAATTACAGGCGCTGTTAGCTGAATGGCGTCACAATGCAGGCATCACGCGCGCCCAAGTAGCAGAACGTATGGGGGTTAAGCCGCCGACTGTCTCTCGCATGGAAAGCAATATCAATAAGGCCAGCATAGATACCCTTGCACGCTATGCCCGAGCTTGTGGTGTCGAAAAACTCCAAATAACACTTTAATTTTAGCCATATCCCCCGGTATCTTTATCGTGAAGTTTGATGAAAATACTGGGCGAAAGATGAGAAGGCTTACCCGATTGCTATCAGTTGCAGGGGATCAATATAGGCATTGGTGAGTTCAATTGCAGAATAATCATCCCCTTTTTAACTATATTTTTTATAACTCATTAATTCACAGCGATCATTGTAAAGTCGGCTTTTTAAAATATTAAATGGGACTAAATACGGCAAGAGTTAGCCTATATCCGTGTATTTAATAATTATCTTATTTACTTTACCCCTCTGCTGTGATTTATTAACGCATGGTGTAAATTGAGAATCTATATTGATGTTTATACACTGTGTGGGGTTTTGTATATTATAGGTAAAGTATTCAGGTTTAAAGTATCAAAGATAAAATAATTATATTGCTCTTATTCACATGATGAAAAATACATAGTATAGTATTAGTAGAAAATCTGTCTGAATGAAGAAATTGAATCTCAGTTTTTCTTGTTTTTCGAAAGCTAAACTACTTTTTACCACTACACGATGTTCTATTGATATATTAATATGAAACTTACAAAATCCCACCTAATCAAGCTATTACCAGTTATTGCACTATTCGCTTTTTGCCTTTTAGCTCATATAGCTTTAGGCTATCGCTTAAAAATAGCGTATGTATTCGCTATATTCTTTATTTTTCTATTACTAAACAAGGTTACTATAGTCTATAGAACTCTTCTGATTGTCCTTGGTATAGCAACTCTCGTTTATGCTCCTATTGGGCTTACATATGGATCACCAAACTTCAATTCGATTCTTTCATTATTTTATACAAACGAACAAGAAACCAGTGAGTTTATCTCTTCTATTCCAATTGGATATTATCTTTTTAGTGCGCTTATCTTGATATTTTGTCTTTTATCGCTAAAGGTAAGCATTAATTTATATAAAAAGATTAATGTTTTTCTATTTTCTTTTATATTAATCACAATAATTCACCACCCTTTAAAATCCTTTATAGAGGGCAAAGAATTTAATATCTTTGACTCAGGTCTTCCTGAAATCAGAGTAGTCAAAGATGTCACTATAAACTTTATAAGGGTAAAAAATGAATATAAAAAAATGCAGGAAATATTGAGAGAGAAAGATACATGGGGAGCAGTATCAACACAGTCAAAATATAACACTTACGTCGTTGTTATTGGGGAGAGTGTGCGTAGAGATTTTATGAATGCATATGGGTTCCCGATACACAATACGCCTTTTATGAGCACTGCGAATGGGACGCTTTTTACAAATTATATCTCAGCAGGCCCATCAACCCAGATATCACTGGCAAGCTCACTAGCAATGGTCAAAGATGGTAAAGAGATTTTAAGCAATAATATTGTTACACTGGCGAAAAAAGCTGGCTTTTATACCTATTGGATATCAAATCAAGGTTCGATGGGGTTATTTGATACTCCGGTTGCCAGTATGGGAGCAAGAGCCGATTCTCCATTGTTTATTAAAAAAGGCGAATCCAGTTCTGGTCTTAACAGAAGTATGCCTGATACAAATATAATACCCATTGTGAAAAAAGTCCTAGAAGATAAGAAAGACAAAAAATTAATTGTTATCCATTTAATGGGATCACACTCTCCTGCTTGTACCCGAACAAATTATGAATACAAAGTGTTTTTTAAGTCAGAGCAGATTTCTTGCTATATACAGAGTATTGAAAACATTGATAACTTATTGTCAATAATTACTGATGAAGTGCAGAAAAATGAGAATGATTGGTCTTTGATGTATTTTGCTGATCATGGCGTTTCTTTCTTTGAGAAAAATACTGAGAAGATGAGGCTTGCTCATAATGATAAATATAAGCAAAATTACCAGGTCCCCATGTTTATTACATCTTATGATGATACATCACGGAAAGTTATTAATGCTTAAAGAAATTCAATGAATTTCTTAACACTATTTTCAGAATGGACAGGTATCAAAGAGCCTACAATACTTGAAAATTGTAAAATGTTGTCTAATGAAATATGTGAAAACCAAGATAATGTTTTGAATTTTAGTAATAACATCATGAAATACAGCTCATTGCCATCAGATGAAATTCCTAAATAAACTCCATACTGCGAAAAATACAAACAGAATTTGTGTTGAGCCTGATTTTTAGATAAAATTAACAGGTAATAATGACAAGATTAGACTAACTTATGAAAGCTAAAAAAATTGTTCTTGTAGCCTACGATATGCCGGGCTTCGGAGGAAGGGAAACTGTATGCAAAAAATTAGTGGCTCTATTGTCAAAAGAGAGTCTACAATTAGATATCAGTTTTCTTTTTATTAATGATATCCGCCAGGAATCTGTTGAAATAGATGATGGATGGTTAAATGGAATGTCGTTTCACCGCATCCACTCTGGGATATATAATACAAAGGTTCGCAGAATACACTTTGCCTTTTCATTCTCTAAATTTATGAGAAAAGAAAAGCCGGATATCGTTATTGCAATAGATCCGCTAAGTTGCTATATAACAAGTTTGGCGAAAAAATTAATTTTTTCTAAAACCCCTATATTCTCATGGATTCACTCTTCTCTTGATCAATTGTATAAAAATATTTATGTAATAAAAGCCGATTATCACCTGTCTATTAGTTCAGGTATAACTCAGCAACTTATTGATAGAGGTGTTAATCCAGATAAAATTTTTACTATTTTTAACCCTGTTTCTCAGAAAAGCGAAACTATCCCTCGACCAAGTGGGAATATAACCAAATTTCTATATGTAGGCAGATTAACCGATGATGATAAGAATATTAGTGGTATGTTTAAGGCATTATCGCAAGTTCATGGTGATTGGGAATTAAATATTGTTGGCAGCGGTCGTGATGAAAAAATATTACGTAGCGTAGCGGACCGTCTAAATATAACTAGCAATATAATATGGCATGGGTGGCATAATGAGCCATGGCATTATATTATCGATGAAATTAAAGAAATTACAGTTCTGTTATTAACCTCAAACTTTGAGGGATTCCCTATGGTATTAGGAGAAGCTAATGCTCAAGGTATATACTGTATAAGTTCTGATTGCAAAACTGGCCCTGCTGATATCATAAAAGATGAAATTAATGGTGAGCTATATCCTGTTGATAAACCCCATGAATTAGTAATTAAATTACAGAATATAATTAACGGAAAAAAACTAACTGATAACCGTACAATAAAAATGTCAATTTCCAATTTATATGATTTAAACTTTTTAAAAAGAGTGAAATCAGCACTTAATATTTAATGGCGTCAGTCAGATAATACAAGGGAGAGAATAATGCAAGGTTCACGTTTACATTTTGACAAAAAGCTATCAATCATAGTTGCAGCACATAACTTAGAAGATTTAATAGGAAGATGCTTAGAAAGTATAAAAAATTGCCTATGCAAAGTTTCTTCTGATGATTATGAGGTTTTGCTGATAGATGACAGTTCTTCTGATTCAACTCCATCAATCTTAAAAAAATTCTCAAAGGAAAATGAATCCTTTATTTATATAAGAAAGGAATTTAGGAGCTTAGGAAAAGTAAAAAAATATGCGGTAGAAGTAAGCAATGGAGAATATATAACATTCGTTGATGGTGATGATTTTTTGTCTGATTTCTCTATGAGAGAAATTTTAGATTTCTTGGCATATAAGAAACCAGATATGCTTATTAGTAAGTTAAATGAAGTAAGAAAAGAGTCAGACATAATAGAAAGATCAAAATTACTGTCCTCAGTAGAACTCCATAGAGACACAGCAATAAAAGAATTTTTAATTCATAAGAAGTTTCAGGCACATTCAATAGGGAAGTTTTTCAGGAAGGAATTATTTTTTGGGAATAATTTCCCTGAAGTCTCTTGTTATGAGGATGCATTGTCATTTCCTTTGTTATTGGCCAAGTGTAATAACATTCATTATACTGAGATGAAATACTATAATTATGTAAAAAGGGAAGGAAGTCTTTCTAATTCAATTAATGAAATTAAAGTAAATATAATGGCAGAGGTTATCTTAATAAATGATAAAACTTTCGGGAAGAAGTTTAGGAATCTTACAGCTTGCCATGCTATAGAGCTTATCTATAAGTTCGGAGATAAATTATCAAATGAATATTCTGACTCTGTCTACAAGATAGTAAAAAATCTGTCTACATTAAGTTTCATATTAGATCCTAATGTTCGATTTAGTTTTAAAAGAAAATTTATGAAGATAAGAAAGAAATAGAATTTTAAATGGTGGGAAACTCCACCATTTCTTTCATTAAGGGATGAATTTGATATTATATCTGTAAGCAAATGTTATCATTCGTAATATTGGGCTTCATAACTATGAAGCCATTGATATGTTGATCCACGAAAACAGAGCGGTGCTTATGATTCGAGTTTTATATTCATACGATATTATAGGAGATTAATTGCACACTTCTTAACACTATAATATAGTGCACGATTGAAATAATGAATCCATAAACAAAATTGACCTTTTATTTAAATGTACTTACAAATTAATGCCTTCCAACTTAAAAGGGACATGAATATTTGAACTGATATTTCACAATGAGGGGTAAACGATACTGTCGTTTGAAAAGCTGGAAGCTAAGGGAAGAAGAATTTATATACTCCGAACTGATCCAAAGCATGCAACAGAAAGCAGGTATTAACAGTTCGTAGCTAGCCGAATGACTAGGAATTACCCCATCGGCGGTAGTTAAGGTTGAAAAAAACAATGAAAGCTAATTGCGGCACTTGAGCACTATGTAACAGCCTGTGCCGTAAACCTAAAACGTAATACGTTAATCCTAATGCCCAGTATCTTAATCAAAATTCACGATAAAGATACCGGGGGATAGGGATATGGCTAAAATTAAAGTGTTATTTGGAGTTTTTCGACACCACAAGCTCGGGCATAGCGTGCAAGGGTATCTATGCTGGCCTTATTGATATTGCTTTCCATGCGAGAGACAGTCGGCGGCTTAACCCCCATACGTTCTGCTACTTGGGCGCGTGTGATGCCGGCATTGCGACGCCATTCAGCTAGCAGCGCCTGTAATTTTTCTTTTCGCTCTTCTGCTTCGTATGCTGCCTGGTACTCCGGGTCTTTCATCCATTCAGCATGTAATTCGTCATGCGTTTTCAATTTCACGTTTGATTTCCTCCAGTCTTCGCTTAGCTAGCTCGATTTCGTTTTTTGGTGTCTTTTGGGTTTTCTTAATGAAGATACGGAGCATATAGATCTTGCTACCCACCGCATAAACCCAAATGCCGCGAGCGATGTCGTTACCCATTGTGCGGATCTCGTAAAGCCCGTCACCAAGGGGTTTTGTATCCGGCTCCCGCAGGATACGCGGATTTTCCTCCAGTTTTTTAACCAGCCGGTCATACTTCACTTTTGTGAGTTTCGGTAATCTATCGGCTTCCCTGGCTGCTTCATCATGATAAATAACTTTAAACACTCTTTTTCCTCCTGAGATGAATATTAGCATTTAAGCTAAATTACCTCAAAGGCTAATTTTATAAGAAAATGCATAGAATCCATGATGGAATGAGCAATGACAAAAGCAGTCATTACACCGTACCTGCTTGCCCAGTTTGGCGCTTAAAAATCTTGCATAAATTTTATGCAAAAATCACAGATCCAGACAGTGCCAGTATTGATGAAAGGAGAAACAGAAAAGCCAGATATTGCAAGTAATTGAGGAAGAAAAAAGTTTTTGTAAAACTCTTCACAGGAAGAACACAAAAGTAAAGAGTGGAGTATTAATGTATGGAGTGTAATGTCGCTTATCTTCTTAAGAATTTGGAAGGTAGAAAGTCGTATGATCTACGAAAGTACATCATGCAAATCCGCCGATTTATCACTCAAAATATGTTCATAATTCCATCACGGTTAATATCTTTCTCTCAAAATCGCCATGTTGGTCATTTATTGATACGTGAATATGCCCGATTTTTACCATACTAAATCCCGTTTAATGCTTTAACAGGCTGCCTTGGCAAAGATTGCTGTCAGTTAACGGGTTACAGAAAACCTTGGTTTAGTGGAAACCGTCAATTTGGCTAAGGGGGCGTACCCAAAATCTGGCGGGGTCGTGAACGGGAATGTGGACGCAACCGGATATGTAAAATCCGGAGACACTGCCGATGTTGTATCCGGGCAAGACATATGGGCGAAAAGATATATCTACGAGAGTGGGCTGCGTGTTTATAGTCCGAATAATAAACCTACTGCCGGGGATGTGGGGGCATATCCAAAATCTGGAGGGACTGTTAATGGGAGTGTGGTTGCAGATCGTGTTTCTGCGCGGGATGGAAACGAGATACACATGCTTGGCATGCGACAAGGGAAAGCATGGTTGGATTATTGGGATGGAAATCGTTGGGCTGGAGAGATTTATCATCCCAAAAAGTCAGGTATATTAGCTACTCTTGATGATATTGACGCAGCAAGTAACATCCCAGTCGGTGCCCCCATCCCGTGGCCGCAGCCCAATCCCCCATCAGGTTACCTAATATGCAACGGCCAAGCATTTAATAAATCCACATATCCACAATTAGCGGCAGCATACCCATCAGGAAGATTACCGGATTTACGCGGTGAATTTATCCGCGGTTGGGATGATGGGCGTGGTGTGGATAGTGGTCGTGGGATTTTGAGTTTGCAAAATCAACAGGTTCAGTTTCATTCTCATCTTGCCGGCCATGGCGGACGAGGACAAGGAAGTTTCGGTATAACAAAGGCGTGGGCATACCCAGGCTCATACCATGATGATTCGAAACAAGCATTACCGTTTACAAACAATGGTAGTGATTTTGATGGATTTACAAACAACGGTGCTGTCGGTGCAGAAACCCGCCCCCGCAACATCGCATTTAACTACATAGTGAGAGCAGCATAATGACAGAACAAAAATACTCTTTAGAACCAGAAACGGCAGTATTGGGTAAAGATGGTTTAGCCGAGAAAGCCGGTTGGATAAATGTTTACCATACTAATCAGATGACAAAAGAATTTACAGGTGCTGATATTGAATACTTAATGTTGGGTGTCAGCGTATCAGCGGGTGCTTATCCCGATGCGCCAGAGCTACCGACGTCTGATGATTTGGCCGTTTGTCGCAGTGAAAACGGTGAGTGTTGGGAAACTGTCCCAGACTATCGCGGAAAAATTGCTTACAACAAGCAAACTCGGGCACAGCAAGAAGTGACTGAGCTGGGTAAATTACCAGAAACCCTGACCTTCAAACAACCTGCAACTCATTTCGATAAGTGGACCGGTAAAGAGTGGGTAACTGATAAAGACGCTCTGAAAGTAAGTCAGGTTAAACAGGCAGAGCAGCAACGTGCCACACTTTGCCAACGAGCTAATGAGGCCACTACTTTATTACAATATGCTGTCGAGACTGAACTGGCCTCAGAAGAAGAAAAAGCACAACTCCTGAACTGGAAAAAGTATCTGGTATTACTGAGCCGTGTTGATACTTCACTAGCGCCTGATATTGAATGGCCCAAGATACCAGAATGATAACAATAAGGGCTGCCTATGCAGCCTGATGACAATAATAAAACATCCTATTTAGTCTGTCTCCTCTGAGATTATTCCCACCTATTATGCTGCCATTTCGTAGTCCACCGAGGTAGATCACTTTAATTTTACAGGCTCAGTATTCTGCCGATTGGTTGTAGGTTACACCATCTGATTTTACATTCTTAATCTCAAACCGGAGTTTGAGATGTTTATTCAATTCTACAGTAGGAGCATAGACAACACCTTTTTCTGTTAACTATTCCATTTAATTCTAATACTGACAGGCTGAATATGAAGATCCACGCAATAGATAGTAATTCTCAGGGATCGCAGTTATCAATTTCTTTCTTGTTTGTGTAAAACAAGAAAGAATAGAACTAAAGTACAGATAACCATATGTCAGCCTGATAAGGACATAAGGGCGACTACGGAAGAAAGGACTCCATAAATAAGATAATCACCCCAAAAAAACAGAGGGAACTAAAATCCAATTTTTATCTAGCTAAACTCTTCTCTATAACTTATTATGTATCCTTACGTTATGTAATTTAGAATAAGCTGATATCTCGGTAAAGCAGAGATTGTAAACGGGTAAGTTCTGAGTACTCTTTAGTAACTTAACCATCAATTATGCAAAAATATGATAAGAATACATAGTGTAGTAAATAAGAGGTTTATCAATTCACATGCCTCTGATTTTCAACAGTTAAGCAAACAACGCTATCGGGGAGACAGGCCCCCAATAGTAAGTGCTGACTACGTAATAGGGCAAAATAAAAATGCTGTGAAATATGAAGGTATATTTATATCTCATTAGCCCCAGTCTGGATTCAGCCCCTATGCCACTTATAATAATGAAATAAAAGTATCTAAATATTTATGAATTGACTATGATTATCAAAGAGGAAATATTATTATGAAAAGAATTATATTTGTAGCTCCAGAATTTCACTCTATCCCTCCTACCTACTCGGCTGCTGTTGAATGGTGGATTTATAATGTGGCAAAAAAATCAAACGTTAAAAATATAATAATTTGTAAGGGAGAGCGCAATGAAAGAAAAATAGAAATAATAAATGAGACATCTACCATATATAGAGTTCACATTAGTAGTATTTACAAAAGAGTATTTAAAAAATGGACTGGGTTAGATCCATTTCCTTATAGTAAAAGAATAGCCTCAAAAGCTTATCAGATAAGTAAAAAAAGTGACTCGATATTAATAGTTCATAACTCTATTAGATTGTATAACGAAATAAAAGAGTATTATCCGGAAGAATTAATGATTCTTCACATGCATAATAAACAAAATACAGAACACCTTGATTTCAAAACAAAGTTAATTACACCAAGTGTTTTTTTAGCCGATTTTTTTAAAAAAGAAGTTCCCGGTATTAATGTAAAGGTAGTTCCTAATGGTATTAGTAAAAGCATGTATGATTCTAGTGAATGCTGGAATAGAGGAAAGTTTAACTTACAAGATAAAGATACTATTATTCTTTATGCAGGAAGGTTAGATAAAGGTAAAGGTGTCCTTGAACTAATGGAATCAATAACCATATTGAAAAATACAATAAAAAATATAAAATTACTTATTGTAGGAGATTATGAAAATAAGAAGAAAGGAGATCGTGAATATTATAGAAAAAAAGTCATTGAACAAGCTAAAAAGATGAATTCATTCTGTATACTTGCGGGAAATATTTCTCCTAAAAATATGCATAAAATCTATCCACTAGCCAACTTAACAGTAATTCCATCATTAGCGGATGAAGCTTTCTGCATGGTAGCTTTAGAATCAATGGCCAGTGGAACTCCTGTTCTTGTAAGCCCTAGAGGTGGAATAAAAGAATTTGTTATACATAATAAAACGGGTTTCCATTTGAAAGAACCTTTATCTGTTGAGAGTATTTCCTTAGATATTAATGAGACACTAAATGATCCAAATATGAAAATTATTGCCAATCAAGCTAAATTAATTGCACTTAATAGCTACGATTGGGAAAACATCAGTAATAAACTTTTAGATGTTTTAAATGAATGGTTATAGAATAAAGCCGTCAACTAAGACGGCTATCATTATTAGCTATAACTGACATTAAAAATCCCAGATAAACACCTAATATGTTTAAGTGAACGCTTTCGAAATTACCTCTAACGATAAAATATCCAATAAAAGAAACCACTAGCATGATTGAAGCTTGCTTTGTGTATTTGTTTTTACTTAGAACTAATATCGCCGCCTCTTTTATATATGTAAATACAAGATATAAAAAGGATAAAATTCCAATAATCCCTGATGAAAACCAAACTGTAAGATATATATTATGTGGGCCTAATGAGTTTTCAAATGTCCATTCTTTATGATTAACGACATTACTATTATATACAGAATCGTATATTTTATTTCCCGCACCATACCCCCAAATAGGATTCTCTAATATTAACGTTAAAGCAGAACCTTGAGTGCCATTTTTATATCTATGGCTGCTGTCTAGTTGCTCCATTTTTGTTAAAAGTAAAGATTTATTATTATCTTTTTCTAATTTTATTATCGAGAAAATGGCAGTTCCCAAGATTAATGTGATTATGAATATTTTCCAATCTCTATTTAATAACAAAATAAGTATATACATGGAGAAAACAGCAAGCCAAGCACCTCTAGAAAGAGTTCCTAGTAATGCAAATAATACTAAAATAGAAAATAATATTATACTTAGCAGTCTAAAATAGTTATTTTTTTTAATAAGATACCAAATAGATAGTAAAACAGGAAAGAAAAACACAATGCCATCCGAGACACTTCTATGATTATAATTAGAAAATGGCATTATATTATCTTTGTAATCCATGCAATATAAATAAATTTCTTTTGAAGTTATCAGAAATAACCCTATAAAAAAACCACATAAGATCATTTTATTTATTTTTAGGTTATCCTCTTTATATAACAAAAAAAATATTAAAATAGAAACAAAGAATACATCTCTAAAGAATGGCGTCTTCATTTCATTGAAACTAAGTTCAGGATTTTTCGATATAAAAATAGAATAAATTACTGCAAAAGCAAAAAAACACAGTGCAAAAAATATTTTATTCCTTAATGCGCCAAAGTATATTTTGGGGTTTTTATATAGATAAAAAATTGATGTTATTAGCATCAATATAAGAAAAAGGTTCTTATATCTGGTAACACCAGTTAGATAGATAAGAGAAACGTAGCTTCCAACTAAAAAAGTACTCCATGATATATTTTTCTTTACTAATTCCGTAATCATTGGTAATTCCAAAACGTAGTTTATCAATATTATTATCTTAATACATAACTCAATAAAAAGACAAAATTTTTATGTATTCTCAAACAATACATTAGCATTTATTCTGAATTTCATTGCCAAATATTTGAGGTCATTCTATGGTCAAATTTTTTAGTACTACAGCTAAGAAACTAGGAATTTACGTTTTTTCTGATGTTCGAGGAACTGAAAAACCGCATGACTTAACGCTTTCCTGATAAGTGTGCACTCGGTTAAGAAAAGAAATACAACCATAATCATGACTACCAACTCAGTTCCTATCTTATTTTTTAATGTAACAAATGCCTCTCTCAAACGCTGTGACTGTCAATGTGGTATTACGCATAAGCCGCATAAAATGAAAAATGTGCCATGTAAATTAAAAAAACTTGGCACACCGTGCATTTTATTAAGATACGTGATTTATTTTGGCATCTCCGGCCATGTAATATCAGGAGCCAATGAGGTATCTACGCGGCTTAACAATACTAAATATTTTTTCCACTCAAGCAACAGCACCTTTTCTTCCTCAGAGGCTAATGCAGTATCAACAGAGTATTGTAGTAACATAACGGTTTCATTTGCATGTTGATATAGTATGATACGCTGCTGTTTTGCCTGATCAATCTGGCTGGCTTTCAGAACAGCTTCATCAATTACCCATTCTTTACCGGTCCACTTGTCAAAATGGGTATTGGGTTGCTTAAACGTTAGCGTATCGGGTAACTCACCGATTTCTGTTATCTCACGTTTTTGACAAGTTTGGGTATCGTAAGCTGTCTTTCCTCGATAATCCGGTAAGATTTCCCAATACTTTCCATCTGTGCTACGGCAAATCGCTTCATCATGGGAACCAGGTAGCTCTGGAGCATCAGGATAAGCCCCGGCTGATAGACCGATACCGAGCATCAGATATTCAATATCAGCGCCGGTAAACTCCCTTGTCATTTGATCGGTGTGGTAAACATTTATCCAACCGGCTTTAGATGCCAGTCTGTCTTTGCCTAATTCTGCCATTTCTGGTTCTAAAGAGTATTTTTGTTCTGTCATTATGCTGCTCTCACTATGTAGTTAAATGCGATGTTGCGGGGGCGAGTTTCTGCACCAACAGCACCATTGTTTGTAAATCCATCAAAATCACTACCGTTGTTTGTAAACGGTAATGCTTGTTTCGAATCATCATGGTATGAGCCTGGGTATGCCCATGCCTTTGTTATACCAAAGTTTCCTTGTCCTCGCCCGCCATGGCCGGCAAGATGAGAATGAAACTGAACTTGTTGATTTTGTAAGCTTAAAATGCCACGACCACTATCCACACCGCGCCCATCATCCCAGCCACGGATAAATTCACCACGCAAATCAGGCAGTGTTCCTGATGGGTAGGCCACCGCTAATTGTGGATATAGGGATTTATTAAATGCTTGGCCATTGCATGTTAGGTAACCTGATGGGGGATTGGGTAACGGCCATGGAATTACAGCGCCAGTTGGATAGATATCGTTTTCTTTTCCAGATAATAAATAAGAGTAAACTCTCCCCTTAACCGCTCCTGTAGGAACTTCTGATAACTCTGCTATCTTCAATAATTGATTAACAGTCGCATTATCTGATACAAAAGCATTTAAAATTATGTTTTGAGCAAAAGGGCCAATGAATATATAAATGTCATAGTTATCACCAGATGTATTAACAGTTGCCAAGTCAGTAGGGGCACGATCACTAGTTGTGTACATCACCGCATTGATTCCGGCTGGATATCCATTTCCTGTTCTTAAAACCATATTAGTGATAGCGCATTGGTCAAAACTGCCTACGTTGTACCCGGAACCGCCAGCGATATTAATATTGATAGTGCTCATAACTTTCATTGTGACTTCAGCGATTTTCACCCAAGCTGACGATTGAATTGTCAGATCATGGGTATATTGTTTACCTGACACCGCCCCAACATCCTCAGCAGAAGGCTTATTTTTCGTACTATATTGAATAGTCCAGGGCAAGTATTGCCCCGGCCCACCCCATGTTTGTCGCGTCGCGATATCGCCTTGATGGGAATAATATGTTTGATGAATTTGCTGATCATTATTTTTAAATACAACAAGAAATCCATACGAGTAAATTTTCACGCCGTTATAAGCAGGTAAATCAGTTACAGAATTAGGATTAGCGATATATACAATATAGATACCATTTTCATTTGCGTCCGAGAATCGGCCATTATTGGTTACACCAAAGAGTACTCCCGGAAAAGCCCCCACATCCCCGGCACTCAAACTGATATCCCCAGTCAACGCCTTGCCGTTCACTTTCCGGCTGCCCGGCACCGCATTTTTAGCTAAATTGACGGTTTCCACTAAACCAAGGTTTTCTGTAACCCGTTAACTGACAGTATTCTTTGTCAAGGCAGCCTGTTAAAGCATGAAACGGGATTTAGTATGGTAAAAATCGGGCATATTCACGTATCAATAAATGACCAAAATGACGATTATGAAAAGCAATATTGGATTCGGTTGAATTTCGGTCAGTTTTCGTTTAGAAAACAACCTAAAATAAATCACATATATTGGTAAACTATGGGGTATTCCAATTCACGGGAAGTGTTATAACCAGAATCAATTAGAGAGTTACCTAGGGGCTGTTGACGTTTCGTGTACATCTTATGGAGCCCAGTTATGAGAGCTTAACTGAATGCCATTGTCCGGCTTACAACCCCTGAAGGCAAAGTGAGGGGTGGGCGCAAGCCCAAAATGACCAGCAGCAAGATCGAATCGGCCAAGAAGCTATTGACCAGCATCAGAACACACTTAGTGTGCTTTATAAATACTCTCTCTACTCATTCCGACTTGTTTTGATAGCTGGCTGATATTTTTTGCTCTTGCGATATTGCCTAATGCAATAAATATTTAGTATCATTTTCCTCTATCGCTGCATTTAAATAGGTTTGAATATCTTCATCATCATTTAAAAACTCAGTAACATCAAACTCTTTAAGCTCTTTATTCATGTCAAAATCCCCATTCTTTAGCTATTTCTTTCGCTTTTTTGATATCTTGTTGTTGTGTATTTTTATCGCCACCACAAGGCAACAAAACTATTTCATTATTCCTATTAGCAAAATATATCCTGTATCCCTTCCCTTGATGAATTCTTAATTCTGACATTCAACTCCCAACAGGTTTTGCATCTCCGAAATTACCTTCTTTCATTCTATCAATTCTTATAATGATTTTTGCTTTTGTGGTTTTGTCTTTCAAAGATTTTAACCATCTCTCTACTTCGGGCGTTCGATTTACTTTAATCATTTTACCCCTCATTTATTTCTATAATACAACCTTTTGTGTTGTCAACCGCAGTTAACAGTTTTAACGGCTTTCTGGGTGTTTCATTTAAAAATTCTTCTCAAAACGTCAATAGCCCCTATAAAATATCGTCATGAGATTTGTAGCCAGAGCGCGAGACAACGGATCTGAACAGCGGCGAGGAAAGATTGACTATTTCTCGCATATCGTGTTGCTATACCACGCCAGCGTTTAAGATATTGACGAAGATAAAACCACGATAGCTGCACCAGTTAAAATTTTCGATATTGTCATGTTACAGGCTCCTTTAATGAAATTATTTGAAACCTCATCAAGTGATTTTTGTGAGCTAACTATCATCCATAAGATCGTCTTCATAGGATATTAAGTTAATAATTTCTTCTGCAAATCGTTATTTTGGTTATTACTTGACTCATGGATATGCTGATTTCTATCACATCTAATACGTATAGAGGATATTTTTATAGATATTAACAGGTGTTGCTTGATTACATAAAATATTTATTTTCTCCATTAATTAGTTGTTATCTTGAATCCTTAGTGTCGTAAGTATAATTCGTATTTTATATTTATCAGTAGAGATAAAAAAGGCCAGCAAACGCTGGCCAATTTTAAAGACTTATTTCTTAATACTAAAATCACTATGATTTATTGGGCCTTTATTACCCGCCTGATCCAATCCATATACACAAAAACGTACTGGGGAATTTTTCTTCATAAGAGAGATCGGTATTCTTCTATAGATAGAATATCCGGTGTAATCGTCACACTTCGTAGATTCCAGAGGACCTGATTTTATACGTAAGTCAACAATTTCCCATTGATTAAATATGGGATTAACAACCCATCTGTCATCCGCTTCAAAGATTAATCTTATTGCTGGTTTTATTGACGGAGGAGTGTTATCAATTTCACGTAATTTTACTGACGCGTTAGACGTATCCTGCCAGCGTTTATCTTCAGTATGTCTCCCAATTACACATACTGCATAAACCCCCTCTTTAGAAGGAACGGTGAGTTTATCCAGAGGTTGCGCAGTGACTGAAAAAGGTTTGCTGTATCCTTTAGGATTTGAGCAATCAGTATTACTCGCAAGTCCTTTCTTATAGCGGATTTTATCGAAACCATCTTCACCCAGTCGTAAATTCCATGTAGCAGCGCTGCCGTTAACGGTGCTTTGAGTAATAAGAGGACCACTGGCGCTAATTGTGATCCCTTTTCCATCGTCAAGTTTGTTTAAATCCAGTTTTCCATCACGGGTAAATGCACGTGCAATTTTGTCGACAGGCATATAGTAACTGGCGCCTTCGCGTGAGTAACCTTTATCATCGGCTAATTCACAAGGCCGGCCAAGTCCACAACCACTGTAACCCGGTGTGACGGTGGTATTTAATACGCCAATTATCTTAGATTGGTTTTTCAATATGACCGGCGAACCAGAGGTTCCCCCAGAAACACCAGCACAATCAACAGAAACACCTGGTGTCCAATTCCACACATGTTCATACAAAAGCGGTGTTTCTCCAAGAATGTGGC
The DNA here is from genome assembly GCF_011189495.1 of Photorhabdus stackebrandtii. Lineage (NCBI taxonomy): Bacteria > Pseudomonadati > Pseudomonadota > Gammaproteobacteria > Enterobacterales > Morganellaceae > Photorhabdus > Photorhabdus stackebrandtii. The sequence continues at coordinate 19,476 of NZ_PUJV01000024.1, forward strand.
AATCGGAATATCGCAGGTAACGTTTATCACCCTCTACACCATTGACAGGTATATGAGCCAGTTCAATCGCCTGATCTGATGGCTTAAGTTCTTTTTGTAATGTCACCGGCAGTATTCCACGCTTTGCCAGTTCTCCATAAGTTGCTTTCAGTCTGAAAACTGCCAGGTCTCCGCCTTTCATGGTTGCGTATAAAACTTTATCAATATCAACAGGTTGATGTTTATCGATCAAGTCAATAAAGTAATTTGGTGTAAATGTCCAACCAGGATCCGCAGGCTTATCAATAATTACCTCGTTTGTGTCTAAGGTATCGTCAAGACAATGGCCTGCGGAGAGAATAAGCGCCTGTTGATTGGCATCCGGTTTTTCTGAGCCAGCAATGAGTGTAGCGGTACAGTGACCATTAGTGATTAATTTCCCAACATGTTTGAATCGTTCAGCACCCGGATCTGTCGATTTTAATAGCGGAGCTTCGTTGTTGCTGGTGTTGTATTGCAGATGAGCAATATGCTCATTTTTGCCTTCTGGGAGTGTTTGTGCGAAGCAATTTGTTGATACAATCCCTGTAATAAGAGTGGCTAAAAAGATTTTTTTCATATTTTGACCTCAGGTTGTTTACATTTTTAATATTTCCATGTAACGAAATCAGACGTTCAATAAAGTGATGTTTATGGCTAAACTTTTTTTAGGATTTTAATAAATCCTCTTTTGGAGTATTTAATGCTTACTAATTTATGAATTAATAAACATTTTTTTAACGCATAAAATCATTCTATTAGGTGCCTGTGTTCCTTACTCAATAATAAATAACATAAAAATCAGCTGAACAGTTTTATATACGGCAATAGGGCTATAACGTTCAATGGAACGAAAGCTGACGATAAGGGTTTTTCTGGTATAGGTTCATCGTTATAAATGATGAATTGATTAAATAGAATTTAAGCTCCGGGAGAATGTGAGTTGGTTAGCTGTTACTTAATTTCTCATCCGGAGCATTGATTGAGGAATAATAAAAATGTTAGCGAAATAATTCTGGTTTTGTCGGAATCAATTTCAGTTCAGTTTGTAGTGTTTTCAAATAGTCAATAGCAATAGTGGCTAAAATGGGATAAAAGTCATTTTCCAGTTTGGCCTCCTCAGTTAGTTCCAGATAACGATATGCCCACGGTAGTAAGTGCTGTTCCAGCAGTGTACGCGCAGCAGGTTTATGTCCTTGTTCTAAAATATAAACCAAGGCCAGCATCATCAAGCCAAATTGATCTTCCGGTTCCCGTTGTTGACTGGACATGATCATATTTTGTTTCGCCAGAAATTCCCGGTAAGCCAATGTGCTTTCACCTAATAATAGGTTTTCTCTGTCCAGATAAACGGATCCCCAAGGCGGCGCTGGCATGGCCCCTTGTCCTTCGAACAAGATAGAATAGTCATATTGCAAGGATTCTGCCGGCAAGGCAGCGATTTTTTTCGTCAAGTTTTCTATTTTTTCGCTATCTGACCAGGGAAATAATTTATCAATATCTGTCAGCAATGAAATTAGTGGACGGACTTGTTCTGACAGTGGTGAGTAATAAAAACAGGCGCCAAGAATGCGGGGGACTGTGGTATCTAATAACATCGGCAGTTCTCATTGTGATTCGGTTATACAGAGGGTGTAAGAAGCTATTTTATGACAAGCTTCATCATAAACTTATATGATATGAATAGATAGTTGATTATGATCAACGATTAATCTGTTGTGGTGTTGTTACTATCGCTGTTACCAGATTGGCGGTGGTTTTCGTTATAAGCTGTATAAAATTGTCATCGAGAATAATAAATCCAACCGTCTTCTTGATGTGAAGAATATATATTTAATTCGCATCTTAATTCAATGGGGTTAATAAGGTTATTGTGATGGAGATGGATATATATCATTAGCTGTCTAATAATTTAATAACTTAGTAAATAGTCTACGTTAAAAATAAATAAACCGCTGTCGGGTTAATACTGCACTTCAATGGTGTGGTTGGGAAGGGGGTGAAAATCCTCCGCAGCCCCCGCTGCTGTAATGCTGACGACTCCGCTGATACCACTGGTCGGAATGACTGGGAAGGTGGTGGGGAAGGATGACGCTAAGCCAGAAGACCGACCTGACAGGCATGAGATATTCAACTCCTTCGGAGGGAAGCGGGTTGTCATCCAATGGATGTGCGCAGTGCTGACGCTGTGTCAGGCACGTCTTGTTGACACCTATTCTCGGTCGATATATCGGGAATTTTTTATGCAACAGTCAGGCAAGAAGGCGTTTGTTATTGCAGGTACGGGGAGTGGTTGCGGTAAGACCACGGTTACCCTTGGCATTTTGCGGGCGTTGATGCTGCGTGGGTTGGCTGTCCAGCCGTTTAAAGTGGGGCCGGATTATTTGGACAGCGGCTGGCACAGTTCGGTGTGTGGTGTGGCATCCCGCAATCTTGATGCGTTTATGTTGCCAACAGCAACTTTAAACGGTCTTTATAATCAGCATATGCGCCATGCTGATGTGGCGGTCATTGAAGGTGTGATGGGGTTGTATGATGGTTATGGTACGAACCCGAATTATTGCAGTAGCGCTGCAATGGCTAAGCAGTTGGGATGTCCGGTGATTTTGCTGGTAGATGGTAAGGCAGTATCCACTTCTGTTGCAGCGACTGTTCTGGGTTTTTGTCGTTTTGATCCCTCTCTGACAATTGCGGGCGTCATTGTTAACCGCGTCAATTCTGAAAATCATTTTGAACTCATCCGTCGTGCCATTGAACATTATTGTGGCGTTCCGGTGCTGGGGCGTTTGCCCGTTATGCAAGATGTGTCGTTGCCGTCCCGTCATCTGGGGCTTATTCCTGCTCAGGAGCAGGTTGCCGATGATGCTCGCTGGCAGCGGTTGGCTCAACAGGTTGAAACGTATATCAACCTTGATCGTCTGTTGGCGCTCTGTGATTGTCCTGTTTCACCGGAAGGTGAGGCACCATCATTGCCTGATCCCGCACTGGCTGATGGCCTGACGCTGGCACTGGCGGATGATGAGGCTTTTAACTTTTATTATCCGGATAATCTGGACATGCTGGAACAGGCAGGGGTGCGTATTCACCGTTTTAGCCCACTGCATGATCGCCGTCTGCCTGATTGTCAGATGATTTATCTGGGCGGTGGCTACCCGGAAATCTATGCCGCTCAATTGGCCGCCAATAGTGCTATGCGGGAAGCGTTACAGGATGCGCATTATCGTCAGGTTCCCCTTTATGCTGAGTGCGGTGGCCTGATGTACCTTGGCAGGTCATTGACTGATGGAGAAGGGAAGTGTCACCAGATGGCCGGCATTTTGCCGGGAGAAAGCCGTATGGGGACACGGCTGATGCGCTTTGGTTACTGTCAGGCCAAAGCCCGTTGTAGTACGTTGTTGGCCGCTGTGGGCGAGGTTTTACGGGGCCACGAGTTTCACTATTCCGATTTTATTAGTTCGGTACCTTCGGTCTTTGACTGCACGAAATGGCGTGATGGTATGGCAATCCAGCAATGGGCGGGGGGCTATCAGGTACAGCAAACGCTGGCCAGCTATCTGCATATCCATTTTGCCCAGCGTCCTGGCCTGCTTGATCGCTGGTTGATGCATGCGAGGAGGCTATTGTGACACTTGCCGCCTGGTTTACTGCTTTCTTGCTCGATAGCTGGCTGGGTGATCCGCCACATTGGCCTCATCCGGTACGTTGGATTGGTCATCTGATTTCATGGGTGCAGCGGGCTGTCCGGCGCTGTTGCCATAATGAACGAGCATTGAAAATCGGTGGGGCAGTGTTGTGGATAGTTGTTGTTGGGATGACCTGGCTGGTGAGTTGGGGATGCTTATGGTTGATGAACTGTATTCATCCCTGGCTCGGCTGGTTGGCCGAAGTATGGATGATTTATACCCTGTTGGCTGGCCGTTGTCTGAGTGACGCCGCTTTGGCGGTACATAGTGTATTACAGCAGGGTACTTTGGATGAGAGTCGCCAGCAATTGTCATGGATTGTCGGGCGCGATACTTCTCAACTAGATGCGCCACAAATCACGCGTGCAGTGGTGGAGACGGTGGCGGAAAACAGTGTTGATGGCGTTATTGCACCACTGTTTTTCTTGATGATTGGCGGTGCGCCGTTGGCAATGGCTTACAAAGCGGTCAATACCCTTGATTCAATGGTGGGATACAAAACGCCGGAATTCCGTGCAATTGGGTATGTCTCCGCTCGTATGGATGATTTGGCAAATTGGTTACCTGCGCGGCTGAGTTGGCTGTTGCTAAGTGCAGCGGCTTGGTTTATCCGGGTTGATTTTCGTCAGGCACTGCGTATTGGCTGGCGTGATCGTTATCAGCATGCCAGTCCTAACTGTGGCTGGCCTGAAGCGACGGTTGCCGGAGCCTTGGGTATTCGCCTTGGCGGTCCGAATGACTACTTTGGTGAACGGGTAGATAAACCTTGGATTGGTGATGAACGCCGTGAGATCGCGTTAACGGATATCCCGCTCAGTATCCACTTGATGATGATAGCTTCGCAACTGGCCTTACTGTTGTTTGCGCTGCTGCGCTTACTGTTGGTCGGAATGGCTTAGAAAAGGGCAACGAATATGAACTATCTCCAGAAACCTCAGCAAATTGAACAGAATAGCTTTGCAATCATTGGCGATATTATTGCCAGAGAGCGGCCCGATTATCGTTTTGTTGATGAGATGCAGGAAGCGGTGATTAAACGGGTGATCCACACTACCGCAGATTTTGACTGGTTGGATATTTTGTGGTTCTCACCGGATGTGTTGACTCGTATTACAGAGGCACTGCGCCGGGGATGCATTCTGTATACCGATACCACGATGGCTCAGTCCGGTATCAATAAAGCGTTGTTACAGCAAATGGGTTGTGAATGCCGTTGTTATATCAGTGATCCGCGGGTGGTAACGATGGCGAAAGCACAGGGTATTACCCGTTCTATGGCAGCGGTGGATATCGCATTGGCTGAGGAAGGCGACAAGATATTCGTGTTCGGTAATGCTCCGACAGCGCTGTTCCGCTTGCTGGAAAGGCGGGCTTCACCATTGGCGGTGATCGGGGTACCGGTTGGATTTGTCGGCGCGGCAGAATCGAAAGCGGCGTTGATGCAAAGCGAATTGCCTTATATCGCAGCCGCAGGCCGTAAAGGTGGGAGCAATATCGCTGCGGCGATTATCAATGCCATTCTGTACCGGTTGCAGGAGGCACAATGAGCGATACGATGCAATTAGACAGCATCTGGCACAACGGTAAGCAGTATCGCAAAGGTTATACCACCGGTTCTTGCGCCACTGCCGCCGCCAAGGTTGCCGCGTTGATGGTGTTGCGTCAGCAAGTTATTGACCATGTTTCTATTGTTACCCCTTCTGGTGTGACATTACGCCTTAACGTTGAACAGCCACTGATTGAAGGCCAACAGGCGACCGCCGCTATCCGTAAAGATGGTGGCGACGATGTAGATGCGACTCATGGCATGTTGATTTTTGCCCGTGTCACGCTGTGCGATCACGGTGAAATCCATCTGAGCGGCGGGGAAGGTGTTGGTACGGTTACCCGCAAAGGTGTCGGGTTGCCGGTGGGCAGCGCCGCTATTAATCGTACACCACGCCAGACTATTGAGGCGGCGGTACGGGAGGCTATTGGCCCCATGCGGGGGGCAGAGGTGGAGATCTTTGCACCGGAAGGCGAAGAGCGGGCAAAGAAAACCTACAACGGGAAGTTGGGAATACTTGGCGGTATTTCCATTATTGGGACCACCGGGATTGTCACGCCGATGTCGGAGGAGAGTTGGAAACGTTCACTGGCGATAGAGCTGGAAATGAAACGTGCAGCGGGAGCCGAAAAGGTCATTCTGGTTCCCGGCAATCACGGCGAGCGTTTTGTGCGTGAACAATTGGGGCTTGATGGTCAACTGGTGGTGACGATGAGCAACTTTGTTGGCTACATGTTGCAGGAAGCGGTTCGGCTCGGGTTCCGCCATATCATGCTGGTAGGGCATCCCGGCAAATTAGTGAAGGTGGCCGCGGGGATTTTTCATACTCACAGTCACATTGCTGATGGCCGCATAGAAACATTGATTGCTTATCTGGCCCTGATGGGGGCGCCGCAGGCTCTTCTGTTGGAGGTTAATCGCTGCGATACCACAGAAGCGGCGATGGAACTGATTGCAGAGTATGGCTTGCAAGCGGTTTATGACCGTATCGCCGAACGTATTTGTGAACGAATGAGTGAGATGCTGCGTTTTGCCGTTAATCCACCGCGCTGTGACGCCATTATGTTCTCCTTTGATAATCAGATCCTCGGCACCAGCCGTCCGTTGAATGACATTTTGGAGGAGATGCGATGATCACTGTTGTCGGTATTGGTCCCGGTGATACGGCGTATCTGACGCCACAGGCGCAGCATTATATTACTGCTGCAGAGGTACTGGTCGGTGGCAGGCGTCATCTGGAGATATTTAGTGGCATCACCCATGAAACCCGCATATTGGATGCCGATCTTGCCAGTTTGCTTGTCTGGTTACAGAACAACAGTACACGTCATATTGTGGTGTTGGCGTCCGGCGATCCGTTGTTGTATGGCATCGGCAAATTGTTGTCTGAATATTTTACCGCAGATGATCTGCGCATCATTCCCGGTATCAGTTCAATTCAGTATCTGTGTGCTAAAGCGGCACTGGATATGAACGATATCTATCTGACCAGCAGTCACGGGCGTACCCCGGATTTCGACTGGATTTTACAACACGACAAAGTAGCGATGGTAACTGATGGGCGCGTCGGCCCGCGGGCAATTGCGGAGGCCATTATTGCGCGTGGCCTGAGCCGTACATTGATTATTGGTGAAAACCTCTCTTTGCCTAATGAGCGTATTCACCGTCTGCGGCCAGAAGCGGTGGCGACTGACTATGACATGAACGTGGTGGTGATCTTATGAGAGATGACGAATTTTTACGCGGACAGAAAGTGCCGATGACGAAAGAGCCGGTTCGTGCGCTGGCATTGGAGCGGCTGGAATTGAATCATGCCAGCCAGTTGATTGATGTGGGAGCAGGGACCGGCAGTGTGGCGTTGGAGGCAGCGCTGCGATTCCCGGCGCTGACGGTCACCGCCATTGAGCGTAATTCGGCAGCACTGGCTTTGATTGGGGAGAATTGTCAGCGGTTGGGTTGCCATAATGTGGAGATTATCGCCGGAGAAGCGCCATTGGCATTGGATGTAATGGCAGATGCGGTATTTATTGGCGGCAGTGGGGGCCAATTGACGGCACTGATCGACTGGGCGTTGGATCACATGTACCCCGGTGGCCGTCTGGTGCTGACGTTCATTTTGCTGAATAACCTGAATGATGCGCTGGCGCATTTGCGGACGTGTCAGGTAAGTGATTTAGAGTGCATACAGCTACAGGCGTCTACTTTGGCATCACTTGGCAGCGGTCACTATTTCAAGCCGAATAATCCGACTTATCTGATTTCCTGTTACAAGGAGAAGAGCGATGTCTGAACATTTTGATCCGCAGAAAGTCTGGTTTGTGGGAGCCGGGCCGGGTGATAAGGCGTTGATCACCCTGAAAGGCTATCGTTTATTGCAGCAGGCGCAGGTGGTGATTTACGCCGGTTCATTGATTAACACCGAACTGCTGGATTACTGCCCGCCAGAGGCTGAATGCCATGACAGCGCCAGTCTGACGCTGGAACAAATTGTTGCACTGATGGTGGATGGTGTACATGCGGGTAAGTTGGTGGTTCGATTGCAAACCGGTGATCTCTCATTATATGGCTCTATCCGTGAGCAAGGGGAAGCTCTGACAGATGCCGGTATTGGTTTTATCTCGGTGCCGGGTGTCAGTGCGTTTCTTGGTGCGGCGGCGCAGTTAGGGGTGGAGTACACCGTACCGGAAGTGTCACAAAGCTTGATTATCACCCGGATTGAAGGACGTACACCGGTGCCCCCGCTCGAACAGTTGGAATCCTTTGCTGCTCATCAGACTTCGATGGCGATTTACCTTTCTGTGCAGAAGATGAGGCATGTGGTCGCACGTCTTCAGGCCGGTGGTTACCCGGTCACAACGCCGGTCGTGGTGATATACAAAGCGACTTGGGCTGACAGTCATACCGTGCGCGGTACGCTGGCTGATATCACCGAAAAAGTACAGGCCGCGGGTATCCGTAAAACCGCTTTGATTCTGGTCGGTGCTTTTTTGGGAGAGGAATACCACTATTCCAAGCTCTACGATGCGGGGTTTAGCCATGAATATCGCCGGGCATGAATCGATCGCTGTGTTCTGTTTGACTCCGGGCGGGGTCAGATTGGTACGAAGGTTGAGAACGCATCTACCTCTGACCTGTTTTACCAGCGAAAAGCTGCTGGAGCCGGGGTTTCTTCCTTTTAATGGCAGTTTTGGTGACACCTTGCGCGAGGCGTTTAAGCATTATTCGGCGCTGGTGGTGGTTGCGGCGCTGGGGATCACCGTAAGAATGATTGCGCCACTGATAAACGACAAAATGCATGATCCGGCGGTGGTGGTGATTGATGAGCGTGGTCGACATGTTATCAGTTTGCTATCCGGTCATGTGGGTGGCGCTAATGCATTGACTCATTATCTGGCGGAGCTGTTGGGGGCCGACCCGGTGATTACTACCGCTACGGATATCAACGGGGTGGCGGCGCTGGATACGCTTGCCACTCAGTTAAACGCAGATATGCAGGATTTTCGCCATGTGGTGAAAGTGGTCAACCAAATGCTGGTCAGTGGTCAGAAAGTCGGGCTGTGGTGGGATGAATCACTACTTAACGAACGTGAACATTTTGATACCCGTGGTTTTGTCCCGGTAGTGAGTCTGGAGGCATTGCCGGAGCTGGATGTGCTGGTGTGTGTCACGTTGCACGATTCACTGCCCGAACTGCCTCTGCCGGTTTATAAATTGGTGCCAAAACGTGTTGTGGCCGGGATTGGCTGTCGCCGGGACACCCCGTTACAAACACTGGTTGAGCTATTGCAGCAGCAGATGGCGGAAAATCATTTTGATCTAATGGCCCTGAGTGCCATCGGCAGTGTTGTCATCAAGAAGGATGAGCCAGCGTTGAATCAGCTTGCACAGCGTTGGTGTGTACCGTTTAAGTTGTTCAGTGTTAATGAGTTAAGTCGCCATGAACAACGTTTTCCCGCTTCCGATTTTGTCCGCCAGACGGTGGGGGTTGGCAGTGTTTCACAACCTGTTGCCTGGTTGATGAGTGAAGGAAAACTGGTTGGTCGGACCTTGCGTCAGCAGGGCGTCACTATCACTTTGGGGGTATCACAATTATGTTAACCGTAATCGGCATTGGGCCAGGCAATGAATCTATGATGACGCAGGATGCCATTGCAGCGATCCGCGAAGCTGAAATTATTGTCGGCTATAAAACCTACACCCATTTGGTCAAACATCTGACGATGGATAAAGAAGTGATTAAGACCGGCATGTGCAAGGAGATTGAACGCTGCCAGACAGCGATTGATCTGGCGTTATCCGGTCGTAAAGTAGCGTTGATCAGCAGCGGGGATGCGGGGATCTACGGCATGGCTGGTTTAGTGCTTGAGTTGGTTTGCCAGCAACAGTGCGATCTTGAAGTCAAACTGGTGGCCGGGATCACCGCCAGCATTGCCGCAGCTACGTTACTGGGAGCACCGTTGATGCACGATTTTTGTCATATCAGCTTAAGCGATTTGTTGACACCGTGGCCGGTGATTGAGAAACGTGTGATTGCCGCCGCGCAGGCCGACTTTGTTGTTTGTTTTTACAACCCACGCAGCCGTGGCCGTGAAGGGCACCTTGCCAAAGCGTTTGAACTTATGCGGCCGTGGAAAGATCCGCATACGCCGGTGGGGGTGGTAAAAGCTGCCGGGCGTAAAAAGCAGGATAAATGGATTACCACTTTCGGCGAGATGGACTTTTCACCGGTGGATATGACCAGCCTGGTGATCGTTGGCAATCATACGACCTATTGCCGTGATGGACTGATGATCACGCCACGGGGGTATGAGCTATGAGCCATCCGGCTATCCATGTTTTCGGCGGTACCAGTGACGCCCGGCTGATCTGCCGGGCACTGGACGCGGCAGGAGCGCGTTACCGTCTCTCTGTTGCTACCGATGCCGGGAGGCAACTGGCGGGTGATATTCAGGGAGAGGTAGTGGTGGGGCGAATGGATGCCGAGGCTATGGTGCATTATTTTGATCAGCATCAGGTAGGTTGGGTAATTGATGCGTCACATCCTTACGCAGACGCGTTAACTCACAACGTGATCGCAGCTTGCCGCCAATTGTCACTGCGGTTTACCCGTTATCAACGTCCCAGTGAGATTGACTTACTGAATCACCCATTGTTGCACAAAGTCGATAGTGTGGAGGCGGCTTGCGACGTTGCCCGGACTCTGGGACCGCGGATATTGCTGACCACCGGCAGTAAACAACTGGCGCTGTATCAGCGTTTACTGCCGGGAAAAACCTTACTGGTACGGGTATTGCCGACGGCTGAGGTACTGGTTCAGTGTGAGGCGCTGGGGTTGGGGGTCGATCATATTATTGCGTTGCGTGGACCATTCACGGCTGAATTCAATCATGCGTTGTATGAGTTTTGCCACCCTGATGTTGTGATGACTAAAGAGTCTGGTGCTGAGGGGGGATATCAACAGAAAGTAGCTCCCTGTCTGGCACTCAATATTCCCTGTATTGTTGTGTGCCGTCCTGCACAGACTTTACAGGCAGATGAAGGAGAGCAGATTAGTTCGCTGGATGAGTTTGTCCAACACCTGACCCAATGGCAGGAACAACGAGGGCAATAAGAGGGCAATAAAATGAAAAAAGCACTGTTAATCATCAGCTTTGGTACCAGCTATCCGCAGACCCGGCAAAAGAATATCGATGCCTGTGAGCGGCAATTGGCGGCAGCTTACCCTGATCGTGATCTGTATCGGGCATTTACCTCAGGAATGATCATTCGTAAATTGCAAAAACGTGATGGCCTACAAATGGATAACCCACGTCAGGCATTGGAGCGTTTGGTTAAAGAAGGCTATCAGGATGTGGCTATTCAATCCCTTCATGTTATCAACGGTGACGAATATGAAAAGATCGTCAGTGAAGTGAGTGCCTTTAGTAAACGTTTTCAACGTTTGGTTGTGGGTACACCGTTGCTTAACAGTTTTGCCGATTATCAACAACTGCTTATTGCCTTGGAAAATCAGATGCCGCCATTGGCTGCGGATGAACGCGTGGTGTTTATGGGACACGGCACCAGTCATCATGCATTTTCTGTCTACGCGTGCCTTGATCACCTGATGAGCTCCCTTAATTTTCCGGCGTTGGTGGGGGCGGTGGAAAGTTACCCGGAAATCGGCCATCTCATCATCCGCTTGCGGCGGCAGGCCGTGCGTAAGGTACATTTGATGCCGTTAATGCTGGTGGCGGGTGATCATGCAATCAACGACATGGCATCAGACGAGCCGGACTCATGGCGTTCTCAGTTGGAAGCCGTTGGGATCAGCACCCAATCTTGGTTACAGGGGTTAGGTGAAAATCCACTGATCCGCCAAATGTTCGTTCAACATCTGGCTGTCGCATTACAGCCAGATCAACAGGAGGTGGCATGATGAAGGGAAGACTTTATGCGATGGGCGTTGGTCCCGGTGCCGGTGATTTGATTACCGTACGGGCCGCCCGGATACTTGCCCGCCTTGATGTACTTTATGCACCCGCCGGGCGTAAAGGCGGAGATAGTCTGGCGCTCTCTATCGTGCGTGAATACCTCTTACCACACACTGAAATTCGCACCTGTCATTTCCCGATGAGCAGTAACGGCGAAGAAAAACAGGTGGTATGGGATGAAGTGGCGCAACAACTGCAAAATGAAGTGATGGAAGGGCGGCAAGTCGGGTTTATCACATTGGGTGACGCCATGCTGTTCAGTACCTGGGTCTTTTTGCTGGCGCGCATTGGCCGGCAGGAATGGCTGGAAATTGTGCCGGGTATCACCTCTTTTGCCGCTATTGCTGCACGAACCGTACTGCCGCTTGCCATGGAGCAGCAATCAATGGCGGTCATGTCCTGTACTGCGCCGGAAGCTGAGTTGGAACAGGCATTGAAAGCCCATGATTGTGTGGTGCTGATGAAAGTTTATAACCGTTTTGCCACCGTGCGTGCGTTGTTGGCACGTTTGAATTTGTTTGAACATGCTTTGCTGATGGCAGACGCTTCATTGCCGGGTGAGCAGTGTTGGCGTTGTCTGGATCAGGTAGCAGCTGATCAGCCGCTACCCTATTTCTCCACCATTTTGGTGAATAAACAATGGCATACCAAGGAGTAGATTATGGAACAACAGCTAAAGAAACTCTCGTTGACCGGGTTGGCAATGGCAGTCTTGTTGATGTTGGTGCCGGAGCAAGCTTTTGCCATGCACGTTATGGAAGGTTTTTTGCCGCCGATGTGGGCATTGGCTTGGTGGGTTCTGTTTTTGCCTTGTCTGTTTATGGGGTTGGTACGATTGCGGCAGATTGTCAGTGATGACAGTAACCAGAAAGTGTTGCTGGCGTTGTGTGGGGCATTTATTTTCGTGCTGTCCGCATTGAAAATTCCATCAGTCACCGGTAGTTGCTCTCATCCGACTGGGGTGGGTCTGGCGGTGATTTTATTTGGTCCTTCGGTCGTTGCAGTACTTGGGGTCATTGTACTGTTATTTCAGGCACTGCTATTGGCGCATGGCGGTCTGACAACCCTTGGCGCTAACGGTATGTCAATGGCTGTGTTTGGTCCGATTGTCGGTTATTGGGTCTGGCGTCTGGCCAATAAAATCGGATTCCGGCGTGATGTTGCCGTATTCCTCTGTGCCATGATCGCGGATTTGGTGACCTATTTCGTGACGTCAGTACAGTTGGGAGTGGCTTTCCCTGAGCCTGAATTCGGTATTAGCGGTTCTATCGTCAAATTTATGAGCGTGTTCTGTCTGACTCAGATCCCGATTGCAATTGCTGAGGGTTTGCTCACTGTATTGATTTACGACCAATTAACTAAACGTCATCTTATCCACGTCAGGAGTCATTAACATGAAAAAGACCATTACCTTGCTGTTGGTGTTAATCGCGTTGGTTATTCTGCCGTTCTTTATTAACCACGGAGGCGAATATGGCGGAGCCGATGGAGAAGCAGAAGCGCTGATTCAGGTCACTGCTCCAGATTATGAACCCTGGTTCCAGCCGCTGTATGAGCCGGCCAGCGGAGAGATTGAAAGTTTGCTGTTCACCTTGCAAGGCTCATTAGGAGCAGCGGTGATCTTCTATATTCTGGGTTACTACCGGAGTAAGCGCAGTGAGCATGTTGGGAATTGATCGACTAAGTTATCAAAGCCGCTGGCGGCGGGTTGATCCGATGGCAAAATTGGCGCTCTATGGCTTGTTTCTGCTACTGGCGATGATCAGCCCGCCGCGCTACCAGGCATTGCTATTGCTGGTGATTGCGGCGCTGACCTGCTATCTGTTACGGATCGGGCCACGTCGCTATCTGCTTTGGTTATCTGTACCGTTATCATTCTTACTGGTGGGACTGATAGCCATTGTGCTATCGGTTTCCCGGCAGCCGGACGCCCTGTGGTGGGGCGTTCAGGCAGGCCAGTTTTGGTTCGGTATTGATAAAGCAGGGCTGACCACCGCCAATCAGACAATGTGGCGCAGCCTGGCAGCATTGGCGGCTACCTTCTGGTTTGTGCTTAATACCCCGTTTCCACAATTGATCCAACTGTTGAAACGTTGTCATGTCCCGGATCTATTAACGGAACAGATCCTGCTGACTTGGCGTTTTATCTTTATTTTTATTGATGAAGCGGCGGCGATCCATCGTGCGCAATCCCTGCGGTTTGGTTACACGTCGTTGGGAAGTGGCTACCGTTCACTGGCAATATTAGTTAGTATGCTATTTACACGCGTCATGATCCGCTATCAGCAAATGATTGTTTCGCTGGATATTAAACTTTATCAGGGGAATTTTCACCTGTAAGGACAGGATCCCGATGTTAGCTACCCGACAGTTAAGTTTCAGTTATCAGGATGAACCGGTCTTACAGAATTTAACCATGGATTTTAGCCACCATGCCGTTACTGGCCTGTTAGGCGCTAATGGCTGTGGCAAATCCACATTGTTTATGAATCTGAGCGGCATCTTGCGTCCACAACAGGGTGAGGTTTTATGGCAAGACCAGCCTATCGGTTATGGTAAAGCCCATTTGCGGGCCTTGCGCCAGCGGGTGACGACAGTATTTCAAGATCCGGAACAGCAAATTTTCTATACCGATATCGACAGTGATATCGCTTTCAGTTTACGTAATCTTGGCATTGATGAGGCGCTGATTGCGCAGCGTGTTGAACGGGCGTTGGCGCTGGTGGATGCTCATGAATTTCGTCATAAGCCAATCCAACATCTGAGTCATGGACAGAAAAAGCGTGTCGCGATAGCGGGGGCATTAGTGATGGAGGCGGAATATCTGCTGTTGGATGAACCGACCGCCGGGTTGGACCCTTCTGGCCGACAACATATGATCGCTATCATTGAACGTATTGTGGCAGAAGGAAAACGGGTGATTATTTCCAGCCATGATATCGATTTAATCTACAACGTCTGTGATTATCTGTACGTACTCTCCCACGGTAAATTGGTCTGTGCAGGTGAAACTGCTGAGGTTTTTCTGCAACATGAACAGTTGCAGGCAGCCGGACTGGTGCAGCCTTGGTTGGTTAAGATCCACAGCGAACTGGGGTTGCCATTGTGTAAAACTGAGGAGCAACTTTTTGCTCTGCTACGTCAGCGTAATAATTAAGGAAATGACATATGAGTCTGTCTTTAATGTTGCAAGGTACAGCATCCGATGTTGGGAAAAGCATATTGGTTGCGGGATTGTGCCGTATCTTTGTTCAGGATGGTTATCGCTGCGCGCCGTTTAAGTCACAGAATATGGCACTGAATTCTGGTATCACTGCTAACGGTGAAGAGATGGGGCGGGCGCAGATTTTTCAGGCGGAAGCGGCGGGTATAGAACCTGATGTACGAATGAACCCGATATTGCTAAAACCCACCAGCGATTGTAAGGCTCAGGTTGTGTTGATGGGAAAAGTGGCCTGTAGCATGAATGCGGTGGAGTATCACCAGTACAAGCCCCGTTTGCAGCAGCAAATCTGCGAAGTTTTTCACAGTCTGGCCCGTGAATATGACGTGATAGTGCTGGAAGGCGCTGGCAGCCCGGCGGAGATCAATCTGCGTGATCGGGATATTGTCAACATGGGAATGGCGGAGATGGTTGATGCGCCTGTGCTGCTGGTGGCGGATATCGATCGTGGCGGCGTATTTGCTGCCATTTACGGTACGCTGGCACTGTTACTGCCGGAAGAGAAAGCGCGGATCAAAGGGGTGATCATCAATAAATTCCGCGGTGATATCAGCCTGCTCCAGCCGGGTATTGAACAGATTGAAGCCTTAACCGGGGTGCCTGTGCTGGGAGTGATGCCTTGGCTGAACATTGACCTGGAAGATGAAGACGGCGTAGCGCTGCAAACCGGTAAATATGATGGTGCAGCTGAAAAGGCGCTGGATATTGCCGTGGTTCGTTTGCCTTATATTGCCAATTTTACCGACTTTAACGCACTGGCGATGCAACCGGATGTTCGCTTGCGCTATGTGACTCAGCCATCAGAGTTGCAGTCGTCGGATCTGATTATTTTACCTGGCAGCAAAAACACGCTGGGCGATCTGCGATGGCTGCGACAAAACGGCTTGGCGGATGCTCTGTTGACGGCACATCAGTCTGGTATCCCGGTTATCGGCATCTGTGGCGGTTATCAAATGCTGGGGAAGCGGATTATCGATGGCGTGGAATCGGGTATTGACCAGATGGACGGTCTTGGATTGCTGGATGTGGAAACCCAATTTGCCCATGAAAAAGTGACAACCAAGGTAAATGGTAGCTGCTTGGTGGCGTTGCCGGGCTTGTTATCAGATTGTGTTGAGCAACCGGTCCGTGGTTATGAGATTCATATGGGAAGCTCGTTATTGGGGGCGGATGTAACACCGTTTGCCTGTATTACCTATCGTAACGGTCAATCTGGTAGCTGGTTTGATGGTGCGGTCAATCGGGAGGGCAATGTGATGGGCAGTTATATTCATGGCTTGTTCGATAGTACTCATTTTACCCGTGCTCTGCTTAATGCTTTGCGTCAGCGCAAAGGATTGATGGCTTATCAGGGAGATACATTGGATTATACCGACTACAAACAGACACAGTTTGATCTTTTGGCGGAAGCAATGCGCGAACATCTGGATATAGAACGGATTTATCAGTGTATGAAAAACCATCAACAAGGCTTGGCACCGTGATTTTGATTACTGGCGGCGCTCGCAGTGGTAAAAGTGTGCTGGCGGAGAAACTGGCGGCACAAGCCAGTGAGCAGGTGTTGTATATTGCGACTGCCGTGGTGACAGACAGCGAAATGGCTGAACGTATACGACTGCACCGTGAAAACCGGCCGGCTCATTGGCGCACATGGGAAGGTTACCGTGATCTCGGTGCGGTCATTACCACGCAAACCCGGCCGGGAGACGCGGTCATTCTTGAATGTATTACGACATTGATTACCAATCTATTATTTGATCAAGCCGGAGAGACTTCACCCGAACAGATGGACTTTGCTGTATTGGAGGTGAGGATTCAGCAGCAAATTAGCGATCTATTAGCGGCTTGTACCGGCGTGACTTCACCGATATATCTGGTTACTAACGAACTGGGCATGGGCATCGTGCCGGAAAACAGACTGGCCCGCCATTTCCGTGACATTGCCGGAAGGGTTAACCAGCGGCTGGCGGCGGCGGCCAGTGAGGTATTTCTGATGGTCTCGGGGATTGAGGTAAAAATTAAATGAATCTGCGTCTGTTTCTTGCCACCTTGCAATTTATGACTCGCATCCCGGTACCGTCGCGTTGGACACAGGGAGTGGAAATGGATCAATACGTGCGTGGTATTGCCGGTTTTCCATTTGTCGGATTGATCGTCGGTATATTTGCCGCCGCTATTTTTACCCTGCTTGCGCCTTGGTGTGGTGCGCCGCTGGCGGCATTAAGTTACGTATTAGTGCTGGCATTGCTAACGGGGGCGCTTCACCTTGATGGTTTGGCGGATACCTGTGATGGTGTGTTTTCTGCACGTAACCGGGAAAGAATGCTGGAGATTATGCGTGACAGCCGTTTGGGAACTCACGGCGGTCTGGCGTTGATCTTCCTTATTCTGGCGAAAGTGCTGGTCGTGAGCGAATTGGCTCTGCGTGACGTCCCGATGTTGGTGACCTTAATAGCTGCGTCAGTGGCGGGCAGGAGTGCGATTGTGTTGTTAATGTATCGCCAACGTTGTGCCCGTGAAGGGAGCGGGTTGGGGAATCTTTATATTGGCCGGATTAATGGTCATCAGACCTTGTTGACGTTGTTGAGTGGGATGGTATTGATTGCTCTGCTGATTGGCGTGCCGGGTGTATTGGCATGGGTGATCACGCTGCTGGTTATCGGATTACTGGCGGTTTATCTGCGTCGTCGTTTAGGTGGACAAACAGGCGATACCTTGGGCGCGTCTGTAGAAATTGGGGAATTGGTGTTTTTACTGGTGCTATTGTGAGTCAAGTTGATGCGATTATTTTTGGTTCGGCATGGTCAGACGGAAGCGAATGTGGGCGGCGTTTTTTGTGGTATGACAGATGTGGAACTGACCGAAACGGGAATACATCAAGCCCGGCAAGTTGCCCACTATCTATCGGCAGTGACATTTTCGCAAGCGATAAGCAGCGTGTTACGACGGGCCTGTCATACTGCGGAAATTATTTTGGCAGATCGTCGGTTATCAGCCAGCATTAATGCGCAACTCAATGAAATGCATTTTGGTGCATGGGAAATGCGCCACCATCACGATTTGCAATATGAAGACGCTGAAGCTTGGGCTGCTTGGTTAAAAGATTGGCAACAAGCATCTCCTACCGGTGGTGAAGCCTTTCCTACATTTGCTGCCCGTATAGAAAACGTAGCGCAACAATTGTTGACACAGGAAAGTCAGGGCAATGTGTTGTTGGTTGCTCATCAGGGGGTTTTGGGCCTGTTATTGGCGCGTTTGCTGGCTATGCCGCCTTCTGCCATGTGGCACTTTCATTTTGAACAGGGTGCATACAGCGTAGTAGAAATCCACCATGGATTGACTACGTTGCGTACATTTAATAGCCGGGCTTGCTGGCAACCTGAGACGTAGGAATAACCCCATGCAAACATTTTCATCAATTATTAGTGCGATTGTGCCATTGGATAGCGTGGCTATGGTGCGCACTGCTACCCGACTGGATGGATTGGTTAAACCAACGGGTAGCCTTGGGCGTCTGGAACACTTGGCGATTCAACTTGCCGGTATGCGGGGATTACTGGGCCATCATATTAATCGTAAACAAATCATTGTGATGGTGGCTGATCATGGCGTTTATGACGAAGGTGTGACCATATCGCCCAAATCAGCAACGGCTATTCATGCTCAGAATATGATGAAAGGGATCACCGGTGTTTGCGTGCTGGCGGTAAATGCGGGCGCAGAGGTTAAAGTTGTGGATGTGGGCATTGATAGCGATCCTCTGCCGGGATTAGTAAACATGAAGATGGGGCGAGGCAGTGGCAACATTGCCGAAGGACCGGCAATGAGCCGCCAGCAGGCCGAAGATTTGTTATTGGCAAGCGCACACTTAACGCTGGAACAGGTTGCAACCGGCGTGAAACTGTTTGGTGTAGGTGAATTGGGCATGGCGAATACCACACCGGCTGCGGCTGTGGTCAGCGTTTTTACGGACAGCGATCCACAACAGATCGTAGGCATTGGGGCTAACTTTCCCTGTGATCGTTTGCATCATAAAGTGGCGATTGTGCGGCAAGCGATTGCAATAAATCGGCCTGATGCTAGCGATGGCATTGATGTGTTGGCGAAGGTCGGCGGTTATGATTTGGTGGGGATGGCGGGCGTGATGCTTGCTGCGGCTTCTGCCGGGTTGCCGGTGATACTGGATGGTTTTCCCTCTTACGCGGCGGCGTTGGCCGCTTGCCGTATTGCTCCCGATGTGCGTCATTACCTTATCCCGTCACATTTATCGGCTGAGAAAGGCTCAATCATTGCATTGCAACATCTGCAACTGGAGCCTTATCTGCATCTGGACATGCGTTTGGGAGAGGGCAGCGGTGCTGCGCTGGCTATGCATCTGGTGGATGCGGCTTGCGCTACGTATAACAATATGGGGCTATTGGCCGATAGCAATATTGTGCTGCCGTTGTAAAAGAATGAGAGAAAAAGCGTTATCGGGGTAGGATAACGCGGAGAAAATGGTATTTGATTTATATGTCGTTACGAGCCTTGGCAACATGACTAAGTGCCAATAAAAAGCTCGTTTCGCCACCCTCTTCATCAAGCTCTTTAAAAGCAGTGTGAAGGTATATTTCAGCAAACTCAGGGTCCTTACGGATTATTTCAATTACTGCTTCATCGTGACTACGTGATCTGCTCATGGTTTCCAATACTGAATATAAATTAAGGTTTTTGGCGGAAGGGATCAGAAAATACCCTGCTTTATGCCAGCATTTTACTGAGTGTTGATCTCTGGTCTCTTATTGGCGTGGGTCATACCAATAAGAGACTGAATAAAGCTTTATCTTGTTGCCTCCGTTACCTATCAGTGTGAAGTCACGGATACCTCAAGATTTTTACCCATTGCCCCGATAGCACGCTGAACAGTGTCGATTTTTGTTGAATGCCGTAAATTAAAAATACGTTGTACTTCCTGTTTTTTAACCGTAATACGCTCGGCCAGCTCCACCTGAGTTAAGCCGGAATCAATAAACGTATTCAACATCATAATTTTTGCTGCAACACTTATCGGCACATCGACAAAATCACCGGTTATTGAACTAGGTAAAGGCACTTTCTCACTATCTTCAAAATAAAACTCAAAAGCGGTAATAAGTGCATCAAGCGCCATTTCTAGCGCTTCTTCGCGTGTATCACCTTGTGTAATGGCCTCTGGTATATCGGGAAACGATACAACAAAGCCGCCCTCATCGGCTGACTGTAAGTTTACTGGATATCGCATATTTTTTTATGGTGAAAGTCCGCAAGTACCAGCCACGAAGGGCTGGATTTGTTAAAGACCTAACTGCTTGATAATAGCTCTTCTTAGTGCTTCTTTTATCTCATTGCCGGGGTGCCTCGGCATTACGCTTCGTTTCCCCTTATATCGTAGTTTTAAATGGTTTGTACCGTCCCAAACTTCGACGCCTTGAGATTCGAGCCACTTTCTAAACTCGCGTTGTTTCACCATCCCTCCTTTTTGTTGAACATAGAGTTATGGTAAACATTTTTGATTACCTTGGTCAACATTTATATTTGCTATTTTCATGTTTGAAACAGAAAAGGATAATTTATCTGTTTTAGGGACTTTTTGTTCTACTCTGCTATAACTACCCTTGGGCAAAAACTTTAAGTGTTTTAGGTAAATATATCTTGTACAATTTGATTACCAATATCTTTCATCTATTCTGAATTTGCTTGGATTAGTAAATTAATTAAATTACTAACACAAAAGTATTAACTGAATCTATCTTGTCATGAAATCTATCACATTTTTTGGAATAAAACTTATAACTAATTATCATTCTTATTAATTTGATATATATTCACGTTTTTGAAAAATTGACTAACTGATGGTTCTTTATGGCGAATATAATCTATTTGGAAATTAAGGGTGATAAGCAAGGATGAATATCACAAGGATGTTCAACGGTTGATTCTATTGGCAACACATGTCAGATTGGTCATGAAGACCATATATTTGTTTATGAATTGACATCGAATATAACCCGAGGTCAACATGTCAACCATCAGCCGGTTGAGATAAGAAAGCCAATTGATAAATCTTCTCCTCTTTTGGGTTTAGCTATAACCAATAAAGAATCACTGCAATGTATTTTTTATTTTTACAGAACATCAACGAAAGGTGGCTTGGAACTCTATTATAAGATAAAACTCACCGGCGCATATCTATGTGGATTGAATGGGTTTTATCCAAATTCATCTACGCATAATGAATGCCAGCCACAGGAAAGTTTATCTTTAATGTACCAGTCAATCACGTGGGAACATGTTATGTCTGGCACCAGTGCATATAGCATATGGGAAGACAACGTTTATTGAGGTTTTTATGAAAGGGATATCTCATCTTTCTTATGACTTAAATAATTACGCTTCGTCATTGAAGCGTAAAGCACACTTGGCTGCCAGTTTTTTTATAGAAGATAGTCAATTGAGAATGTCATATTTAAAAGAAGTTGATGACTTTGTTAATATGAAAACATATGAGTTTAAAAATACATTTGATATAAGTGAAAAAAAGAGATTAATTTATGAAGTAAGAGATGAATATGAAACGACTGAAAAAGAATATCAGATATTAAGGCGTAAGGATTATACTAAATATATTATAACCGATATATTTGAAGATCAGGGAGTAGTTAAATACGCAAAAATAGGCGGTGGGGTTGTTGCTGGTATTGTTCAAGCAGTTGCTGGTTTTGCTGTAATTAATTCAGGGAGGCTTGTAAAGTCTAAAACAGTTCAGTCAATAGGTGTTGTATTAGCTGCTCATGGAGGTAATAACTTTTATGAGTCTATTAGTCCGATTCTTTATGAGAATCAAGATATAGGCTGGGTCAGGGCAGGATATCGGCATATCTCTCATGCTTTAGGTTATGATGATGGTGTAGCTGATGTTGCTTATAGTTCAGTTGATTTAGTGGCAAGTTTATATGGAACTTATGGGATGCTTAAGCTTAAACCTATTAAATCCAAGAATAATATATCGGGGGGCTATACTGTTAAGCCGGGGACAGGAAAATTATTTAGGTATATTAATGAGGATCTTGCCAGAAAATGGCGGTTAACACCAAATCCTATGTTAACCATTCAAATATCTGGTAGTATATATAAAGTCAAACTTTTGATGGATGACATATATAAACTTCATGATGATTGAAATTTAGTTTTTATTTTAAGATGAATATAAAATGTTGCTAATTTTAATCCTATTATGAAATTACAATTAACAGAGTAGCTGAAATAAAATAAAGCTGATGTTGTTATTGATAAGTAAACAAAAGTCATCAATGGAATTCCATATGCTTGCCCACTGAAAAACATTCCTGATATTATAAATAAGTTAATTAGTGTTGAATATATTAATGGTATGGCGATTTCTTCACCTATAAGTAACAGATAATGACAAAAACAATCTGTTTTACTTTTATATTTATCATAAATGTAGGGGTCGTCTTTATGAAGAATCAGAAAATTTCTCTTTATCTTAAGCAATTCTTTTAAGGTGAATCCACTATTTAATATTAACTTTCTTAAGTCAGTTAAGTTCATTTATTTAGATCCGATTTTATTTAGTTTTATAATTGGTTATTTCTATCATGTTTTATTAATAAACTCAAGGATTAAATTTTTTTATTTTAAAACGAATATAGAATATTGCTAATTTTAATCCTGTGATTAAATTACAGCTAACGGAAAGAGTATAATAAATAAAAGCAGAAATGGAAAAGAATAAGTAAATAGAGGACATTAATGGGATCCCATATGCTTTCCCACTGAAAAAAATTCCTGTCATCATAAATGAATAAACTGAGGTTAATAGTATTATTGGTAATGCTATCTCGTCAGCTATAAATAGTAGATAATGACAAAAACAATCCGTTTTACTTTGGTATTTATCATAAACATCAGGGTCATCTTTATGCAGGACAAGAAAGCTTCTCTTTATCTTAAGTAATTCTTTTAAGGTGAATCCACTATTTAATATTAACTTTCTTAAGTCAGCTAAATTCATTTTTTTAAACTCGTTTTTATAACTATATAAATGGCTTGTCGTAACATATTTAATTTTTTATAGCTGCTTTAAATGTTCTTTTATTCTGAAACGAATATAGAAAATGACTAATTTTATGCATGTGAAAAGATTATAACGATAGCGATGATAAAAAGATTTATAGCATATGCATATTATTGTTGAAATGATATAAAGAATCGATACTAATGATAAATAGGATATTGAATTCTCGTCATAGAGGAAAATCTCCATTATTATGCAGCCTGCATACATGAGAGCAAAAAATAACACTGAATCGCCGGCATCTTCAGCAAGCACTATTATAACGTTGTAAATATTATCGCTTTTTGTATAATACTTTATTACATATCTTCTTTCATCATCGTCAAGATTTTTAAAGATCCTTTGCATCATAAGAAGCTCTTTAAATGTGAATCCACTACTGAGGGTTAATTTTCTTAATTTTTCCAAATCCATTTATTTAACCTCATATTTATGATTGATATAATGATTTATCATAACATATTTATTCTTTTATTATACCTAATAAATGCGTTCTTTAGATCTGTTTTTCGCAGGTTTGTTGGGCTTGTAAATTTCTTAATTGTATTGACAGTCTTGCCGATAAACTAACACCAATAAAAAAATGAATAAATTTCCAAGCAAAAAAAGTTATTTTATAGGGTAGGTAAAATAATTTATACTTATTGTGTGAATCTACTTCAATATAATTATAGTTCTGGGGCAGTGGGTCTCAGTAACCACAAGTTTGTTTGGCGGGTTGTAGATGAATATAGTAGACAGGGTAATCAAGATTTCAGAGGCATCGGATCTGATGCCTCTGTAAGTTACACCAGTCGTATCTGTAATTTTTTGCCAACAGCAGACGCATATTTTTTCAGTGTAATATATGAAGGTCCTTGTGTGCCGGAGGTTAATCCGTTTTCAAGCCGTGTAATAGCTGTTGCCTTGGTGCCCATGCGTTCAGCTACTTGTGCCTGTGTTAGCCCAGCTTCTTTGCGTGCAGCTAGTAGTTCATCAAGTAATGTATATTCTTCTTCCAGTTTGTCGTATTCAGCTTTGAATTTTGGATCTTTCATCCAGTTAGCAACCATTTCATCGTGTGTTATGGTTGGAGGGATACGTTTACCAGTCATTCTTTTTGATCTCCTTTAATCTGGCTTCTGCAATGGTTCTCTCTTTGGATGGTGTTTTTTGAGTCTTTTTAATGAAGCTGTGCAGTATGACAATACGCTTATCAACAATTGTGCAGAAGAAAACTCGCCCTATGCCTTCTCCACCTTTGACTCGAAGTTCAAAGAGACCGTTACCAAAAGCGCTTGTATGTGGTTCACCGAGACTTCCACCGAACTCTTTCATGCGTTCGGTTAGCTTGGCATATCTAACTCGCAGCGTAATAGGCCAGCGATCTATATCAGCGCGAACGCTATCATTGTAATAATCAATAGTGTATTTCATAGAAATAAACATAACATTCTTGTTATGTTTTCACAAGGTATTGCAAGGCAAAGAAGACTCATCTGGATTCTCTCTATTTCAATTCATTATTTTTTAATTACCTGTTTATGATGCTGGAATAATCAGTTTCCATCAACGGCTAAGAGCAATGCCGGAGGCTTGTTGTGCCAGCATATTTTTAGCTAAATCGACAATAATTGCGGCGGCTTCGATCGGTGGTGTGCCGCCACGATGAATATTAGAGATACAAGTGCGGTCCGCCTCAACAGTTTTTTCTACAGTCGGCTTGTAGACCGCGTAGCAGGAGAGGCTTTCCGATTGCCCCAATCCGGGACGTTCCCCGATAAGTAAGATAACCACTTTCGCTTTCAGCAATTCGCCAATCTGATCTTCAATTTTAACGCGGCCATAGCGCACAAAGAACGGTGTGCCGATGCACAATCCTGCTTGTTCCAGCCCTTTTAGCAGAGGTGGCAGAATATCTTCATAGTTGGAAATAATAGCATCAGTAGAGAGACCATCGGAGACAACAACCTGTACGTCAGGATCAGTTTTACACTGTGTCAGCAGAGTTTCTACAGCATTGGCACTGAGTTTTCTCCCCAGATCAGGGCGAGTCAGATAGCGGTTTTTGTCGCTGATTTGAGATTGCACTTCCAGCAATCCCTGCTTTTCTATCCATTCAACCGGGACTTCTTTCAGCACCGTATCCTTGGAACGGGAGTGGTCAGCCAGAAAACGCAGTAATGCTTGGGTTCGCGGACGTGGACCACTGCGGCCGGTACAGACTCTTGATACGGTGCTGCGACGTAATTCCTGTAGGACTTCCATTCGGTTCGGGTTTTGTACACCAATCCACTGTTTGGCTTCCAGGGAACCTAAGTCCAGCGTACAGCTTTCAGCTTCGTCAGTAATTTCAGGAGAGGCATGTGGTTCCTGACCAGATACCACATTGCTTACATTTTCTTCAATTTGTTTTTGGTTCATGTGATTTATCTCAACAAAGCATCAGAAAAAGAACGACGCATCACCTGCGCGTGATGTTAAGCGCCCGTTTGCCATGATCCCCATGTTTTCCAGCCAGCGTTCAAACTCGGGTGATGGACGCAAATTGAGCAGATGGCGGATAGTGGCGGTATCGTGGAAAGCGGATGTTTGGTAATTGAGCATAATATCATCACCGAGCGGCATGCCCATGATGAAGTTACACCCTGCGGTTGCCAGCAGGATCATCAGGTTTTCATTCTGGTTCTGATCGGAATCTGCATGATTGGTATAGCAGCAGTCACATCCCATTGATACACCGCTGAGTTTTCCCATAAAGTGATCTTCCAGTCCGGCGCGGATAATTTGGCGATCATTGTAGAGGTACTCCGGCCCGATGAAGCCGACGACGGTGTTAACCAGGAATGGATCATAATGGCGCGCCAGACCGTAGTTCCGTGCTTCCATTGTCACTTGATCCGCACCAAAGTGAGCGCCAGCGGAGAGGGCAGAGCCTTGACCGGTTTCAAGATACAGGCAGTTATTGCCGGCAAGACGGCAATATTCCGCGCCGACAGCTTGTGCTTCATCCAACATAGCCAGCTCTACCCCAAACTCTTTCAGCCCTTTTTCACTGCCACAGATACTTTGGAAGATTAAACCACCCGGAGCCCCACGCTTAATGGCTTCTATCTGGGTGGTGACATGGGCTAAGACACAGCCCTGTGTTGGGATGGCGAATTTGTCGATCACCTCATAGATGGTATCCAACACGCGAGTCAGGTTTTCCACATCGTCCGTTACCGGGTTAACGCCGATGACGGCATCACCAATGCCAAACGCCAGTCCTTCGTAAATCTGGGCCAGAATGCTTTGTACTTCGTCGCGGGTATCGTTGGGTTGAAGGCGGGCGCTAAACGTTCCCGGCGTGCCAATGGTGGTATTGGCTTTTTTGATCACCGGCATTTTTTTCGCGCCATAAATCAGATCGGCGTTGGAACTGATTTTTGCCACAGCGGCGACAACCTCAGAACTTATCCCTTTGCGAAGAAAGGCAATATCATCCACGCTAGTGTCATCGCTCAATATATATTCACGTAGTTCACCAATGCGCCAGTTTTTTATGCGAGTGTAGGCAATTTCGTTAATGTCATCCTGAATAATGCGGGTAACACAATCTTCTTCATAGGGAATAACCGGATTCATACGGATATCCGCTATCGTCATTTCCGAGAGGACATGTTTAGCCGCTACACGTTGTTGAGAACTTTCGGCAGCTACCCCGGCTAGTATATCCCCTGAACGCGGTTCGTTAGCCATTGCCAGCACCTGTTTAACATCCTTAAACTGATACGTTTTACCAAAAAGTTGTGTTTTTAATTTCATGTTTACGCTCTCTCAGGAAGGAAAAGCCAGTGATTTGATGGTAACGGGAACGACGGCGCCACCAAATAATGGAACCCCAATATCGATATAATCTCCGGTGTGGGTAATCACTTCGTCAATTACCGCCAGTGGCCGTTCTCCCATCAGAGGATGCAGCAGCATACCCAGCGCTTTACCAAAGTCCTGACCGGCAACGATCAGCAGCGGATGGGAAGAGGGATAACGTTCGGTAAAATCCTGTAAAGCGGTGATGCATGTTTGTACTGCGGCATAATTGACTGGCAGAGCATCGGGCAGAGCCAGGGCATACAGATCTTGCTGTGGGTCAAGGTCCATTTGTGTCAGTGCTTGCAACCAGGTTTCTGTCAGTAATTCAGTGACCTCTGTTCCAGGATGAACCACAGGGATGTTGCACAGAGGCAGCGACAGCGTATCAAGCCAGATAGTGCTGCCGGATAGTGATAATGTATGAGCGCCGGCGCCAATCACGGTGGCGCGGACGGTTTGTTTTGGTACTTGCAGCGGTAGCCTGGTGAAATCATGATCACGATGAATAGCGTTCGCCAGTAGTGGCCCTAGATCGTGAAAACGGAATAGGTCACTGTCTGACGCTTGACGATAACATTCACCTACACCGCCGGAGAGGGTGACAGCATAGAGTTCGTTACAGTTTGGTAGTGGTTCAGTCATCAGCAATTGCCGTGCCAGTGGGGTGAGATGCCCGACGGCGACTTCCCATAGCAACTGTGACATTCGGGCGGCAGTCTGTTGTATTTGTGTGGCTGTCAGATGTTGAACATCTGTGTTTTCACCAAACAGAGAATGAACGATGAGCGTTCCGGGCGGATGTGCCCGCAAGACTTTTCCTTGAGGGTCGGTTTCCAATAAGCGGCCGCCGACATTCAGGCAAGCAGAGGCGACCAGCCGTCCGGCATCGAACAGCGCGTAGTTTGCTGTGCCGCCGCCGATATCAATGTTGAGCACTTTGGTCATCTTCTGTTGTGATAGTGCTTGAGCGCCGGAACCAAAACCTGCGATCACTGATTCCAGATGTGGCCCCGCTGTTGCTACAACAAAATCCCCCAGTTTTTGGGCCAGTGTCATGATCGCTGGACGTGCGTTACAGGTTTTTGCGGTTTCACCGGTAATGATTACTGCACCGGAATCGATACTTTCCGGAGTAATCCCCGCTGCCTGATATTGCGCCTGAATTAAGTTGAGAAGCTCTTCTTCACGTAGTTGTCCAGCGAAATCTACCGGAGTAAATAACACTGGGCTTTGCCAGATAATTTCGCGTCGAACAAACTCATAGCGTGGTACTTGTGATATTGCCGCCCGGTTCACCAGTGACAGGCGCGAAAAGATCACTTGTGTGGTGGTGGTGCCGATGTCAATACCGACACTGAATAATTCCTTGGCCTCCATAGCTATGCCTCTTGTCTGTAATAAGGCGTATGTTGGCATTTTTTTCTATAAATCAGTATTAAATATCGGCAATTTGGCCGAAAATTCAACGGTAATCACAAAAACATCAGCGGTTGTAATAAAAATGGTGTAGGTCAAGGCAAAAGGCTAAGTTACCAGAAGAAACAAACAGATAAAGTCAGAATGTGTCAGGACAGATTGTCATCATCAATACATCAATAAAAGTGAAGAATTATTGATCTTACACCATATCGTGTTGCTGGCTATGGGTAATATATCTTCCAACAGACTTTCGTTACAGGGTGAAAAAATGATGAATAGCGGAAAAGTTTGGTTGGTAGGCGCCGGTCCTGGCGATGCGGCACTGATTACTGTCAGAGGATTACATTGTATTCGTCAGGCTGATGCGCTGGTGTATGATCGGTTAGTCAGCCAGGATCTATTATCTGAAGCACCTGAGCGCTGCAAAATGATTAACGTCGGCAAAACGCCGAATTATCACCCAGTGCCGCAACGGCAAATCAATCAGATCTTGGTAGAGTGCGCGCAACAGGGGTTAAATGTTGTTCGGTTGAAAGGTGGCGATCCTTATGTGTTTGGACGTGGTGGTGAAGAGGCCGAAGCGTTGGCACTGGCGAAGATCCCTTTTGAAGTTGTACCGGGTATCAGCTCATCAATTGGTGGTCTGGCTTGTGCCGGGATCCCTGTGACTCATCGTGATTATGCTTCAGGTTTTCATGTTATTACCGGTCATCTGCGTCAGGGAAATGAACCACAGGATTGGGCGACATTGGCAAAGTTGGAAGGCACACTGGTGATCCTGATGGGAATGACGCAACTGGCAAGCATTTGTAAGCAATTGATCGCAGGCGGTAAAGCACCGACAACCCCGGCGGCGGTGGTGATGTATGCAAGCCACCAGCAACAGCAAGTAGCCAGTGCAACTTTGCTAACGCTGGCACAGCAAGTGGCGGCTCA
Organism: Photorhabdus stackebrandtii; assembly: GCF_011189495.1. Classification (NCBI taxonomy): domain Bacteria; kingdom Pseudomonadati; phylum Pseudomonadota; class Gammaproteobacteria; order Enterobacterales; family Morganellaceae; genus Photorhabdus; species Photorhabdus stackebrandtii. The sequence continues at coordinate 48,724 of NZ_PUJV01000024.1, forward strand.
GGGATTGTCTGCGCCGGCATTGATTGTGATTGGTGATGTGGTGCGTCTGCGGGAAACATTGGCTTTTCACCGGGAGCGTTTGTTGCTGGCTTCCGTTTCATCACTGATGGCACTTTGATTCTCTATTTAACATGTGGATTTGACATTTGATGAGCGAACATGGTGGCAATGTGCTGGAAATGGCGCAGAAAATCGGTGTTACAGCAGAGGAAATAACGGATTTCAGCGCTAATATTAATCCGTTGGGGATGCCGATATCCCTGAAAGCGGCCATTATCGATCAGTTGCAACGTGCTGAATGTTACCCTGATACCGAATATCGCCGATTACATGCAGCGCTGGCGCATGTTCATCATTGCACCGCTGAAAACCTGATAGCGGGTAACGGTGCTACTGAACTGATTTATGCGGTAGTGAATTATCTTAAGCCGCGTCGCGCTATGCTATTAATTCCAGGATTCGCTGAATATCGGTGCGCTTTACTGCGAGTTGGTTGTCAGATTGATGATTATATGATGAGTGAAACAGAGGGCTATCAGCCTGATGAGCGTTTGCTGGCAGCGTTGGATCGTTGTCGCCCTGATTGTCTGTTTCTTGCCACACCGAATAACCCAACCGGCCTAATGCCGGATGCTGAACTGTTACAGGCTGTGCTTGAACGTTGCCACCAACATAATATCGCGCTGATTGTCGATGAAGCGTTTATTGATTTTCTCCCGGATGCTGCCGGATTTATTCCCAAGATAGCCCATTATCCTCACCTCTATATTTTGCGTTCATTAACCAAGTTTTTTGCTATTCCGGGATTACGTCTTGGCTATCTGGTCAGCAGTGATGTAGCAGGTATTCAGGAGATGAAATGCTGGCGGGAGCCGTGGAGCATCAATGTTTTTGCGGCATTGGCCGGTGAAATCATTCTCAATGATAAAGCTTACATTCAGGCAACACACTGTTGGCTGGCACAGCAGCAACGTTGGCTCTATCAGGCATTAGTTGCGTTGCCGGAGTTATGTGTCTGGCCTCCTGCGGCGAATTACATTTTCTTGCGTTGTCTGCGCCCGGAAATCGATCTCCAGCAAGCGTTGTTGAAACACCGAATACTTATCCGCCATTGCGCTAACTATCCAGGTTTGAGTGCTGCTCATTACCGGGTTGCCATAAAGGGCAAGCATGATAATCATCGGTTGGTATTGGCGTTGCGTCAGGTATTGGGTTATGGCTGAAGCCCGCTGTCCCGCATCGTGTGGTGAACTTATTCAAGGGTGGATTCTTGGTGGTGAGAAGTTGATCTCTTGTCCGGTGAACTGGTTTAGCGAGGTTTCTGTTACCGATGGTGTACCGGGGAAACATGAACGTCCCCGTATGCGGCAGATAATGAAAGCTGTACTGGCGCACTTCGGCCTGTCGGTGGATATGGCGCAAGGTTTACATATCTCTTTTGTTTCTACGATCCCAGTAGCTAAAGGGCTGGCAAGCAGTACCGCAGATATTGCCGCTACGGCGCTGGCGACGGCGCGTTATCTGGGAAAAACATTGGATGAAACAACACTTTCCCGGTTTTGTGTACAGGTGGAACCCACGGATAGTACGTTGTTCAGCCGTCTTACCTTGTTCGATCATCAAACGGGTGCTACTCAAATTGCATGTGACTGGCAACCGCCTATCGACATTTTGTTATTGGAAAGCCAGGAAACGTTGATTACGGCTGATTATCATCGCTTGGATCGACATCAGACATTGTTGGAAAGCGCCTCAGTGCTAGCGCAGTCTTGGCGACTATTTTGTCAGGCCGTTGCCACACGGAATTGCCTGCGGTTGGGGGAAGCCACGACGCTCAGCGCGCAGGCGAATCAAAAACTGTTGGTAAAACCGGCACTTGACAACTTGTTGGAACTGGTAGAACACAGTGGGATCTACGGATTAAATGTTGCTCATAGCGGCAGTGTTGTAGGATTGTTGTGTAATCGTCACCATCATGATGTTGAGTACCTATGCTGGTGGCTAAGACACCGGGGCATTACCGGTTTTTATCCGCGTCAGCATTTGCTGACTATGATACCGGGTGGCGTGCGCTAGCTGAGGAGAGGGAATCATGCTGGATTATTTGCCGATGTTTTGTCAGATTCGGGATAAAATCTGTCTGTTGGTTGGGGGAGGTAAGGTGGCTGAACGCAAAGCGCGTCTATTATTGGATGCCGGTGCGCGTTTGCTGGTTAATGCACGGGAATTTACTGCGCAATTCCAGATTTGGGAAGATGCGGGTCAAGTGACACTGATTCGTGGTGAGTTTGAACCTCATTGGCTTGATCTCTGCTGGTTGGTGATTGCTGCGACCAATGATGCAGCAGTTAATGGTTATGTCAGTGATAGTGCGACGGAGCGCCGTATTTTCTGCAATGTGGTGGATGAACCACAACAGGCAAGTTTTATTACACCGTCAGTCATTGATCGCTCGCCGCTGGTGATTGCTATCTCTTCCGGGGGTAATGCACCGGTATTGGTCAGGTTATTGCGTGAAAAACTGGAACGGCTGTTACCGATGCATCTTGGCAGTCTGGCTGCTTACGGCGGGACACTTCGCCAGCGGGTAAAACGGCATTTTCATCATCTGGCGGCTCGCCGTCGCTTTTGGGAACGGTTTTTTACCAGTGAGACGTTGACGCAATCGTTGATCAGTCAAGATCGTCAACAAGTTGATCGTGTGATAGAAACACTGTTCTCTGAGTTATCTCAAGCAGATACGAAAAAGACGGATAGTTGCTCGTTGCCTGATTAACATACTGGAGTGATAAAGATGAGTGAGGAGCGGTATAAACAGAGAAAACAGCGGCAAAAAGAGAGATTCATGGCACAAGTTGCCGCTGCTCAGGAGAACCGGGGGATCGTCATCATCTATACCGGCAATGGTAAAGGGAAAACAACAGCTGCCATGGGAACCGTTACACGGGCGTTGGGGCATGGATTAAAGGCCGGGGTTATCCAGTTTGTTAAAGGAAAATGGTCAGCCGGTGAAGGTGCTTTGCTGGAACAACATGGATTAGAGTGTCAACTCATGCCGATAGCATTTACCGGGGAAATGCAAAATCATGTCAAAGAAATTGCTGCTTACACGGGTGCTTGGCAACATGCGCTGCGAATGATGCGTGATCCTGCGTTATCACTGGTAGTGCTTAGTGAATTGGCTTGTATGATAAATAGTGGATATCTATTGCTTGATGAAATTATTAAGGCATTAAATGAGCGACCAATCGATCAGACAGTTATTATTACCGGACGAGATTGCCATCCTGCGTTGATTGAATTGGCCGATACGGTCAGTGAAATGCGTGCTGTAAAACATGTTCTCAAGGAGTATTAAATTTCCCTTGAAATTTTTTACCCTCTCCTAATGCGTATTTTTTACTTAAATTAATCATATGGCAATATTATTTTTACAGTAATGAAAATATATGTAAATAATATATCAGCAGTTAATTAATTGTGATGAACTTGATAGGGAATATATTTCACAAAGCTTAAGGGTACATTAAATCAATTCAATGAAATATATTCCGCGATCTAATAATTTTAATTTATTTACAAGTTGGAATTTCTATCTAATATTGTCGATGAAAAAATTAACATTAATTTTGGTTTTAATATGTGGAATGAATTCGTGTAATTAATGTCACATTCTGTTGTGCTCTTTATTAAGTTTCGAACAGAGCATAGTTATTTATTTTATAAATTAAGAGATATAAATATGTCTATTGAAAATACCAATGTAGCTGATCAAACAACTGGCAAAGATTCAGTTGTACTTGGACATGCAGAAGCGCCGGCAGTACATTCCATCGCAATTGGTGCTTCTCCTCGTAATTCTAAAACAATCAGTGAAGCGGCTATTGCTATTGGGCAAAATCAACTTGCAGGTAAACAAGGTGATGCGAAGGTGGTTTGGCCAATTGCGATTGGTGCTGATTCTATATCCAGCGGCCTGGCTTCTATCGCTTTAGGGCAAAAGGTAACTGCCAGTGCGGCTCAGGCAGTGGCGATTGGTCAACACTCCTCTGCAACAGAAACAGGCAGCGTTGCATTAGGTGCAGATTCAATTGCTAATAAACCGAACGTTGTCTCTATAGGAAAAACGGGCCATGAACGTAAGATTGTGCACGTTGCTGCTGGCGATATTTCAAATCACAGTACTGAGGCGGTTAATGGTCAGCAATTACATGCTGAATCGGCAAAGCTTGAAATATTATTGGATGCAAAGAATAAGCAACTGGAAGAGAGAATTGAAACTCTGGAAAGTGATGTAGCTAATCTTACTCTGCTGATTCAGAATAGTACGGATGATCTTGCATTATTGAAGAAACGACTGCTTGATGCATTAAGTTATTGATACAATTTAATTATTGTTTTATATATTCTTGGTCGTCAGGCCAAGAATTTTGACCAGCTCCGCAACATAAAAGCCAGTTCGAAACTGGCTTTTCACTCATCGGATAAAAACTTAAAGAAAACGAGGTGTTGACAGATAGATAACAACACAGTGAACACTTGATATAAAAGATGTGACAGATTTCATGATGGGTTCTCTATTATTGGTAAAGTGTGATTTTTTTCACGAAAATCTAAATTGTGGCTGTGATTTTAATCAGAAAAACTTCATAGTCAAGCTGTTTTTAAAAAATTTTTTAAAAATTAAAATAATTTTGCATGGTGTTTTGAGCAACAGAAAGCTCGCATCTTACGGGGATGGAATGCTGATCGGTGGTGCAGACGCGGTAAAAAATTTTTTGTGTTTAAGCAGATAAGACCTTTTGTTATTTTCAGTGAGATAACGAATATATGATGGCTTTTATCTGGGGGATTTAACTTAGCGTTTACCTTGGTAAATTAAATATTGATATTTTTCGGAGGTGTGAAAATAATAAGGTAATCTCGTGGTTATATTAGTATTAAATGATAAACAAACTAAACATTTTTAGGAGTATATAAAATCTCAATATTAATAGTTAGAGTGGTTAATTATGAACTAATACATTGATGTACTTTGGTAAATAGAATAATTATGAATAGTGTTTGAAAGTTTAATTTGAATGCAATAGATATGTTTTATTTTGGTATGTTTTTAATTTCAATGTGTTGGATTATTTATTGCTTCTAATCATATAAAAATAGTTGATCATTTAATTTATAAAGATATTTCATTATTATTTATTTAAACTAGACTATGATTGACATGAATTACTGGAGACTTTTTTTGGTAATTAAATATATTGCTTATAAGATAATATTATTTGATTTAAGGAGTATATATGAGTCCCAAGAATGATTTTAAAGCTTTTTCTATTAGTAATAATGCTAATGTAGTAAGTCAGCAATCATATGAAGTAAGTTCAGAATTGCCGACTGGATTCCCACCATATACTGTTACCACTCATGTGTTAAATAAAGTATTGCGGCAAGCCTCAACAATATCGTCTGTTGTAGCTGATTTTATTGCGACACAATCTGGTGAGAATGTTTTGGATGATGGCAATATAGCTAAACTCACTCTACAATTAAATAAAGCCTTAGAACAAAAATTTATAACAGGAGTTCCCAATGCTTCATTAACACAAAAAGGTATTGTTCAACTTACCAATGTGATTGGTGATAGTGATACATTGGCCGTTACGCAAAAGCTAGTTAAGGAAATAGTCAATTCGTTGCTTGGAAATATTAATGGCAGGGTACCTAATAATCGAAAAGTCAACGGGAAGGAATTATCTGAGGATATCACTATTTCTGCGATTGATGTCGGAGCAAAACGCCCAGGTGATATCTATTTATCTGCACATCCAGCATCAGATTTGGCTAAAGGGGAGTATATTGCGAATGGTGATGTTTATGCGATTGATTCAATTGTTGGTAAGTCATTGAATAATTTATCAGATGCATATAAGACAGCGTGGGGAATTAAGCAGAATGGCGATAAAATAAACCTTCCTAATCTGTTTGTTGATGGGAGAGGGGTATTTATGCGTGCGGGCTTGAATCCTGGTGTGATACAAGGCGATGCGATTAGAAATATTACAGGTGATGTGGGGTTGTGGCATGATGGGTTTATTGCTCGTACCAGCGGAGCATTTTATGGTGTTAATGCGACCTCCCAAGCAAGTATTATGAAAAAGAATGCGCCTGATGAATATGCCAAATTCGCATATGCCATTTTTGATGCTTCAAGATTAGTACCAACGGCAAATGAAAATCGCCCGCTCAATGTCAGTATGATACCTATAATTTATTTGGGAGTATGAAATGAAGCAATGATAAATTATTATTTTGATAATATTAAGTCACACTGACTATTTATTGGGGCTGTTGATGCTAATCCGGGCAGTGAACTCCCGGTGAATGCTTTACGAATACAACCGCCATTTAAAGATGGATTTTGGCCATGTGAAAAATCAGAGCAATCACAGAAAAATAGAGAAGTTATTATTCCTGATGGTTTTACACAACAGTTAAGACTTTCGCAATACCATAAGTGGGATGGAGAATGGTTAAGTTAGTGATGATATTTATCAAAAATATGCTGCTAATAATGCACCAGAAGGAAAATATCGTATAGCCGGTGAAAATGGTTTACCGGAATGGGCGCATATTCTTCCACCAACAAAAGAAGAATTGCAGCAATATGCTGAAAATAAAAAACAACAATTTATTATAAAATCCAGCGAAAAAATAGCTCCACTACAAGATGCTGTTGATTTAGGGATTGCAACAGAAGATGAAAAAGAGGCTTTATTATCATGGAAGAAATATAGAGTGACGCTGAATAGGATTGATATTGAACAGGCTTTTGCTATTGAATGTCCGGAACAGCCAAAGTAATGAAAATGGCCTGAATAAACAGGCCATGCATACAATATTCTTATTGTTGTTGTAATTATAATACTGAAAGATTCAGTCTGATATATGAAAACGATGGAATAGTTTCATGTATTGAATGTCAATTGGTTAGATATATTTCCAGTTGCAATTTGTTTAGTTGTTTATTGCTTCTAATTATATAAAAATAATTATTCTTCTAAGTTATAAGAACATTTTATTATTGTTTTTATGAATTAAACTATGACTGTCGTAAATTATGAAGGATTGTTTTAACAATTATTGAACATATTGGTTGTGAATAATGCTATTTAATTTAAGGAGTATATATGAGTGCCAAGAATGATTTTAAGGCTTTTTCTATTGGTAGTAGTGCTAATGTAGTGAGTCAGGAAAAGTATGAAGTAAACCAGAGCTTGCAGACTGGATTTACACTGAATGATATTCCCGCTGATCTGTTAAACAAGGTATTACGTCAATCATCGACAATAGCATCTATGATAGCTAATTTTATTGCGACACAATCTGGCGATGATGTTTTGGATAATGGTGATATAGTTAAACTCACCGAGCAATTAAATAGGGCTTTAGAAAAAGAAATTGCAACAAAAGTTCCAAATGCCTCATTAATACAAAAAGGCGTTGTTCAGCTTACCGATGTGTTGGGCAATAGTGACACATTAGCGGTTACGCAAAAGCTTGTTCAGGAAATAATAAATTCATTACGCGACAATATTAATGCCAAGGTACACAATACCCGGAAAGTAAACGGGAAAGTGTTAGCTGAGGATATCAATATTACTTCTCAGGATATCTTTGCTGGGCAGGCGATTAATTTAGGTAATAATGCGGATTTGGATAATTACAAAACACCAGGAGTTTATTATCAAGAGTATAATTCTAGTGCCCAAAGTGGCAATAATTACCCTGAACCGTTTGCCGGTTCGCTTGTTGTATTGAAAGCCGCTGGAGTCGTTCAACGTTATTTCGTCTATAACAGCAGCCGGGTATATACACGCAGCCAATTTCATGATAATCCATGGACTCCTTGGGTTAGAGAATATAATGCAGTGAATAAACCTACTGCTGAGGATGTTGGCGCGTATACAAAAGCAGATTCTGATGCCCGATATATTACAGGGATCCGCAAAGTAAATGGAAAAGCTTTAGCTACGGATATCAGCATTACTTCTCAAGATATCCTTGCTGACCAGGCGATTAATTTAGGTGGCAGTGCGAATTTGGATAGCTACAAAACACCGGGGATTTATTATCAAGAGTCTAATGCTCATGCTAAAAATGGCAGTAATTACCCTGAGCCGTTCGCAGGTTCACTTATTGTATTGAAAGCGGCTGGGGTTATTCAACGTTATTTCGTTTATAACAGCAGTCGGGTATATACACGTAGCCAGTTTCATGATAATCCATGGACCCCTTGGGTTAGAGAATATAACGCGGTGAATAAACCTACCGCTGAGGATGTTGGAGCGTATACCAAAGCAGACTCTGATGCTCGATATATTACAGGGATCCGCAAAGTAAATGGAAAAGCTTTAGCTGCGGATATCAATATTACTTCTCAAGATATCTTTGCTGGTCAGGCGATTAATTTAGGTGGCAGTGCGAATTTAGATAGCTACAAAACACCGGGAATTTATTATCAAGAGTCTAATGCTCATGCCAAAAATGGTAGTAATTACCCTGAGCCGTTTGCGGGTTCACTTATTGTATTGAAAGCGGCCGGGGTTATTCAACGTTATTTCGTCTATAATAGCAGCCGGGTATATACACGCAGTCAGTTTCATGACAATCCATGGACGCCTTGGGCTCAAGAATATAATACCTTAAATAAACCTTCTGCTAATAATATTGAGGAGTATAAGAAATCAGAATCGGCGAATATCTATATTACTGGCATTCGCCTTGGTGCTGAGGTTTATCATAAAGATGGAAATGATTCCACCGAGATGCTTTATTCTAGCCCTATGCAATTTTCTAGTAACGGCCAATGGTTCACTATCGTACGAGGATAATAATAATGAGTTTAATAAATTTTGGTCCATTTGAACAATATGTGCCTGACAGTGAAAATGCTATTCAATTTGCACTTTATCTTCAAGATAAGCAGGGCAATGATTGGTATAAATCTCAAAGTCAATTTTCAATAGATACATTAAAAATTATGTATGACGCGACGGGTCTTATTCGTGCAATAACGACTGATGTATCTAAATTTGCGCCGCTTGGTTTTTCCGTCACAGAAATTAATAAGAATGATGCGCCTATAGGGTTTGATGAGAAAACCAAAGAGAAATGGATATTTGACGGTCAGAAAATATTGCCTTATGTTGCTACTAAAGAAGAATTAATACAGAAAGCAGAATATGAGAAATTTCAACTGCTGGTTAAAGTTAATAATATTGTCGCACCACTACAAGATGCTGTTGATTTAGATATTGCTACAGAAGCTGAAAAAGATACTTTATTAGCATGGAAGAAATATAGAGTGATGTTGAACAGAGTTGATATTTCATTGGCCCCTGATGTTGACTGGCCGGAGCAGCCGAAATAATGAAAAAATAATCTGAATAAACAGAACATTCATGCAATGGTTTTGTTGATGTTGGAGTTAACATACTGAAATAGATTCAGTTCATTATCTACAATAGAAAAATGGAAATAAGAGGTGTAAGGGGGGGGATAATTTTTTGATATTGAATTGCTTATTGAAGACAATTATGAAAGGATAGATAATATTTTAATATATAAGAATTTTTAATTATTTTTTTGAATCAGATGCCTAATTGATGTGAATTTGAATAAATCATTCGAACAATGATTTAATATATTTACTTATAAATAATATTATGTAATTTAAGGATGGTATATGAGTGCAAAAAATGATTTCAAAGCTTTTTCTATTAGTGATAATGCTAATGTTGTGAGTCAGGAAAGATATGAAGAGAATAAGGATTTACAAACTGGGTTTCCACCAAATAATGTTCCAACTCATGTGTTAAATAAGGTATTGCGTCAATCGTCAACGATATCATCTGTAGTCGCTAATTTTATTGCGGAACAATCTGGTGATGATGTTCTGGATAATGGCAATGTAGGCACACTTACTGCACAATTAGATAAGGCTTTGGAACGAAAGATCACAACAGAATCTGATGGTCGATTTATTCGGTTAAATACGGATACAAAAACATCTGGCTGTATATTATCTAAGACAGCAAATATATATGATGATCAATCCATGCGGGATTTATCATTGTCAGGTTTCTTGCGCCCAAATGGCTGGGCCGATTTGGGCGGATTGGCTATTCATATAGCTCATCCTAGTTGGGGGGTTCAACACTCAAGAGGAATTTCGTTTGAATACGGCAGTACATCCGGAGGTAACCAAGGGTTCGGAATACATACATACGCGTTTGACAAAGATGGTAAGTTTAAAGGTAAAAAAAGAATTTTAACGGAAGATGACAATAGTAAAGCGCTACTCTCAGTAAATGGATGGTGGAAATGTGGCAATACTGGAATAATTATTCAGTGGGGGCAAGCAAATGGTTCAATGAATAAAAATGATTACAGAAATTTCGTTATCCCATTTCCAAATGCTTGTTTTCAGGTTGTTGCAACATACCCTAGTTTCGATAATTATGGATTTGGTGTTGCTGCTTTACCTGTTTCTGCAAGTCAGTTTATTCTGACGTGCAGAAATGCTGAAAAATCATTAACAAATGGTTTAGTGAGATATTTGGCGATAGGATATTAATTATGTATTATTATAGTGAAAAAACAAATGCATTCTACCCTGTAGAATTGAAACAAAATTATATTGCTTCTGGTTCATTGCCCGATGATATTATAGAAGTTAGCGATGATATTTATCAAGAATATGCCGCTAATAGTACACCAGAAGGAAAATATCGTATAGCAGGTGAAAATGGTTTACCTGAATGGACAGATATTCCTCCACTAACAAAAGAAGAATTGAAGCAATATGCCGAAAATAAAAAACAACAACTTATTATAAAAGCCAGCGAACAAATAGCTCCACTACAAGATGCTGTTGATTTAGGAATGGCTACTAAAGAAGAAGAAACAGTTTTACTCGTATGGAAGAAATACAGAGTGATGCTAAATAGAGTCGATATTTCACAGGCTCCTGATATTGAATGGCCAGAGCAACCGAAATAATGAAAATGGCCTGAACAAACAGGCCATTTATAACTACCAAAATCTTTTCGGTTGGAGTTGGTTCATCAGCGCTTTCCTATACTTCCCGCAAAATATCTATGTTAATCTTAATGCTCAAATTAAAAGTCAGGAGTTTTTAAGTGAAGGATATAATGATTCGCCATATTGAAGAAGGTGATTGTGAACAAGTTCATCAGTTATACGCTAACCTGCAAGTTTACTGTGATACTTTGCAGTTACCCTATCCTTCTCTGGAAACATGGGCAAAGCGCATTACGAATCCTCCTGCGGGGTGTTTCTGTTTAGTTGCTTGTATTGATGGGAAAATTGTGGGTCAGATGAGTATAGAAATATGCCAGCTCTTGCGGCGTCGCCATATTGCTACTTTTGGTATGGGGGTACGCGCTGATTATCAGGGACGCGGTATTGGCAGTGAATTGATGAAAGCTATGCTCAATATGTGTGATAATTGGTTGAATATTGAACGTATAGAGATGGAGGTGTATACAGACAATAATGCTGCAATTGCATTATATAAGAAATTTGGGTTTGAGATTGAAGGAACAGCTAAACGTTACGCTTTTCGCAATGGTCAATATGCTGACATTTATTATATGAGTAGGATTTTAGATATTAGTGAGCGATCTCACTCTCTGTTAGAAAACTAATTTTTATGGATATAGTTTATAATGTAAATTATAATCTTAACTTTTGTAACCAATAGGCTTCAATTGGCGTAAAATCAAGGGAGAATAAATAAATTCTCCCGATTGGCTTTTGTTTTAGCAAAATTCCAGAAATAAAAAACCAGCCATAAATGATTGGTGAAAATTAAGCGAAAAATAGTTTTCAGATATTGAATATAAATTCTAGGTATGTTTTCGATTTTAACATATTGAATTACTGATTGTTGCTAATTATACAAAAACAGTTAACCTTATAAATAATAAGTATGCCGAATTATTTTTTTCTGAACTAGAATTTGATTGATGAGAATTACAGGGGGATTATTTTTGCAATAATTCAATATATTGATTATAACATCATTTAATTTAAGGAAGGTATATGAGTTACAAGAATGATTTTAAGGCTTTTTCTATTGATAATAATGCTAATGTGGTGAGTCAGGGAATATATGAAGAAGAACAAAGTTTAAAAACTGGGTTTCCCCCAGATAATGTTCCCACTCATGTGTTAAATAAGACACTACGTCAATCATCAATCATATCATCTGTCTTGGCTGATTTCATCTCGACACAATCTGGCGAGGATGTTCTCGATGATGGGGATATAGCTAACCTGAGGTTTGCTTAAGAAGGGAACTAAGTGCCTGAGGCACGATCAAAGTTTTTGTCAAAGAAAACAAAATCGTGGAGATCCTCAGGCAGGTTTAATTTAGAAGAACTTTACTGCTGCGTCGAT
>NZ_PUJV01000025.1:0-59999 GCF_011189495.1 Photorhabdus stackebrandtii
CCATTGTGAGTATATTGATCAATAGCGGTAATCACCTTACCGCCATGATCTGTCGTATCACCCAGCAGAATAACCGCTTTTGACATTAACGTTCTCCATCGTTTTTCGATTGGTAAATAACATCATTCCCCATTAAACTTCGGTAATTAATGGCAATAATCCCAGGTTCACCAACTGAATTTCAACATCATTGGATTTATCAATATCGTCCTGATTTCTTCCATCAAAAATACCTTTTTTGGTAATAATCAAGGTGCCGGTTTGTTCATTATTTTGATACACAGGAAGCACACCTTCCGCCATAGGCAGATAGGATTTATCAATAATACGGGGCTGGTAAAGCATCCAGCCAACACTGAGACGATCAGGGAAAACCTGCCTGCCTTTTACGGTATATTCATTCGACTCTACCTGAATATTGGGTGAATTACGGCTCAAGGCCAAATAGCTAACCAAATTAATTAACCGCAATACATCAAGCTGATGACTGTCAATATCTAGATTCAATTGCAGCCAAACCCAATTAGGACGAACACTTGGCATTTTGCTATAATCTATGCCGCTAGATAATTCATCCTTTTCACCATCCCATATCCCAGTAATAAGCGCCGGAAAGTTTTTCTTGTAATCCTTTTCGAAACTTTTTATAGCAGCTTCAGTTGGCCCTTGCTCATCAAACGCGACATGTTGCAGAGCCTGCTTTCGGGAGTAACCAGTTAAATACCAGTTTTTTTTCTGCCCAAAAAAGATATCAATTTGCCGTGTGATATTAAACAAGTCCATTAACGCCGTATTAGCGGTAATGGTTTCCTGCTGTTGATAATATACATTGATTTCTAAACGGATTATCGCCATGTTGACCTCTGATTAAACTAAACTGTCACAGGGGGTATAGTGGACACTGATATTTTTATATTTACTAAACAGCACCTTAAAATATCCATAGCTGATGGGCTGTAAAAAGTGCCATTCTACGTGAGGTGTCCCTTCTAGTGCATCACAAACCGTTTGATGCCTTTCTGCTTGATATCTAGCTGAATAACGGCCTGTCCACCATCTTTTAGGTTTATTATCCTTAAAAAACTGGTCATACCGCGCCTTGGCTTCCAGAAACAGGCAATACGCTGGTCGCCAGCCATCAAAGGTCACTTTCAGGCACTGAAATTCCTGGATCATTTGTGTAGCCGGGTCATATTTAGTTTTAGCAATAAATCGCTGATAGTTAATCGTGATGGCGCTCCAACGGCTAACCTTACGATACTTTTCACCTGTCACCGGAATAGCCAGACAAGCCTTGCACTCTTTTTTAGTCCCCGTTTTTTCACATTCTTCCGCCTTAGACTGGGCCTTAACCTGAACCGCACTGGTATCAACAGATCCTTCCCCTAAATCATCATCCTCCCAAAAATCCGCATGGGCTTCGGCACTCCAGACGATATTTCTGTCTGCATCCGTGATTTCAGGGCTTATTACAAAATCCATTTTCTTACGGTGAATGTGTTCATCGTCTTCAACCGGTTTATCCTTACCGGCTTCCATGATGCCGACAGCAATGAATACCCCGGCACAGGCGCTTGCAACATATTCAGCCGCACCCACTGCGACAGGGGCCAATAAGGGTATGGGCATATTAACGTCTCCTGTTTATCTTATTTTTTGCAATACAAAGAATGTCTTGAAACTGCTGTTCGGGTTTCTGATCAGGGGATTCCAAGGCAGACTTAATTGGTGAGGCATGCTGAAAATCAGGATTAAACGCAACCAGAGATAAATAGGATTGAATTAAGTATTTATCCTGAAAGTTTAATATCAGCAAATAGTCATAAGCCGCCATTAGCCGTTCGTTCAGAGAAGACAGGGAAGGAATTAAATCCGCGTGTCTGGTTAGAAGTTCGGCCTGTATACGATCAATAACTGTCTGCTTTTCCAGTTTGGCGATAATATCAAGCTGCTCCTGAGTCAATTTAATCATAATGGGGTTCCTGACACTGAATAATAAGTGGCATGGTGTTGATAAACCCATTTATCAACACAACACATAAATGCAGACAGCTGCTCATGGCTAAAAATGTCACGGATGCGATGTAAAATACGCGGGTCATAAAAACGCAGAAGCGCCGTCTGTTTTGCCGGCAATGAAATATTCAAATATGGCACAAGATGACAGGTCAGCTTATCTAATGACAGAGAGGTTAGCAGCCAAGATACTGCCGGATACGTTTCTTCAAGTGTTGACAATTTATCCTGCCACTGATGAGCGTATTCCATATCAAACAACCACGGGCCTGCAAACGCAATTTTTGAATCTGGATAGTGCCGGAACAGTGGGTTGTTGACACCCGCGATATAGTTAATTTCCTCACCAAAACAGCGCTCATATTGCAAGCCATTCACCAGCGCATAAAGCCGAATGCCGGGATGTTCTTTCTGATAATTAGCCAGTTTTTCGCTTAATTCAGGTGTCATGACTGCCCCCAGATAACGGTTATTACTTCTTCAAGCTCAGCTTTCGTCAAGCAACTGAGACAAATTTCTTTGAGTGGTTCTTTAGCAACGGCAGCTGACATGTCAGCACTACGGTCAATGTCGCGTATTTATCCAGAACATCCGCGAAATCAATGTCTGGATTGGCGCAGGTTAGTGTGGCTTGCAAACTGAATAGCGTTGACAGGGCTTCATTCAGTGTAAATCCGACCACAGCAAAAGTTTTCATAGGAAGATTACCGGCTGCGAGAGTAAAAACCAGTCCGGTTCGTTCCACATCAAAATCATTAGCCATAAGCAATTATTACCTATAATTGAATTGTCAACCCGCAATATACCCCAGACGAAATGATTACAAAAGAAGCAATAATGCTATTTTTCAATCAAAGGACTCAATATAAACAATCGGATATCGAATAGAAGAAACAATACAGTTTGGGTGAATTAAAAAATCAATTTATTTACGATACCTATGGTGCTGTGCGCTAGGGAGGTTTTGTCCCGGTTTTCCGTCAGCCTCAATAAAGCCGGACTAACCGGCTTTATTCTTACTGCAAACGGCTACAGCCACTAGAATTATGCTGCCCTTACGATGTAGTTAAATGCTACGTTGCGGGGCCGAAATCGTAAATAATTAACCCCAGATTTTGATGGTGATGATACGTTGTGCCTTAAGTATCCTGCTTTACTAGTTGAAATGCCGTCGTTATTTAATATCTCTTGTGCTCCTCCTTCTGATGCCCAATTGCCAATGAATTGCGCCAATAAAGTGCTTTCTTGCCAAGTTAATAGTGCTCTCCCTTGGTCAGCTCCACGACCATCATCCCATCCGCGGATAAATTCTCCTCTTAAATCAGGTAATCTACCGCCAGGATAAGCTTCCGCCAACTTCGGATACTGTAATTTATTAAAAGGTGAGCCATTACAAATGAAATAACCGAAAGGTGGATGGGGTAACGGCCAGGGAATAGGAGAACCCACAGGTATATTAATTTCTTCACGTAATGAATTTATTACTTCCTGAACAAGCTTTTGTGTAGCCGCCAATGTGTCGCTATTGCCAATCACATTTGTAAGCTGAACAACCCCCTTTTGTGTTAATGAAGCACTGGGAATATCTGCTGTAATTTTTTGTCCTATCGCTTTATTTAATTGATCGGTAAGTTTGGCTACATTTCCATCATCCAGAACATCATTGCCAGATCCTGTCGCGATAAAATCAGCGACGACAGATGATATGGTTGACGATTGACGTAACACCTTATTTAACAAGTGTGTGGGAACATTCTCCGGAGAGAATCCTGTCTGCAAACCCTGGTTTTGTTCATATTTTTCTTGGCTAATGACATTTGCATTATTACTAATAGAAAAAGCCTTAAAATCATTCTTGTGACTCATATACTTTCCTTAAATTAAATAATGTTATTTTATAATCAACATATTGAATTATTGTAGAAATAGTCTCCTGCAATTCATGCCAATCAAAGTCTAGTCCAGGAAAAAAATAATACTGTGTTCTTATTAATTATAAGGTTAACCGTTTTTGTATCATTAGCAGAAATAAGTAGTTCAACATTTTGGCGTCTAAAATATATCCACAATTTATATTTAACATACGGAAATTATTTTTCTCCTATTATTTCTATTTCATCCTGTCACTTTTTCTGTTTTAAATCCTAAACTGAATATTCTGGCATTTGGACAAGAATATCTAAGCGGCAATGTTCAGGAATATCACAGAATTCCCCATCTTTGTAAAAGACACGCTCATTGTTATTATCGATATACTTAAGTTGCCAGTTCTAAAAACGTACCGGTAAATGAGAGTGCTGGCGATGTTACAGTTGACATATTTCACCCATAAAACAACCGCAGTTAAGCGATATAATATTTGCCACAGTCCCATTACGGGACTAAGATGACTGCCATGAAAATAATATCCGTTGCATCATTGAAAACCCCCGCAGATATTAAGTCTTAATACCGCAATGCGAGCATCCTGAAAAATAATCGCGTGGTATTTAACATTAAAGGAAACGATTACCGTCTGGTCGTTTCCATCTTTTACCCCGCAGGCTGGGTCTACGTGAAATTTATCGGTACACATAAACAATACGACGCTATAGATACCAACACCGTAGAGCTGGAGTGAACAATGAACATTAAGCCCATTAGAACAAAACAAGACTATCAAGAAGCATTAAAAGCTATTGCCTCACTGTTTGATAATCAACCTGAAATCGGCACACCTGAATTTGATCATATGGAAGTTATGGTTCTGCTGATTGAAGCCTATGAAGCAGAACACTACCCTATCGACCCGCCAGATCCAATTGAAGCTAGCAAATTCAGAATGGAACAATCTGGATTGACGGTCAAAGATTTAGAACCTGCAATTGGCAAAACAAATCGGGTTTACGAAATTCTTAACGGAAAGCGCAGTCTAACACTGCCGATGATACGAAAGTTGAACAGTATGTTTGGTATTCCAGCTGAAATCCTTATAAAACCGGCAAAACATATCTAATCTTCAACAAGCCCCGTATAGGGGCTTAACTGAATTCTCTACCATAAAAAAACCCACCAAAACGCTGAGAAATCACCAGAACGTGAAACAGGCATAGCGTGTTTGTAATCCACCGATTACGCAATCAATTCAATGAGATCACCTCTATGCCTATTCGTAATGTATGTCAGAACTTTTTCCCCTATGCCTTAGCGCTATTCCACAAATATCGACAGAATGCTCTGATTAATGCCACTGTAGTGCTGATCAGAGGTGTATCACTGATATTGACCAGCCTTGGACATTTTCCCAGAGTGGGCTCAGGTTAAAAGAGAGGATTATTATTCGACCCAACCTCCACTTCAATTTCTGCGTTTAAATAACTGGCGAGATTGGTGGCTGTAACTTTATAGTAGTAAATAAGGTTAGGAGGCGGTACAAGTATTTCACTTCTTCCGGGGTAGATCTTTATAGAATTATACAGAGTATAATCTCCAACTAAGGATGCCCAGTAGCCACTCACTTTAACTAACGCTAAGCTAACGTTTTTTATAGTTATATGAGATTGATGAGCAGGAACTAATATACTGCCATTCTTATAAATATCAAGAGTCTGATTAGGGTTTATATATACTCGTGCCATTTTATTGTTTCCTTATTATTACGGTTATTTGACTGTCTATATAGCAGATGACTTTATCGGTAAAATTTAAATTAGCATTTACGCCGAACAGTTAAATATTGAACTTTATCAGTGATGTAAAAATAATAAGATAACCTCATGGTCATATCAGTATTAAATGATTAGTAGGTAGAATATTCCCTAGAATACATTAAATCTCATTATTAAAATTAGTCAAGTTAATTATGAGCTATACATTGGTATACTTTGGGAAATAAAATAATGATGAATATCGTCTAGAAGTTTAATTTTAAAAGATAAATTTCTTTATCGAAACTGTATATAACCAATCAGAAAGTAATTGATTTATATGATTGTATTTCTAAATAATCATTTAATTATCCATATCATTCATTATCGCTGGTTAATATATTTATTTAATTTTTATATTATATCATCAGATTTTTTACTCTATTTTAAATATCCTTTATATCAGGCAATACTTTGATTTTATAGAGGGTGGCCTTTGCTCTGCCTGTCACCACCCCCAAAGTTAAATTAGCTAAATCGCCTCTTCGTCCTGTTCACCGGTACGAATACGCACAACACGAGCAACATCGAATACAAAGATTTTACCATCACCGATTTTTCCGGTTTGCGCGGTCTGCATAATGGTTTCAACACAGGTATCGACAATATCATCAGCCACAATAATTTCGATTTTTACTTTTGGCAGAAAATCCACCATATACTCTGCACCACGATACAGTTCTGTATGCCCTTTCTGACGTCCAAAACCTTTCACTTCTGTTACCGTCATTCCGGTGATACCCACTTCTGCCAGCGCTTCACGTACATCATCCAGCTTGAAGGGTTTGATAATCGCATCAATCTTTTTCATGAAGTTTTCCTGTTGTTACCAGTTTTTACGGCCAAAACCAGAGGTGATCGGGTAGCGTCTGTCTTTACCAAAATTGCGTGGGGTAATACGCGGGCCAACCGGTGCCTGCCGACGTTTATATTCGTTGATATCAACCAGACGAATCACTTTACGTACAACTTGTTCATCAAAACCCGCTGCCACCAGTTCCTCAACTGATTTATCCTGTTCCACATACCCCTCCAGAATATCATCCAGAATGTCATATGGCGGTAAACTGTCCTGATCAAGCTGCCCCGGTGCCAATTCTGCCGATGGCGGACGATCAATCACCCTTTGAGGTATCGCCGGAGAAACGGTATTACGGTATTTTGCCAATTCAAATACCAATGTTTTCGGTACATCTTTCAGCGCATTAAAACCACCCGCCATATCACCATATAATGTGGAATATCCCACAGCTGATTCACTCTTATTACTGGTCGTCAGCACCAAACGATGGCGTTTATTGGACATCGCCATCAGAATAACGGCACGGCAACGCGCCTGTAAGTTCTCTTCTGTGGTATCTTTGGCAGTACCGGAAAACAGAGGTTCAAATTGCGTCATAAACGCATCAAACACCGGTTCGATCGATACCACATTAAACTCGACACCCAGCATATCGGCCTGCTCTTTAGCATCTTCTATACTCATTTCAGATGTATAGCGGAACGGCATCATTACCGCCTGAACATACTCTTTACCCAAGGCATCAACAGCAATTGCCAGCGTCAGGCCAGAATCAATACCACCAGATAAACCTAACAGAACACCTTTAAAACCATTCTTACGTACATAATCATGCACTGAAAGCACTAACGCCTGATATATCTGCTGCAATGGCGGTAATTGAGGTGCCGGATTAACCATAGGTTCGATATTTAATTCATTAAAACGGCACTGCTGGATTTGTTCATTAAATGCGGCCAACCGGTGAGTTATTTCACCACTGGCATTAAAGACTTTAGAACAGCCATCGAAAATCAGTTCATCCTGACCACCAATCTGATTAAGGTAAATCATCGGTAAATCTGTACGCTGGCAATGTTCTTTAATTAATTCATAACGGATATAAGGCTTTTCACGATTATATGGAGAAGCATTGATAGAAAGAATTAAATCCGCACCGGCCTGTTTCAAAGTATCAACCGGTTCGTTAAACCATAAATCTTCACAAATTAACAGACCAAGATTATATCCCTTGAATGGCACAACGCAGCGTTGATCGCCCGCTTTGAAATAGCGTTTTTCATCAAAAACACCATAATTCGGCAACCGCTGTTTAAAATAACGGGCCAGGATTTCCCCTTGCCAGAATAAGGACAGTGCATTGTAAATTTCCCCATCCTGCTCCCAGGGATGACCAACCAGAATAGCGGTTTGGCAACTGGCAGCCTGTAAACGTGTCAGCTGCTCGCAGCAACGCTGATGAAAATCAGCGCGGAATAATAGATCTTCTGGAGAATAACCGGATAGCGCCAGTTCAGAAAACATCACCAAATCAGCGTCTTGTTGCTGCTGTTCCTGCACTGTTTGCAACATACGTTCGCAGTTGCCTTCAATGTCACCAATCACCCAATTAAGCTGTGCGAGGGTAATATTAAGAGTACGGCTCATACAATTTGGCTCTCCCGGGCCATCAATCTATCTATATATCAGTTTTCAGTGTAAAAACTTCCTGAGTAGCAGAAAAGTTATTCTTTAAAATCATTCGCATCTAATTCATGACGCGCCAGTAATTTGTAGAATTCAGTCCGGTTACGCCCCGCCATACGCGCAGCATGAGTCACATTACCTTTGGTCATTTGCAGTAACTTACGCAGGTAATTCAGCTCAAACTGATTTCTGGCCTCAGCAAAAGTGGGTAACGCCGTGTTTTCCCCTTCCAGCGCCTGTGTAACCAGCGCTTCACTAATAACCGGTGCAGTAGTCAGCGCCACACATTGTTCAATTACATTCACAAGCTGGCGCACATTTCCCGGCCAACTTGCCGCCATCAAACATTTCATTGCATCGGCAGAGAAGCTGCGGACAAAAGGTTTATGGCGTTTCGCTGATTCACGCAACAGATGATTCGCCAGTAAAGGAATATCTTCAACCCGGCCATTCAAAGCAGGAATTTTTAAGTTAACGACATTCAGGCGGTAGTAAAGATCTTCACGGAATTCATTTTTTGCCATTGCTTTCGGTAAATCACGGTGAGTCGCTGAGATAATCCGCACATCAATATCCAGATCACGGTTACTTCCTAACGGGCGTATTTTACGCTCCTGCAATACCCGCAATAGTTTCACCTGCAAAGCCAGCGGCATATCACCAATTTCATCGAGAAACAGCGTCCCCCCCTGTGCAGCAAGAAATAACCCTTCACGACTGCTGACCGCACCGGTAAATGCCCCTTTGGCATGCCCAAACAGTTCTGACTCAAGCAGTTGTTCCGGCAAAGCGCCACAGTTAATCGCAATAAATGGCTTTTTCGCCCGTGGACTGGCGCGGTGAATGGCCTGGGCTAACACTTCCTTTCCCGTACCACTCTGGCCATTTATCAACACACTCACATCGGATTGAGCGACCATTCGTGCTTGTTCCAACAAGCGCAACATAACAGGGCTGCGGGTGACTATCTGCTCCCGCCATTGTTCATCACCAGCGGGGGTGGATAACGCCAATGCGCCATCAATCGCTTTATAAAGCGCATCCCGGTCAACAGGTTTGGTCAGAAAACTAAAGACGCCTTGCTGAGTTGCCGCTACGGCGTCCGGAATGGAGCCATGAGCAGTCAAAATAATGACCGGCATACCAGGCTGCTGCTTCTGGATTTCAGCAAACAGCGCCATGCCATCCATTTCATCCATGCGCAAGTCGCTGATCACCAAATCGATCTTTTCTTTTGCTAACAGTTTCAGCGCTTCACAGCCACTTTCTGCTGTTGTGACACGAAAACCTTCGCTGGTAAGACGCATTCCCAGTAATTTCAACAAACCCGGATCGTCATCAACCAGAAGAAGATGGGCTGGTTTACGCGCTGTCATTGTGCTGCTCCTTTATCCGATTCAGATGGGCTACCTGGTTCGCTGTTTTCGCTGGGTGATGCTGTTGCCGGCATCTCAGTATGTTCATTTGAGCTGCCTGAACCAGCACTCCCCTGATTTTGCTTACGGGAAGAGAGCTGACGCTCAATATCCGTCAGGTTTTCCAGTTTACGGGACGTTTCCTGTAGTTCAAATTCCAGCCGTGAACGGCTTTCGCGCAGACGATCAATTTTATTATCTGTATCCGCCTGTAATTTTTGGAATTTTGCCCGCTCCTCCGCAACTGCAATTTGCTGAATCTGCTGTTCGCGCCACAATTTTAATAATGGTCGCAATGGTTCTGGGAATTTCAGTCGGTATTTATTAAGATTTTCAACCATTTTCCGACGCTCAGCCAACGTTGGCCCAGCGCTGTTAAGTAAAATACTTTGCCTAAAAGCCTGATCCCAAGTCACCGGAATGATGTGTTTCGCTATATTACGGGCTTTGGCTGACGTCAGGAGATCTGAACAATCTATCAGTCTCAGCCAATAAAACGCGTTCTCAACCGACTGCGGCGTCTCTATATCCCACATCAAATCACAATCAACGACACGATAATCTGTCACTCGCTGTTCTGGTATTACCATCTGGGCAACGGTAGTTAAATCATGATTAACCGGAGCCTTGGCGCAACCCGTCAATAAAAAAGGGGCAAAGATCAGCGGAATCATTCTGAAACCCCAAACTGAAACTCGTGGTAACAAGAGTCTGGTGACAAAAGCGTTTTTCCCAGGCTGCACTGCAATATTCTGCCGATCCGTCTTTTGTACAAAACGGTAAGTAGACCTGTTATACATTATTTATTCATTCTCAGCAGTTAATGGCAATTCAATACGAAAACAGACGTCAGCAAATTCGCTCTGAATTAGTAACAGTTCCCCCCCCATACGCTTAATACAATCCTGTGCAATACTGAGCCCAAGACCGCTGCCTTTTACTGCGCCTTTACGCTGGAGCGTTCCTTGGTAGAACGGTTCAAAAATCATGCTACGTTCTGATTCAGGAATTGGTGTACCTGTATTGGCAACATCAATTTGAACACATTTGCCGATCTGACGACTTGAAACCCAGATGTTACCGGATTCAGCGCCATAGTGCACCGCATTGGAGTAGAGATTATCAATAACCCGCATTAATAGTGTCGGTTCTGCCCAACAAATATCAGTATTAAGCTGAATTTCTGTCTGAATATTCTTTGATCTCGCCGGTAAACTATGTGATAAAGCCACTTCATCAACAATTTCCCGTAAAGAAACCTGCTGTTGTTCCGTCGGACTATCTGCCAGTTTACGGTTATAATCCAATAATTGCTCGATCAATTGCTGTAAATGTTTACTACTATTATCAAGAATCGCAACGACTTCTTGCTGATCAGCGGTTAATGGGCCAGCAACTTCATCGGCCAACAATTCTGTCCCTTCCCGCATACTTGCCAGCGGTGTTTTCAGTTCATGAGAGATATGACGCAAAAACTCATGGCGCTGTGATTCCAGCCAGGCCAACCGTTCACTGAGCCAGACAATCCGCTGAGCCAGGGAACGAAGTTCTCTTGGCCCCGGAAAAGAATCTATACGAACCCCCAATGATCGCCCTTCTCCCAATCGGTTAATCATTCGTTCAATACCTTTGACCGGCCCGATAATCATACGGGTAAATAACGCGACCAGTAATGCGCTAAGTAGAAACAAAATAAGACTCTGCCAGCCAAAAAATTGACCTTTATCAGCAATATCTCTCTGTAGCTGTTCTCCCCGGCTGAAAATAACATCACGGGTGGCCTGTACCATCTGACTATTGGCATCAGAGAATTGCTCAAGTAATTGAGCGGCGGGCTCGGTGGGTTCACTATTGAAACAAGTGATTTTGGTTAGTTGCAACAATAAGTTGTCAAGCGTCTTGATGTACTGCTGATCATCAAGTATCGCCATCTGATCTTTCAGCATTTTAGCGTATTGCCGATATTGCTTTTGGTAGAGGTTTTCCAGCGTTTTATCCCCCAACACACAATATTGGCGGTAACTGCGTTCCATCTCCAGCGCAATACCCGTCATCGCCTCACTGCGGCGGGCATCAGCCAATGTGGTACGGTTTATATCAGCCGCTTTCTCACTGAGCTGATCAAGACTTTGATAAGCTTGATAAGCCAAAACCAATAACGGCAATAACACCAGCCAGAAAGCCATGACAACTAATTGGCGCAATGAGCGCGGAAACAAACGCCATTTTTTCAAGGAAATCATCTCGTAGCCTGTCAGTACACTAATGCTAACCGACAGAAGGGCAGATAGAAAAACCTGTCGGCTGATAAATTTTACCTGTTACTGAAAAATATAGTCAGGACGCGAACAATCAACAATGGCGCAGGCAGAAACCTGGAATTATGATGGCGGGATAATAGTTTTTGCTACTACCCCGCCAGTGAGGATAACGCATGCCTGCTGTTTTTATCTACAGTCAAACATAGGTTGGTGCCTCACTCCACGTGTCGCCCGATGTTTGATAAGGCCTGAAAGCGATATCACTAAGTTGGACGGTAGGCACCTTACTCTGGCATCATTCGATAGTTTATGTGGTATATCTCCACCCTACTGTGGACCGACATAAGAAGTTGAATGAGCAACTGTGCTAACTTAATGCATGTTACGTGCCAATGTTAAAATTAAAATCATAATAAATTGTTTTTATTATAAAAAATAAAAAACTTAACGTTTCAGCTACCAAATACCTTGTTTTTGGCATAAATAAAATTTGTTTTCTGTCGCCAATTACAGACACCTAAAATCATGAAAACAAAAATAGATATAAATCAAATAATTAAATGTCTCCTTTTTGAGACATTCATAATGGTGTTTGTCGGGTAATTGAGACAATAGAAAAACAGGGCCTGAATTCCCAAGAATTTCCGATACAAGATTTTACATTTGAATAATTAGCACTAGTATCATACTAAATACACGGCAGAGCTTACCCCAAGCACTGATCCAATATTGCCTACTTAGGGACTGACCTTCTGAAATTTCATTAACAAAAAGGGCGAGCAATTTCTATTCACCCTTTTCGTATCAGTTGAGAATATCCTTCAACTGCTGTGGCTTAAAACCCTATTTACTTACGTTACAGTACTACCCTAACTGCTTACGAGCATTACGGAAAATCCGCATCCACGGGCCATCTTCATTCCACTCCTCTGGATGCCAAGAGTTATTCACAGTGCGGGATACCCTTTCAGGATGGGGCATCATCACGGTTGCCCGCCCATCAAGGCTGGTGACTGCGGTGATACCATTCACTGAACCATTGGGGTTAGCCGGGTAGTTTTCCGTGATCTGACCATAGTTGTTCACGTAACGCAGAGCCACTAACTGGTTGCTTTCAAGCATCTTAAGATGCTGGCTATCGCGGAATTCCACTTGCCCTTCACCATGAGAAACAGCAATCGGCATACGTGAACCCATCATATCTCTCAGGAAGAGTGACGGGCTGTCAGTAATTTCCACCAAACTGAAACGAGCTTCAAAACGTTCTGAGCGGTTACGGACAAAACGTGGCCAATGTTCCGCACCTGGGATCAATTCCCGCAGGTTAGACAGCATCTGGCAACCATTACAAACACCGAGCGACAGCGTATCAGGCCGTATAAAGAAAGCCGCAAATTCATCACGAACACGTTCATTGAACAAAATTGATTTCGCCCAACCTTCACCTGCACCCAGCACGTCACCGTAAGAGAAGCCACCACAAGCAACCAGTGTCTGAAACTGATCTAATCCAGTACGTCCAGACAACAAATCACTCATGTGCACATCAATAGCTTCAAAACCTGCCCGGTGGAATGCGGCGGCCATTTCTACATGAGAGTTAACACCCTGCTCACGCAGGACAGCCACTTTCGGCCTTACTTGCTGCAAAATGTAAGGCGCTGCAATATCTTCTGAAATGTCAAAAGTCAGTTTTACATTCAGTCCAGGATCTTGATTATCCCGTTTGGCCTGATGCTCCTGATCTGCACACTCTGGATTATCACGCAAACGCTGCATTTGCCATGTGGTTTCGGCCCACCATAGACGCAGAGTACTGCGATTCTGACGATATGCTTCGGTATTGCCGCTGAAGATAACAAAATCATCACCTGCTTTGGCCTTACCCAGATAATGCACACAATCAGCTAGCCCATGTCCTGCCAGAAGTTTTTCAACAAACGCTTTATCAGATGCACGAATCTGAACCACAGCACCCAACTCTTCCGTAAACAGCGCAGCCAGAATGTCTTCATCAAACACACTGATATCAGCTTCAATGCCACAATGACCGGCAAAAGCCATTTCAGCCAGCGTTACCAGCAAACCACCGTCAGAACGGTCGTGATAGGCCAGCAATTTCTGTTCTGCAATCAATTGCTGAATCGCATTGAAAAACCCAGCCAATTGTTCAGCACTACGTACATCAGCAGTTTTGTTGCCAAGCTGGCGGTAAACCTGTGCCAACGCGGTACCGCCCAATGTGTTCTTCCCTTGCCCCAAATCGATTAACAGCAACGCATTATCGTCATCAGTGGAAAGCTCAGGCGTTACTGTACGACGCACATCTTCCACCCGGGCAAAGGCCGTAATAACCAGCGATAAAGGTGAAATCATTTCACGCTCTTCACCTTGGTCATTCCAACGGGTTTTCATCGACATGGAATCTTTACCCACAGGAATAGTCAGCCCCAGAGCAGGACACAACTCTTCACCCACAGCTTTAACAGCCGCATACAAACCGGCATCCTCCCCAGGATGACCCGCAGCAGACATCCAGTTAGCTGAAAGCTTGATACGTTTTAAATCCTGGATATAAGCGGAAGCGATGTTAGTTAAAGCTTCACCGACAGCCATACGGGCGGAAGCGGCAAAATCCAGCAGAGCGACTGGCGCACGTTCACCTATAGACATCGCTTCACCATAGTAGCTATCAAGGCTGGCGGTAGTCACAGCACAATCTGCTACCGGGATCTGCCACGGCCCCACCATCTGATCTCGGGAAACCATGCCAGTCACAGTGCGATCGCCTATCGTTATCAGGAATGTTTTTTCCGCCACAGCCGGCAAGTGCATAATGCGCTTAACAGCCTCTGCCAGATTGATATCCCGGCGCTCCAGGCTTTCACCATCGGCTTTTAATGTACTGACATTACGCAACATTTTTGGCGTTTTACCCAGCAGCACATCCAGCGGCATATCGATTGGCTGGTTATCAAAGTGTTCATCATTCAGCAGCAAATGACGCTCTTCTGTCGCCTCACCGACAACGGCATAAGGCGCCCGCTCACGCTGGCAAATCTCTTCAAACAGAGGAAGCTGTTCCGGCGCAACAGCCAATACATAACGCTCCTGAGATTCATTACACCAAACTTCCAGTGGACTCATTCCCGGCTCATCATTAAGAATTTTACGTAATTCAAACCGCCCACCGCACCCCCCATCACTCACCAGCTCGGGCATGGCATTGGACAACCCACCAGCACCGACATCATGAATGAACAGAATCGGGTTGTTTTCACCCAATTGCCAACAGCGATCAATCACCTCCTGACAACGGCGTTCCATTTCCGGGTTATCACGTTGAACAGAAGCAAAATCCAGATCAGCATCAGATTGACCAGATGCCATAGAAGATGCCGCACCACCGCCCAAACCAATGTTCATAGACGGTCCGCCAAGCACAATTAATTTGGCGCCAACAGAAATTTCACCCTTTTTGACATGCTCATCACGGATATTACCCATCCCACCCGCCAGCATGATGGGTTTGTGGTAGCCACGTAATTCACTGCCGTTATGGCTGTTTACTTTTTCTTCATAGGTACGAAAATAACCCAGCAGCGCCGGACGACCAAATTCGTTATTAAATGCCGCACCGCCCAGAGGACCTTCAGTCATGATATCCAAGGCGCTGACGATCCGATCCGGTTTACCGAAATCCTCTTCCCACGGCTGTTCAAAACCCGGTATCCGCAAATTGGATACCGAAAATCCCACCAGCCCGGCTTTTGGCTTGGCACCTCGACCCGTCGCGCCTTCATCGCGGATTTCTCCACCAGAACCTGTCGATGCCCCCGGCCACGGGGAAATTGCGGTTGGATGATTATGCGTTTCAACTTTCATCAGGATATGGGCCTGCTCCTGATGATAATCATATGAACCGTCTTGCGCACCGGCAAAGAAACGGCCAACAGCAGATCCCTCCATCACAGCGGCGTTATCTTTATAAGCTGACAGAACATAATCAGGTGTCTGCTCATAGGTATTTTTAATCATTTTGAACAGTGACTTTGGCTGTTCCTGACCATCAATAATCCAGTCAGCATTAAATATTTTATGGCGACAATGCTCTGAATTAGCCTGAGCAAACATATAAAGTTCAACATCAGTTGGATTACGTTCCAGTTTCTGGAAAGCGCCCATCAGATAATCAATCTCATCCGGGGCCAACGCCAATCCAAGTTCAATATTGGCTTTCTCTAACGCACTACGCCCCGCTTGCAGAATATCAATACGTTTTAACGGAGCGGGGTGCTGATGAGAAAATAATTTCTCCGCCTGTTCCAATTGAGTAAAAACCGTTTCCATCATCCGGTCATGCAACAACGCCGACAGCGTTTGCCATTGTGCATCACTCATTTCATCACACTGAACGTAGTAAGCCAGACCACGCTCCAAACGCACAACCTGAGACAGGCCACAATTATGAGCAATATTGGTTGCTTTCGAAGACCACGGGGAAATGGTCCCCGGACGGGGAGTAATTAACAGTAACGCACCTTGTGGTTCGTGTTCAGCCAGAGAAGGTCCATATTTTAATAATCGTTGTAATTTTGCTGAATCAGCATCACTCAAAGGTGCTTTAATTTCAGCGAAATGAACATATTCCGCATAAATATCATTGACCGGAAGTTGCTGTTCCTGACACACAGAAAGGAGCTTGGTGATACGAAATGCCGATAAAGCGGGTGAGCCACGCAGAATTTCCATAGTAATACATTCTCTCATCTTAGAAGCAAAGCCTGACTGATGCCTCAGGGGGAAACGAGCACATTATAGAGGATTGCGGTCAGCGACGAAACCGTTTGCGTGACGATTATAAATGCTAATTATCTTATTTCCAGGTTATGCAAATGGTATCAATTAAGTTGCGCCGCAAGTTTTTGTTCCGCAAAATGCTCAATCACTGGAAATTTAGCCATGATAATATAACGCGTTTTTGCACCACACCATACCGCGTTACACAGAGATAACCGTTTGAATAATATAAAAATAAATTATTTCGTTATCATTGTTATCGCTCTTTTTTCTGCCGCAATTATCAGTCTGAACATCAGTTGGCCGAATAAACAGCAGGAGCAGATTAACAGGATCATGACCAGAGGAGAGCTACGGATCAGCACAATCAGCTCACCTCTGATCCATCTTACAAGTAAAAAAGAACCAAATGGGTTTGATTACGAACTGGCGAAACGCTTTGCCGATTATCTTGGCGTTAAATTGGAAATTAAATTCAGAACCAATTTCAACCAATTATTTGATGATCTGGAAAAGGGTGATGCTGATTTTTTGGCTGCCGGTCTTACCTATAATGAGGAGAGACTGGAGCAAACCCGCACTGGCCCAGCTTACTATTCTGTTTCTCAACAACTGATTTACCGCAAAGGGACCCCACGTCCCCGCTCTTTTAAGGATTTAAAAGGCAAATTGCTGGTCACTTCCGGTTCAGCTCATGTCAGCACACTGAAAAAGATGAAAGAAGAGTCTTATCCAGAACTTGAATGGGATGAGACACAGCAATACAACACCCGGGAATTACTGGAGCTGGTATCAGAGGGCAAACTGGACTACACCTTGGGCGACTCTATCAATGTCGCATTGCAACAGCGTACTCACCCTAATCTGGCCATCGCTTTTGATATCAGTGAAGATAATCCCCTGACGTGGTACTTAAAACGTATCGATGATTACAGCCTTTATGCCGCCATGCTGGATTTTTTCAGCCAGATGACGGAAGAAGATGTGATGCCGCGGCTGGAAGAGAAATATTTTGGTCATGTCGGCTCATTTGATTATTTCGATACACTCTCTTTTCTCAGTGCCATTGAACATGTTCTGCCTATTTATCAACCACTATTTGAAAAATACTCCGGTGATATCAGTTGGCAACTACTGGCTGCAATTGCCTGGCAGGAATCTCACTGGGACCCGCTGGCAACCTCTCCCACGGGTGTGCGTGGCCTGATGATGTTAACCAGCCCAACGGCTAAAGGATTAGGTGTTGTTGATCGTCTTGATCCAGAAGAAAGTATTAAGGGAGGCGCAATCTATTTGCAAAATCTGATGAAACGACTACCTGAAAATATCCCTAAAGATGAGCGCATCTGGTTTGCACTGGCAGCTTACAATATGGGTTATGGACATATGCTAGATGCCCGCAAACTGACAGCATCACAGAAAGGAAATCCCGATAGTTGGCTTGATGTCAAAAAACGGATTCCACTATTAAGCCAGAAAAAATATTATACAAATACCACCTATGGCTATGCCCGTGGACATGAAGCTTATCGCTATGTCGAGAATATCCGCCGTTATCAGCTTAGTCTAGTTGGCTATTTACAAGCCAAAGAAAACCGGAAGAAATTAATTTCCCAAACAGAAAAATCGAAAGCAGAGTAAGCAATTAGTTGGCTGTAATGACACCCCATCCTGACTGGACGAGGCTTAAATCTGACTCAAGCCACAGTAAGCAGAAACGGCGTATTAGCTTTCTTCCTGCTGTTTTCTGGCGGCTTTTAATGCCTTATGTTGCTCGCGACGTTGTTTAAAAAAAGCACTCAACATCGTGGAGCATTCTTTAGCAAGTACGCCGCCTGTAATTTCAATCTGATGATTCATACCAGGATGACGCAATATATCAATCAAAGAACCGACTGCACCGGTTTTCAAATCGTTGGCACCATAAACCAGTCGCTGTATACGGCTATGCACCATAGAGCCGGCACACATAGAGCAAGGTTCAAGAGTGACATATAACGTGGTATTCAGCAGACGATAATTTTGAAACTGCTCTCCCCCTTTTCGTAACGCAATAATTTCAGCATGAGCAGTGGGATCATGCTTAATAATGGACTGATTCCAGCCTTCAGCAACGATTTTATTATCAGTGACCAATACAGCACCGACAGGTATTTCCCCCTGCTCCCACGCTTTCATTG
Organism: Photorhabdus stackebrandtii; assembly: GCF_011189495.1. NCBI lineage: Bacteria > Pseudomonadati > Pseudomonadota > Gammaproteobacteria > Enterobacterales > Morganellaceae > Photorhabdus > Photorhabdus stackebrandtii. Next base: position 18,847 of record NZ_PUJV01000025.1, read on the forward strand.
CCTGTTCCATTGCCTTCCGCATCCAATATTCATCACTATATATTTCAATCACTGCGGTATCTCATTTCATTATATCAGAGGCAATTATAACGATTTATTTTACCTATTTTCCAGATATATTTACTTATCATTACACGGGTAACATATATTCGAGACTATTTGATATATTCTCCATAGCTATATTTTATATTATTTCTAAACAGCATTTAATTCACATTAATATATTTAAGAATAAAAAAACAAAGCCGGAATAAATCCGGCTTATTATTTATCTCCATATATTAATTAATAACCGATTGCAAAATAGTCTCCATATACATAAGTATCACTAGCAGACAACTTGATTTCAGTTCCATAAGCATTAATAGTTCGCGCAGCAACCCAAGCAACAAAACTATTCAATGTTCCGTTAGGTGCTGCCGACATCGGAAATACCCAATCACCAACCGGTGTTATAAAAACTTTCAGACAACCACGTTTAAAAGGTACTGGTAAAATTACCTTGTTCATAGTTAATGGAGTAAAATTATGTCTTCCCCATTGAAATATTAATCCCCCAGGTAATTGTTGATAACCGTTATGTGATAGCTGACCAGGAGATTGTTCTTTCATGTAACACTGCAACGAATCAGTAAACGTCTTATTAAGCGTTTCTAGATCGCCATTATCCAGAACATCTTTCCCACATTGTGTGGACATAAAATTAGCCACAACAGATGCTATTGTGGACGACTGACGTAATGCCTTATTTAATACATGAGTGGTCATCTCCCCTGGTGGAAATCCAGTTTGCAAATTAGGATATTCTTCATATCTTTCTTGACTCACGACATTAGCATTATTACTGGTAGAAAAAGCTTTAAAATCATTCTTATTACTCATTTATCATCCCCACAGAAAAATAACGGATATTATTTACGAAAAGTCTATTCACATGAAAATTTCCAAATACAAAGCTAACATAAGCATATAAACAATCAATAAACTGATTTTAATAATGATGTCATTAAAGAGAATACAATAGAATATTATTATAGTTTAATGCAATCAATTGCCACCTATAAATACAAATGACTTTATTTAGGGAAATACTCAGATCATTTCATTGATTTTGGTTTTATTAATGATAACACAATCAGTCATATATAAAATAAATCGACCCCACATCAGAAATAATAAAATATTACTCACCTTCATATAGTGAACATATTCAACCCAATAAAATAATTTAAGGCAATAGTCATCCACATTAACAACAATATAATTTCGAGTATAAAATCAGTCTTCAGGATGGATTTTTTAGCATGGAAACTATTGAAGATAATTTACAAAAGGAAAACATTAATGACTTGAGTATATTTCCAATTACAAGAGGCAGATTCGAATAATAAATGCAAATAGTTTAGATGTATTTTCAGATTACAAAATATTAAAATACTTATTACTGCCAATTATATAAAAATAGTTAACCCTATAAGTTATAAGAATATTCCATTATTCTTTTTTCTAACTAAACTATAGCTGGCGTGAATAGGGAGAAATTATTTTTATAAAAATTCACTATATTGCTTGTAAAGTGCAGTACTTAATTGGAGAAAAATATATGAGTCAAAAGAATGATTTTAAGGCTTTTTCTATTAGTGAAAATGCAAATATAGTGAAGCAAGAAATATATGAAAAAGAGCAAAATTTGCAAACTGGGTTTCCAACAGGAAATATTACCGCTGAACTATTAAATAAGGCATTACGTCAATCGTCAACCATATCCACTGTCGTCGCTAATTTTATCGCAACACAATCTGGCGATGATGTTCTGGATAATGGGGATATAGACAAACTCACTGCCCAATTCAAGAAAGCCTTAGAGCAAAAAAACACAACAGAAATTCGCGATGCCTCATTAACAGAAAAAGGAATTATTCAGCTCACAGACCAAATAGGCACCAGTAATACACTCGCTTCAACTCAGAAGCTTGTTTCTGATGTAAATGATAATGCTAATAATCGACTGGCAAAAGACCAAAACGGCGCAGACATTCCTGATAAAGCTGAGTTTATAAAGAACCTTGGTTTATCAGATTCAACAAATATAACAATAGGGAATGGTGAAAATCAGGTACCTGATATGTCATTTTTCACCGCTAACCTGAATCAGGTTGGATGGCAAAAATTACCTTCGGGCTTAATTGAAATGTGGGGAATAGCATCAGTTAAAGGCAATGCTTACGCCGAACCTGGTGCTTTAAATAATTTACCAATCCCATTCCCGAATAAATGTCTCAACATCACGTTAACTCACGTTGGTAACGCCCCTCAACATGCTGGCACATTTTCAATAATGATGGTCAATAATGCCCAATTCCAATGTTTTAGCAGTATTCCAAATTTACAAATTCCTGTAGCAGCATTTTATAGAGCAATAGGGTATTAATATGAACGATAAAAACTATGTATTTAGCGCATCAAATAAAGCATTTTATCCATTATCATTACAGCAGGATTATATTGAAGCAGGCTCATGGCCAAACGATCCCATATCTGTAACTGATGGCACATTCAATAAGTTCTCGGGAATACCTCCCACCGGAAAAATACTTTCCTGTGGCGAAGATAGTCTTCCTTGTTGGGAAGACACTCCACCACCAACAAAAGAGGAATTAATATCCATAGCGGAAAGCCAAAGAACGCAATTTATATCTATTGCAAATGAAAAAATAATCCCACTTTCCGATGCTATGGAACTTGATATAGCAACAGACGAAGAAATACTATTACTCAAAGAATGGAAAAAATACCGAGTCATGCTTAACCGGGTTGATACGTCAAAAGCCCCAGAAATTGACTGGCCAATTGTGCCATTATTGTAATTAATAAAAATGCCGGGATTCAGGTAGAATCTCGGCCTTAATTATTTTATTATTGCTAATATTACAATGGTTAATATTCCGTCATCATAAAAACTATTCTCCACCAAGATTTTTTAGTTCATACGATATTAGTGATCTTGTACGTCATCGAAATTTATTTTCCAGAATAAATCTTTCAACATGAAAATTATTTAATATACCCTCTATAAAAAAGCATTAATTACTCAGATGTTCTTTCAATTTAAACATATCGGATTGTTTATTACTCAAAATATACGAAAATAATTAACCCCATAACCTATAAAAATGTTTAATTATTATTTTTCATCTCTAAACTATGAGAGATGGAAAATTATCCTTACAATAAATCAAAAAATCACCTATAGAACCCACTATTGAATTTTAGGAGAATATATATGAGTCCCAAAAATGATTTTAAAGCGTTTTCTATTAGAGATGGTGCTAATGTGGTGGCTCAAAATTTATATGAAGGCACTCAAGAATTGCAGACTGGATTTCCTCCAATAGGTCTTACCACGCATGTATTAAATAAGGCATTACGTCAATCATCAACAATATCATCTGTTGTAGCTGATTTTATTGCGACAGAATCTGGCAGTGATGTTTTGGATGATGGCAATATAGTCAAACTCACTGCACAATTAAATAAAGCGCTAGAACAAAAAATTACAAAAAAAGTTCCCGATGCCTTATTAACACAAAAAGGTGTTGTTCAACTCACAGATGTCATTGGCAATAGTAATACACTGGCTGCAACACAGAAGCTTGTCTCCGATATAAACAATAATGCCAATAACAGACTAGAAAAAACGCAAAACGGCGCAGATATTCCTAATAAAAATGAGTTTGTGAAAAATTTAGGTTTAGATAAAGCTGCAAACCTGAAAGTGGGAAATGGAACTAATCAAGTTCCAGATATGTCATTTTTCACCGCAAACTTGGTTAAGAATGGCTGGCAAAAATTGCCTTCGGGTTTAATTTTAATGTGGGGATTAGCACAAGTGTATAACCATAGCGATCCTCAATCTGGGTATTTAAATAAATTTCCAATACCATTCCCAAACGCATGTTTTAGTATCACGTTAACTCACCGTGGTAATGACCCTCAAGCAGCAGGTATATTCTCAGCAACGATAGAAAATCAGCATCAATTTCGGTGTTATAAAAATCTTAATTACCATAAACTCACTACTTTCACATTTTTTATGGCAATAGGACATTAATTAAAAAATTATTATGATTATTTAATGAAAATTGGAAAAGAATTATGAATAACAAAAACTATGTATTTAGCGCATTAAATAAAGCATTTTATTCGCTATCATTACAGCAGGATTATATTGAAGCAGGTTCATGGCCTAACGACCCCATATCTGTAACTGATGACATATTCAATAAGTTCTCGGGAATACCTCCCACTGGGAAAATACTTTCCTCTGGCGAAGATGGCCTTCCTTGTTGGGAAGATATTCCATCACCAACGAAAGAGGAATTGATATCTATTGCGGAAATCCAAAGAGCGCAATTTATATCTGTTGCAAATGAGAAAATAACACCGCTTTCTGATGCGGTAGAACTTGATATGGCAACAGATGAAGAAGCACTATTACTTAAAGCATGGAAAAAATATCGAGTGACACTTAATCGGGTTGATACTTCAAAAGCACCAGAAATTGACTGGCCAATTTCGCCATTATTGTAACTAATAAAAGACCGGGCGCAGGATAGCGCCCGGTCTTTATTACTTTATTCATTCTGGTATTCTTGCTACTCAATATCAATAACCATTGAAATATCAATCCAATCCAGTAATGCCACATACTTTCCAGACAAATAATAACACATTATTACTCCTCCTGCTCACCCTGACTGGCTTTTATGGTTTAAATATATATTACTCATTTTTCACTACCCTATTTACCAGAATCAGCATCAGGTTATCTGATTGAAAAATCAAACTATTTTTCATCAATTACACATAAAGAGTTAATCTTCTAAGCTATAAAAATATTTCATTACTCTTTTTGGGAGCTAGACTATGACTGACATAAATGATGTAAAATTGCTTTTAAAATAATTCAATATATTACTTGTAAAATACATTACTTAAGGAGTATATATGCCACAAAAAAATGATTTTAAAGCTTTTTCTATTAACAATAATGCGAATGTCGTAAGTCAAGAAAGATATGAAGAAAGTCAGAGCTTGTATACTGGGTTTCCACCAAATAATGTTCCCACTCACTTGTTAAATAAAGCATTACGTCAGTCATCAACCATAGCCTCTGTTGTAGCTAATTTTATCGCGACACAATCTGGCAATGATGTTCTGGATGATGGCGATACCGTTAAACTCACTACCCAATTAAATAAAGCGTTAGAACAAAAAATTACAACACAAGTTCCCGATTCCTCCTTAATACAGAAAGGTGTTGTTCAGCTTACAAATGTAGTTGGCAATAGTAACACACTTGCTGCAACTCAGAAGCTTGTCTCCGATATAAATAATAGAATTAATCAGATTCCAAATATGTCATCTTTCACCGCAGACTTAAATGAAACCGGCTGGCAAAAATTACCTTCAGGTCTAATTGAAATGTGGGGAACAGCATTAGTTAAAGGTAATGGTATTTCCCTACCAGGCACTTTCAACAAGTTTCCAATTCCGTTCCCGAATAAATGTTTCAATGTAACGTTAACTCACCTTGGTACCGCCCCTCAACATGCCGGGATATTTTCAGTAATGATAGTCGATAATACTAAATTCGAATGCTTTAGCAGTATTACAGATTTACCAAGTCCTGTAAGAGCATATTATAGAGCGGTAGGATATTAATATGAAAGATGGATCGTTGTACATTCGTCAGATGGAAGATCAAAGTTATCTATAAGTGAAGGGGATTGGCCCAATATTACAGAAATTTATATTTCTGACGGATTAGAATTATGGGCTGCATAGCAGCCATTTTTTTATTTTATTTTTTTATGAAATAATTTATGACTCTATTTGATAGAAATATTTGTGGGGAAGAATTCATGCAATTTCTCAGATTCGTAAGCATCAGGAAAAATGCAAATTACTGGCTTCTAAGGCTGTAGTACTAGATATATAGGAAATAACTTTCCATCTGAGTATAACAAAGAGCTAAGGATTCATAGTCCATAGTTTGATTCATGATTACTTAATGAAAATATTAACAAGAATAATAGGCATATTGAAATATTGTATAATGAGGAATAATTTCATATATAACCATGGGTTGAAGAGGGATATGTGTAGCAGAATTATGAACCGTTATTTATAAATGACTGCGATATATTTTAGATTGAAAATGTTTTGTAATTTATTATTATAAACTACACATAAATAGTTAATCGCCTAAGGTATAAAAATATTTAATTATTCTTTTCCCGAACTAGACTATGAATTTCTGAAAGTTATATTTATAACAATTCAATATGTTAATTATAGAATACACTATTTAATTTTAGGAAAGAACATGAGTCCAAAAAATGATTTTAAGGCTTTTTCTATTAGCGATAATGCTAATGTTGTGGGCCAAGAAAGATATGAAGAGAACGAAATTTTAAATACTGGATTTCCACCAGAGAGTATTACTACTCATGTGTTAAATAAAGCATTACGTCAGTCATCAACCATATCATCTGTAGTCGCTAACTTTATCGCAACACAATCTGGCAATGATGTTCTCGATGATGGAAATATAGACAAACTCACAGCCCAATTGAATAGAGCGTTGGAACAAAAAACTACAATAAAAGTTCCCGATGCCTCATTAACACAGAAAGGTATTATTCAGCTTACAGATGTGATTGGCAATAGCAATACACTCACAGCAACTCAGAAGCTTGTTTCCGATGTAAATGATAATGCTAACGGCAGATTGGCCAAAAACCAAAATGGTGCAGATATTCCCAATAAAAATGAGTTTGTGAAAAATCTCGGTTTATTGGAATTATTATTCGCAGGTACTCCTCTGTTTACACAAGGGGATAATTTCATGACTTTTAAAATTCCATTTTTGAATGGATTAAAGAGAAAATATCTCTTATTCCAGTCTGTATATGTAAAGGCTCCACATTTAGTTAACGAGGGGCAATTCACTATCACATACCCAATTGCATACTCTTATGAACCTCATGCTATACTTTCAAGTATGGGTGGATATATCAGTGGCGGCAACTATGGTGAAGGAGCTGATATATTAAAAATCAATAAAGAAAATCTAGTAATAATATCACATTGGCAGTATCGCAATACAACCTTTCCGCCTGTACGCATATTTGTAGTAGGGATATCAGATAATTAACTTTCAACATTCATAGTTGTTATCTATCCCAGACTTTAGAATTATCTCGATAAAGCATCGGCATTTGATTGGTCAATTCTGCCATTATCGTAATTAACAAAAAGGCCGGGATTAGGATAGCGCCCGGTCTTAATTATTTTATTATTGCTAATACTACATCAGTAAATATTTTGTTATAATTAGAACTATTCTCCCCCACGACTTGTTAACCCATGAGATATTGGTGACCTTGCACGTTATTGAAATTCCTTATATAGCTAACCAGATAATAAAGCTCATACATAAAGGTTTTCTAAGGTAGAAAAAATCTCATGTGTTATGGTTTTGGGTTGCCAGATTTGGTTTTTCAATGTAATTTATACCGTATAAAAATACAATAAGTGTGTAATAGTAAGAAATTAAAACTGACGATAACACACTGGTATAAAATGAAAAATAAACTAAGTTATTAAAATGTCGTTATTAATCAAAAAAAGCTGTATCAATTGTGATATGTGTGAACCCGAATGTCCCAATCAGGCTATATCAATGGGAGATGAAATTTATGAAATTGATTCTAACCGTTGCACCGAATGCATTGGTCATTATGATGCTCCAACCTGTCAATCAGTCTGTCCGATAAACAATACGATTATTACCGATCCAGACCGCCAGGAAACAGAAGAACAATTGTGGGATAAATTTGTGCTATTGCATCATGCCGATAAAATCTGAAATTAGCTTTCCAGAATGACTGTCGCGCAGGCGTAACGACGCTCATCAGCCAATGTGACATGCAAAGAGGTTACCCCCAGTTTCTGTGCTAATTCTGCGGCTACACCATAGAGCCGCAAAATGGGTTTTCCCAAATCATCGTTAAGCACTTCAAACTGGTTAAATGCCAGCCCATTACGGATACCGGTTCCCAACGCTTTTGCCGCGGCTTCTTTTACCGCAAAACGTTTAGCCAGAAAACGAACCGGTTTTTCATGTTGCTGATATTGCTGCCATTCTGATGCACTGAGAATGCGTTTTGCCAGACGCTCACCTGAGCGTCCGACAACACCCTCAATACGGGCGATTTCAACAATATCTGTACCTAACCCAATAATAGCCATTAACGGCGAGCTTTCCGTATCTCAGTTTTCATATCTGCTACAGCAGCAGCCAAGCCGCTGAATACCGCACGCCCGATTATTGCATGACCAATATTCAGTTCATAAATTTCCGGCAGAGCCGCAATACGTTGTACGTTATGATACGTTAGTCCATGACCCGCATTAACTTTCAGTCCCTTGCCAGCAGCATAAGTAGCAGCTTCTTTAATACGCTGGAACTCTTTTTCCTGTTCTATTTCACCTTCTGCATCAGCATAAGCACCTGTGTGAATCTCAATAAACGGTGCACCAACCTCACTAGCAGCATCAATCTGCTGGTGATCCGCATCGATAAATAACGAAACAAGAATACCCGCGTCAGATAAACGCTTAATCGCCTCAACCACTTTATCTTTTTGACCAATAACATCTAAACCCCCTTCTGTTGTTATTTCCCGACGTTTTTCAGGCACCAGACAGCAAAATTTAGGTTTAAAGTGACAGGCGATGTCCAGCATTTCATCCGTCACGGCCATTTCAAGATTCATCCGGGTTTGGATAGTTTCATTCAGCAATTCAACATCCCGATCAGTAATATGACGGCGATCTTCACGTAAATGAATAGTAATACCATCCGCACCAGCCTGCTCTGCAATAAAAGCAGCCTGAATAGGGTCCGGATAAACTGTGCCACGGGCATTGCGCACTGTCGCAATGTGATCGATGTTAATACCTAATAATACCTCAGCCATATTTATCTCCTGTAGTCATATTGAATGGTAACAAGTTTACACTTTCCATTATGAAGAGAAACAAATTCATTAGTTTTCTTTCTCTTCAAGCTTTTTACATACAAACTGCCGAAATAACTCACGACTTTTCAGAGGTTTGCCACCAAGATAAGGTTTTAAAGCCATACGGGTGAAACGCTTTGCTGCTTTTAATGTCGCCGAATCAGGAAATTCACGGGCTGCCAGTGATTTTAATTCATGCCCGGTAAAACTGTAATGATCAACAACCAGACTGGCGATAAATCCTTTTTCTTCTCTATAACGGTAGGTCATCGTATCGTCCACGGGTTCGCCGCTTCCTGCACAATGAAGATAATCAACGCCATAACCAAGATTTGCCAGCAACGCCAATTCAAACCGGCGTAATGCATGTTCCGGTGTATATTCACTGGCAGCAAGAATCTGCAAACACTGGAGATAATCAAAGAATAACGCAGGATAAGCCGTTCCCTGTTCAAGCACTCTCGACAATAATTCATTGATATATAAACCGCTGTACAACACATTGCCGGTAAGAGGAAGAGCTAGAGAGATAGGATCTGCATCACGCAGCGTTTTGATTGCCCCCCGCCCACTCCAACGTACCAGTAACGGAGTAAATGGCTGTAAGCAACCTTTAAGATTGGAACGACGGCTGCGCGCACCTTTTGCCAACACGCTGATCCGCCCTTCATTTTCAGTAAACAGATCCAGCAACAGGCTGGTCTCACTGTAAGGACGCCCATGAAGAACAAAAACACGCTGCCAACCGTCCACAGGTGAGACCTTATTTCAAATCATCGACGTAACCCAAGCTACGCAGTGCCCGCTCGTCATCAGCCCAACCCGCTTTAACTTTAACCCACAGTTCCAAATGGACTTTAACACCAAACAATCTTTCCATGTCCTGACGGGCTTCAATACCAATCGTTTTAATTTTACTGCCTTTATTACCGATAACCATTTTCTTCTGGCTTTCACGCTCAACCAGAATTAAACCGTGAATCTTGTAATCACCACGCTCATTCACCACGAACTGCTCAATTTCAACAGTGACAGAATAGGGCAATTCATCACCGAGAAAACGCATGAGTTTTTCACGGATAATTTCAGACGCCATAAAACGCTGGGAGCGATCAGTAACATAATCTTCCGGGAAATGATGAGTTGCTTTCGGTATATGTCCACGCACAATTTTTGCGATCGTATCTACGTTCATACCTTTTTCAGCGCTCATCGGTACAACATCAAGGAAGTTCATCTGTTTGCTAAGGAAACCAATATGTGGCAACAAGGTGGCTTTATCCGTCACGTTATCTACTTTATTGATAGCCAGTAAAACCGGGCAATGCAAGCTACGTAGTTTATTCACAACCATTTCGTCATCGGCGGTCCAGTGAGTCCCTTCAACAACAAAAATGACCAGCTCCACATCACCGATAGAACTACTGGCCGCACGGTTCATCAACCGGTTAATCGCCCGTTTCTCTTCAATATGCAATCCGGGAGTATCCACATAAATGGTCTGATAAGCACCCTCAGTGTGAATACCCATAATACGGTGACGGGTAGTCTGCGGTTTGCGGGAAGTGATAGATACTTTCTGACCTAAAAGCTGATTCAGCAATGTGGATTTACCCACATTAGGCCGTCCGACTATTGCAACAAATCCGCAATAGGTTTCTTGTTCGCTCATTCAAGCTCCAGTTGTTTTAATGCTTGCTCGGCCGCCGCCTGTTCCGCTTTGCGGCGGCTGGAGCCTGTTCCTTTAACCGGCTGTTCAATACCACTCACTTGACAGTGAATAGTAAATTCCTGGTCATGGGCTTCTCCACGAACCATAACAACCAGATATGATGGCAGGGGCAGATGATGCCCTTGCAGATATTCCTGTAAACGGGTTTTCGGGTCTTTCTGTTTGTCGCCAGGGCTGATTTCATTCAAGCGGGTTTCATACCAACTGAGAATAATTCTTTCAATGGCCTGAATATCGCTATCAAGGAAAATAGCACCAATCAGCGCTTCAACCGTATCAGCCAGTATAGATTCACGACGGAAACCGCCGCTTTTCAATTCACCCGGCCCTAAACGCAGACATTCACCTAATTCAAACTCCCTTGCCAATTCAGCCAAAGTATTACCACGCACCAATGTGGCGCGCATCCGGCTCATATCCCCCTCATCTACATGAGGAAAGCGATGATACAGTGCATTGGCAATGACAAAGCTCAGAATTGAGTCACCAAGAAATTCCAGCCGCTCGTTATGTTTACTGCTGGCACTACGATGAGTTAACGCTTGTACCAGCAGATCATGCTGATCAAAAGTGTACCCCAGCTTACTTTGCAATCTGTTAATTACGATGGGATTCATGTGCTACCAATATAGGTCAGAATTCGTCAAATAAAAACGCACACGCAACAGACCTGTTACAGGAAATTCTGACAAAACTGTTGCGTTTGCACTGGCTCCTTAAGGGAGCCAGTCATTAAGTTTGAAAGGATATTCTACACTGTGAGTAAAATTAATGCTTCGCTAATATAGAAATATTAATTAATTCCACCAATGCGGCTAAAGCGAACTCCGGTAGGCCATTCCCCTTCCTGTTTTTCAAAACTCATCCAAATCGCTGAAGCGCGGCCAACCAGATTTTTCTCAGGAACAAAGCCCCACTCACGGCTATCCGCGCTATTATCACGGTTGTCACCCATCATAAAATAGTGGCCTTCGGGTACAATCCACATTCCCTCTGGCAAACCAGGTTGACGAAAATTAGGCATCTGCAATAAACCTGGAATCTCCAGAATATGGTGTGTCGCCGTTCCCAAATTCTCAATTCTTTCACCTTGCCGCCGACTGTAAGGTGGTAACGTTTCTTCAACCGGTATCTGGAAAACACCTATCTTTTTCAGGCTTTCACCATTGGAATTAACGCCATACTGCTGCATTGTCCACTCACTTGGGAACAGTGAACCGTAAGAAACCGGTAATTCTTCCTTACAACTCTCTGTTTTGTCACAACCCGAGAAAACATGCAGCTCTTTCTTTACCGGATCATAAATAATTTTATCGCCCGGTAAGCCAATCACCCGTTTGATGTAGTCAACACTTGGATCCAACGGATATTTAAATACTGCGATATCTCCACGCCTTGGTTCACCGGTCTTAATCAATGTTGTTTGCGTAATAGGATCTTTCAATCCGTATGCATACTTCTCTACCAAAATGAAATCACCAATCAATAAAGTTGGCATCATGGAACCCGATGGGATCTGAAATGGCTCATAAACAAAAGAGCGCAGAATCAGAACCACGACTAGCACAGGGAAAATAGATGAACAAGTATCTACCCATGTTGGCTTGTTAATAGTCTCAGCCAGATGCTCCTGATCCATTGTGCCTTCAGTCAGCTCCTGCAATCTGATCAGTTTTTTCTTACGCGCCGGGGCCCATTTGAAACGATCAATACACCAAATAATGCCGGTGACTAACGTTGCCAGCGTTAGGATCAGGGCAAAAGTGTTAGCCATTTAGACTCCTTACAAGCTTATTAATGGTCTTTACCAACATGAAGAATGGCTAAGAAAGCTTCTTGTGGCAATTCAACGTTACCCACTTGTTTCATGCGTTTCTTACCTTCTTTCTGTTTCTGCAATAGCTTTTTCTTACGGCTGACGTCACCACCATAACACTTCGCTAAGACGTTTTTACGCAATTGCTTCACTGTTGAACGAGCAATAATGTGATTACCAATCGCAGCCTGAATGGCGATATCAAACTGCTGACGAGGAATGAGTTCCTTCATCTTCTCCACCAGTTCCCGGCCGCGGTACTGCGCATTGTCACGGTGAGTAATCAACGCTAATGCATCAACCCGCTCACTGTTAATCAACACATCCACACGAACCATATCAGATGCCTGGAAGCGAGTGAAATTATAATCCAGTGAAGCATAACCGCGGGATGTGGATTTCAATCGGTCGAAGAAATCCAAAACCACTTCAGCCATCGGTATTTCGTAAGTCAGTGCAACCTGTTTACCGTGATAAACCATGTTAGTTTGCACCCCACGTTTCTCAATACATAACGTAATGACATTCCCCAAATATTCCTGGGGTAACAACATATGACACTCAGCAATCGGCTCACGCAACTCTTCAATATTATTCAGTGGTGGCAGTTTAGATGGGCTGTCCACATAGAGAATATCGTGGCTGGTCGTTTCAACTTCATAAACAACCGTTGGCGCAGTGGTAATGAGATCAAGATCATATTCACGTTCCAGACGTTCCTGAATGATCTCCATATGCAGTAGACCAAGGAAACCACAACGGAAACCAAAACCCAGTGCAGTAGAGCTTTCCGGTTCATAGAATAGAGATGCGTCATTCAGACTCAGCTTACCCAATGCGTCACGGAATCCCTCATAATCATCAGAGCTGACAGGGAACAGCCCGGCATAAACCTGTGGCTTGACTTTCTTAAAGCCTGGGAGTGGTTTTTCCGCTGGTTGCCGGGCCAGCGTCAATGTATCCCCCACGGGTGCACCAAGAATGTCTTTAATCGCACACACTAGCCAACCCACTTCACCACAACCCAGTACATCACGGTCAACACGCTTGGGTGTGAAAATTCCGAGACGATCAGCGTTGTACACCTGACCAGTACTCATTACCTTGATTTTGTCACCCTTACGCAGGGTACCGTTTTTAATCCGAACCAGGGAGACAACACCAAGGTAGTTATCAAACCATGAGTCGATAATAAGCGCCTGTAATGGCGCTTCAGAATCACCTTCCGGTGCCGGAACCTCTTTAACTAAGCGTTCAATGACGTCTTGTACGCCCACGCCCGTTTTGGCAGAACAACGCACTGCATCGGTAGCATCAATACCGACGATATCTTCGATTTCTTCCGCTACACGCTCAGGTTCAGCCGCCGGTAAATCGATTTTGTTCAAAACAGGGACAACTTCCAGATCCATATCCAGCGCTGTATAACAATTAGCCAGCGTCTGGGCTTCCACGCCCTGTCCAGCATCAACCACCAGCAACGCCCCTTCACAAGCAGCCAGCGAGCGAGAAACTTCATAAGAGAAGTCTACGTGCCCCGGAGTGTCGATAAAGTTCAATTGATAGAGTTGACCATCATTCGCCTTGTAATCCAGAGTGACACTTTGTGCTTTAATGGTGATACCACGCTCACGCTCAAGATCCATAGAATCCAGCACTTGCTCTGCCATCTCACGATCTGTTAAACCACCACAAATTTGAATAATACGGTCAGATAACGTCGACTTACCGTGGTCAATGTGAGCAATAATGGAGAAATTTCGTATTTGCTTCATTATAAATATTTTTCTGCCTTGATATTTCTGAATCATTCGCCTAATGGACACACAGAGGGACATAAAGCGACGGTTTATAGGCCGGCCACCGGCCGGAAAGGCTGTATTCTACATGCCAAATCTACGAAAACCTAGTCATGCCTGTGGCTTTAAATATGAGGCATTAAAAGTTCTGGATGATTAAAACAGATTTATTCCTGATGCTGAATATGAATTGCATCAGGAGGCAAGCCTATTTGTAAAACGACAGGTTGATATTCCTGCTGATTATCCCAATAAGTAGCAATTTTGCGGGCAAGGAAGAACCCTAACGCACCTCCCAAAACACCACCACAAAACACCCATAATTGATTGGTTACCCATAACTGAAAAAGTACGCCCCCCAGGAATAACCCGATAAGTGGTGTCAAATAAACCAGCAACGCCGAACGCAATAAGCTCCCTTCTGGGATCCCGACTTCCACTTTCTGCCCTGGCTGCAACGGCTGTAAAATCTCAAGTTCGAGCTGATGTATACCATCAGACCCCAATTTATTCAGTAAATAAGAACCACACGTCACGCGTGCCTGACAACTGCCACAACCAGAAGAGGAACCATAACGTAATAATGCCCTCCCCTGTTGCCAGCGGATTACTGTCGCCCATTCTTTAACCATCAGTTAGCTCCTATAAACGCGACACCCGCAGCGACACGCTTGGCAGTTGCCAGTGGTAATTCACCAATAATTGTCACCTCATTCGCTCCACGTATTACACTATAGATTGTTCGATGACCGCGACGGAGAGGATGTTCCAACTTACCGGTTTTATCAGCGTTAGTCACATTCACTGAAAAACTGAATAGACCATCGCTGAACATGATGGACTCAAGCGAGTCAGCATTTGAGAGTTTACGCCGGTTACGTGAAACCTCGGTGAAACCATCCGGCAATTTCCCTACTTTCCAGTTGAATACCACCTTCTCTAACGATGGAATTACCAGCATTGGTGGCATATTCAGGCGGGTAATAACACGCATTGCATTATCGATATCGCCACCTATTATGGAGGAAACAACCCGAAATTGCTCAAGTGTTTCACTATCACGATCAAGTAAATCGATACGTAATGGCAAATGCGTTTTTTCATCGATCAGTAAAATATAATTATAACGCACTTCATCTTTGGAAGTGATGCGTACAACCCGACAAGGTCTGTCGCCTATATGAGTACGGCCAACGTCGATGAAATTGTAGTATTTTTTCAACTGAGTGAAGTCAGCAAAAATAACGGCAGGCAAATAATCAATAATATGATCGCCATTAAGACTGAAAGCATCCAATCCAGGTTCAAAATAACTGATCTCATTACCACGCTGGACAATCTCCCTGCGGGAGCCATCCATCTGCATGATTTGAGCAATTGGAATACCATTGATAATGGCGTGACGATAACGAACTGAGACAATAGCCTGCTGACTGAGATTAATAAAAGCAAGCTCGTAAGTCAGGGACTGAGTGGCATTACCCATCTCCTGCAACAAAGCCTCAGCGCTGCTGAACTGCGCCGAGACTTGTAAAGGAGTAAACAGGCTGCCCGCCAGCAAAGAAACGGAGAACCAGATATGCTTCATTACTGCTGTTGCGTTCCTAAAGATTGCGTTCCGGGAACCGGAATAGCAACCGGTAATGGAATTCTCCGTCTATCATTTTGTTCAAAATGCACACGGCGGTCGAACTCATATTGTTGCAACATAATATTAATGCGTTTATTACGCTCCTGCACCTGAATACGCTGATCATCGCCAAACATATCATCACCGGAAGGTACTCCCAAACTCACCGGAGAAGCAGATCCCATCATTGGCAATGTGTTAAATGCCGGCGTATCAGATTGATATTCAAGATCCACATCATCATGACTATTGTACTGTTGTACACCTATCAATACTGCCAGCGAAACACAAGCTGCAACACTCACTTGAGTAATTTGACTCGCCCAAGGGCGAAGTTTTTGCCAGAGCGGCATTTTCTGCCAGCTCTCAGGCTGAGGCTGGGATTCAAGAACAGCCCCAAGGTTAAAATGCACAGGCTCTTTTTCAAGCGCTAATGCGACCCGGCTCGCAATATCCATATGCAATACTTCGGTCACATCACCACGCAATGCGTCACGTATCAAGTGGTAATTTTCCCAGTGTTTCTGCATGGCAGAATCTTTAGATAAAATACTAACGACTTCACTATCAAGAGTTTCGCCATCCATCAGTGCGGAAAGTTTTTCTCTTTGCATGCCAAAGTACCCTTCAGTATTGTTCCACTATATTTTAATTTTAAATCAGTGGTTGAATTTTATCATCAATAGCTTCCCTTGCACGAAAGATACGGGAACGAACAGTACCTACCGGGCAATCCATAACAGCAGCTATTTCCTCATAGCTTAACCCATCTAATTCCCTTAGCGTTATTGCCATTCGCAAATCTTCGGGAAGAGACTCAATGGTTCGGAAAACCACCTGCCTTAATTCTTCTGACAACATTAAATTCTCAGGGTTCGAAATTTCTTTTAGTGCATTTGAAGCTTCATAATTTTCTACGTCATTGACATCCAAATCACTGGATGGCGGACGCCGCCCTTGAGAAATCAAATAGTTCTTAGCAGTGTTAACTGCTATACGATACAACCAAGTGTAAAAAGCACTTTCGCCACGAAATGAAGCCAATGCCCGATATGCTTTAATAAATGCCTCCTGCGCAACGTCAGGAACATCACCCTGCGGAATATAGCGGGATACAAGGCTCGCCACTTTATGCTGATATCTGATTACCAGTAGGTTAAACGCTTTTTGGTCACCTTTCTGCACTCGCTCAACCAGCATTTGATCCGTTAACTGCTCGCTCATCCGAGGTTAAATCTCCCGAAGCAAAGCCCCACATTTATATTTATTGAACCAACCATGATGTCCCATTTTTCTAAGCAAGCATGGCTTTGAGTAATAAAATTCTGCGAAGTTCAATTTCTGCCATCATTTTGTTGCAATCATAGCCTTTATCCTATCTGATAGGCTAACATGATTTTACTCATCTTCTTCATACATCATCAATTATGCAATCATTATTCCCGCAACATTACAGCGATGTACTTATCATAGGCAGCGGTGTAGCCGGCCTGTCTCTGGCTTTACGGCTGGCCCCACAATATAAAGTCACTATATTAAGTAAGAGTATTCTGAGCGAAGGCGCATCCTATTATGCACAGGGGGGCATCGCTGCGGTATTCGATAAAACAGACAGTATCGCATCTCATGTTGAAGATACCCTTATCGCCGGAGCAGGGCTTTGCGATAGAAGCGCCGTTGAGTTTATCACCAGCAACGCTCGTCATTGTGTGCAATGGCTGATTGATCAGGGTGTTTTATTTGATACAGAAACCCGCGAAGATGGCGAAACACAATATCATCTGACCCGTGAAGGTGGACACAGCCATCGGCGTATTTTGCATCATGCTGATGCAACCGGCAAAGAAGTCGAAACCACACTGGTTGAAAAAACCATGTCTCATCCGAACATCACAGTGAGAGAGCGTTGCAACGCAGTTGATTTAATTACTTCAAGTAAAGCCCGGTTCGATGGTAATAACCGGGTAGTTGGTGCTTATATCTGGAACCGCCGACAGGAACAGGTAGAAACTTATCGCGCTAAGGTTGTTGTACTGGCAACCGGTGGTGCAGCTAAGGTCTATCAATATACGACAAATCCCGATATCTCATCCGGTGATGGCATAGCAATGGCATGGCGTGCGGGCTGCCGTATCGCCAATCTGGAATTTAACCAGTTTCACCCAACCTGTCTTTTTCACCCACAGGCACGTAATTTCCTGCTGACAGAGGCTCTGCGAGGTGAAGGCGCTTATCTGAAACGACCGGATGGCAGCCGTTTTATGCCTGATTTTGATGAGCGTGCTGAACTGGCGCCCCGCGATATCGTCGCACGGGCGATTGACCATGAAATGAAACGCCTTGGTGCTGACTGCATGTTTCTGGATATCAGCCATAAGCCAACCGATTTCATTATCCAGCATTTTCCGATGATCTATGAAAAACTATTGACGCTGGGCTTTGATCTGACAAAAGAACCGATTCCAATCGTTCCTGCCGCGCATTACACCTGTGGTGGCATAGTCGTCGATCATCAGGGCCGCACTGACCTTAACAACTTATATGCTATCGGTGAAGTCAGCTATACTGGCTTGCATGGTGCAAACCGTATGGCATCCAATTCTCTGTTGGAGTGTTTAGTTTATGGCTGGTCTGCGGCGGAAAACATCCAACAACAAATTGAAAAAATCGAAGAAGTGCCAGAACTCCCTTTCTGGGATGAGAGCCGTGTTGACAATTCAGATGAACAAGTCGTCATTCAACACAACTGGTACGAATTACGTCTATTTATGTGGGATTACGTTGGCATTGTGCGTACAACCAAACGCCTGGAACGCGCATTGCGCCGTATTAATATGCTGCAACAGGAGATTCACGATTATTATTCCAATTTCAGAATCTCTAACAATTTGCTGGAATTACGCAATCTGGTGCAAGTCGCTGAATTAATCGTACGTTGTGCACTGGAAAGGAAAGAGAGCCGGGGTCTGCATTTCACGCTGGATTATCCCGATTTACTGTCAGAATCAAAACCAACAATTTTAACCCCCTGATTTTTACCGGTATAACCACGCTCCAGCGTGGTTCTTTCAATAATAAGATGCCTTCAATAATAGAGATAAAAATCCGTGACTAATTGCTGAAATTCCCGCGTATAAATACCATCTGGCTGACGAATGGTCAATTCACTGATTAAGCCTGTCTCTTCCTGACGGGAAAATGCCAATAACACCCGGTGTAATGGCTTACCTTGCCTGTCGCGGATATTGACCCGATGGTGAGAAAACCACCCCATCTTACATGCCATTGCTGCAAATACTTCACCAATGGCATACGGCAATACCACACAAAACAGACCATCAGGTGTAATCAACCTCTCGACATATTGCAATAACCGCTGATGAGTTAGAGAACCGGTATAACGCGCCTGTTCCCTAGCCTCATTCCGGCAGGCAACAGCCGGTTCAAAATAGGGTGGATTACTGACAATCAAGTCATAACATTGTGAATACCGATCAGCGAAATCACCGATATTCTGCTGATAAATATCCATTTTTCTCTGCCACGGAGATTGCTCTATATTCTCTTGAGCCTGCAATGCAGCATCGATATCCAGTTCCACTGCGTCAATTTTGGTATTTTCATCTGTACGCTGTGCCAACATCAAAGCAATTAACCCGCTGCCACAACCGATATCCAAAATTGCTTTTTTGCCACTAACCGGAGCCCACGCGCCCAATAGTACACCATCGGTCCCGACTTTCATCGCACATCGATCATGGCCGACAAAAAATTGCTTAAACGTGAATCCTCCCCGGCGCAGAGGTTGTTTCTGTTTCAAATTAATAACCTGCATCTTTCAACATAAAAAAATTTCGCCATAGGATAAGGGTTATTATGTTCCGATAAAAGCTATCTGCCTTATTGACAGCTTTAATAGATGAACAATACGTCCAACCTGTTTATAATCGGCGGCCTACACAGAGGTATATAATGACTGCAACAAATTTTTCTGAGCTCGATCTTGATGAACGCCTGCTTGATGCTCTAAATGATAAAGGTTACTCCCGCCCAACAGCAATTCAGGCTGCTGCTATTCCGGCAGCAATGGATGGACGTGATGTTCTGGGTTCCTCGCCTACTGGAACAGGTAAAACCGCAGCTTACCTGCTGCCAATTCTGCAACACTTACTCGATTTTCCACGCAAAAAATCTGGCCCGCCACGCATTTTGATCCTGACACCAACCCGTGAACTGGCAATGCAAGTGGCAGACCAAACAAAAGAACTGGCTGCGCATACTAATCTGGATGTTGCTACGATTACCGGCGGTGTGGCCTATATGAACCACGCAGAAGTTTTCAGCGAGAATCAGGATATTGTCGTCGCCACCACCGGTCGTCTGCTGCAATATATCAAAGAAGAAAACTTTGATTGCCGGGCAGTTGAAACACTCATCCTTGATGAAGCAGATCGTATGCTGGATATGGGGTTTGCCAATGATATTGAAACCATAGCGGGCGAAACCCGTTGGCGCAAACAGACCATGCTGTTCTCTGCGACTTTAGAAGGGGAAGCCATCCGTGATTTTGCAGAACGCTTGCTGGAAGATCCGGTTGAAATTGATGCAGAGCCGTCACGTCGTGAACGCAAAAAAATTCAGCAATTCTACTACCGCGCAGACAATCTGGAACACAAAACAGCCCTGCTTTGCCATTTACTGAAACAATCTGATGTCACTAAATCCATCATTTTTGTTCGCAAACGTGAACGTGTACATGAGCTTGTAGATGGACTGCGTCAAGCCGGTATCAAAGCCTGGCTCCTCGAAGGGGAAATGGTACAGGCTAAAAGAACAGAAGCTGTTAAGCGTTTGAATGATGGCAGCGTCAATGTTCTGGTTGCCACTGATGTGGCTTCCCGCGGATTGGATATTGATGATATCAGTCATGTTTTTAACTTCGATTTACCACGCACCGCCGATGTTTACCTGCATCGTATCGGCCGGACGGCTCGCGCTGGTCGCAAAGGTACCGCAATTACCTTAGTAGAAGCACATGATAATGCTTTATTGGGTAAAATAAGCCGCTATCTGAACGAACCACTGAAATCACGGATTGTTGATGAACTTCGCCCAACAACCAAAGCACCAAGTGAGAAAACCAGCAATAAGCCATCGAAAAAAGTATTGGCTAAACGCAAAGAGAAAAAGAAAGCGGAAGAATCGAAGCAAAAAGTCAAAATACGCCATCGAGATAGCAAAAATATCGGTAAGCGCCGTAAACCTTCTGGTCATTCAAAACCAGAAGTACCAACCAGTAGCGATGCGTAAATCTTTAAACGGGCCAATTGGCCCGTTAATTATAATATGCAGTTTCTCATAGTCAGATTATTCTGTGAGTAAATAGGCTCCGAGCAAATGTTTTTTTAAATTCGACATTCCGCACCCAATTCAGGAATGTCCGGTGATATTTTTCAAAATCTACCAACTTTATGTTTTGATTATCGCCCTGTTAAAGTGATAATCAAAGTATAAGGTTAAAAAACAGACGTCTGGGGGAATGATTGATGATTACTTTTACCGTTCTACTATATTCAAAAAATTGGAAAATATCTTCTTACAATCTCTCGTCCAATTTCTATTGATGCCGTTGCAGCTGGTGAAGGTGCATTGCAAACATGTAATGAACGATGACCAACTACAAAATGAAAATCATCTACCAATTTTCCATCAATTGTCAATGTTTGGGCACGAACTCCTGCTGCCCCCAAAGAGATGTCCTCTGATTGCAAATCAGGAATAAGCTGACGAGCATTTTCGGTAAAAAGTTGGAGCGAAAACGAACGTCGAATTTCTGCTATACCTTCACTGAAATAACGTGTAGCAATCTTCCAAAAACCTTTATAAGTGAGTATCTCCATCATGTCTTGCAGACAAAAATCAGTTTTGCAATATCCCTCTCGTTTAAAAGCTAATACCGCGTTTGGACCAACATCCCGTTTGCCATTGAACATTCGTGTGAAATGCACACCAAGGAATGGAAAATCAGGATTAGGAACAGGATATATCAGATGATTGACCAAATAATTTTTACTACTATCCAGAACGTAATACTCACCACGGAATGGTACAATTTTCATTCTTGTTTCATACCCCGCTAACCTAGCAATTCTATCGCTATGCAATCCAGCACAGTTCACAATCTGTTTGGCCTTATAACTCGCATGTAAGGTTTGTATTTCAACGTAGTCGGTATATTCATGAATTGAACACACCTGCTGTTGATAATAAATATTCCCATCTCTGTTTTGAATAATCTCAGCTAGTTTTTCCGCAATTTCTGGGTAATTCACAATTCCTGCATACGCCCAGCAGATAATCACCGCCCTGGGCGATAATTTTTTTAGCCATTTTAGTCTGGCATCCCATCGCATCGAGGGTGACCAAACAACTTTTGATGTCCAGTAAATCAATTAACTTCGGGATCGCCTTGATTTAATTATATTTTTTTCAGTTTTTAACTGACCCATGACAACGCCATTGGTCGTAGCAAATGCGCTCACCATATGGATAGCCGATAATCGTTTATGCCAATGCCCGGTTCCCCGTAAGGCCTTGCCATCAATCGCGATGATTTCACCCTCGGTACGTTTGCTTACCGCCTGAGTCCAGCGAATAAAGCCGTGTTGAAACTGGACAGGGTCAAGGCGGGAAATGATACGCGCTATTGTGTCATGTACAGGTAAGCCGGTTTGAAAAAATCCCTTTTCCTGAAGCCAGTTGATGCGCATATGCCCAAAGTCTTCGATATCTTCCCAACCTTCAGCGCCCGTCAAGACGGCACACATTGTCAGAAAAAGCACATCAAACAGGGGATAGCTGATTTTGGCAGACTGGCGAGGATCGTTGATTTCACCGAAATACTGAGAAAAAGCATCGAGTTCCATTAGGGTACTCCCGAAAAAAGGAGTATAAGATCACAACTGAATTCGTGGGTCAAATGGATTAATTTTGATTAAATAACGTTCGTGATCTCACCCTGACTACTTGGTTCACTACTTTAGCTCCAATTTTTATTCACTTATGGATGAACATGGTTTCTTTAAAAAACAGCAAGTATTAATATAATAACCTCAAAGGAATAAATAAGTTTTCATAATTATGCTCCATCTCCAACCAGCCCTTGTGTACTAAGACATACAGTCTTTTCATCCAAGCAGTCCGTAAAATCAGTGAGATAGGCTACAGAACCAACATTGCTTAAAAAGAAAACAAAAGGCATAGGTGTATCGGTATTATGGAAAGCTATTTATGTCACCAGGTTCACTCATACCTCTTTCCAGTTTTAGAATTTCTTTCAGATTATTTCAGATCAGATTTGTCCATAATGAATTCCTTAAATTTTAGTAAGTTTATTTTGGCAATCACGCCAATTTTTGATCATCTGTAATAAATGAGCAATCTTAAAGAGACCATAAACTCCGCTTCACAGCTAACAGTTATTTAGAAAAAAATTACTTTCAAAACAACCACGCTACCGCCAATTTATATGCGTGAATGCAATATAAATATAACACTTATCACAAGTTTATTTTTTTACCTTTAATTTAAATTAAAGTCAAACTCAAATAAATATGAACTGTTTTTTGAGATAAAGATCAAAGATAATTTAAATAAGTGAATATTATTTAATGTTAATTACGAGTTCTATTATTTATTTTTCACAAAAACATGCTACATCAGTAAATTAATTTGATTTTTTCCCTATTAGTTATAAATAAAGAAACATTTTCTCGAAAAAATAAATAATTTAACATTCTACGCCAAACAACTTACGAGAACCTCTAAATACTTCCCTTGATCTCGAAATTGAATAAAATATAAACAATGCCGTTCCTGACAAGGTAACCTCATCATGATGATTCGCTCTTCTCAGCAAAAATATCCTAGCGCAGGTAATTTACCTAAGCGCTATGCTTACTTATTGGAAACATTAAGCATGTTTGAATTACCAGCGAAGCTTCCTGACAGAAAATATCCGAGAATAGTGAGGCGTAAACCGCAAAAATACCCGGTAAAAAGAGAGGCCAGTCAGCTTAACTGACTGGCATTAGGCCAAATAGCCCGTTTTTATCTTACTTTAAATAATATCGGCTGACTTGCTGCGCTTTCAGCCAATTATTGACTTTATCATATTCAGCCTGCATCTCACGGCTACGTACTTTCAGTGGTGTGAGATTGAAATAGATCTGGAACGTTGACTGCTGCTTATTCTGTAATGTGGGATCAGCGCCTGACTTCAACAATATCAACGCCAGTTCCGGTGAGTTAATTTTAGCTGCAATATGTAACGGAGTATCCCCAACCCGATTAACCAAGTTGGGGTTAGCTCCTGCTATCAGCAGTAATTTAACCTGAATCTTTCTCCCTACCTGAACCGCAACATGTAAAGGTGTTGCTAAAGTGACAGGATGAATAATATTCACATCAGGCGAGAATGATAATAAAGATTTGAGATAATCAGGATTGCTGATTTTTACAGCCGTATGTAAAGCACTTTCTTGTTGTAAACCCGGTTGAGCAGGATCAGCGCCCTCTTTCAGCAAAGTATTAATATCATTCATTCGCTGATTGAATATCGCCCATTGCAACGGATTTATATTTTCTTCATCCTGCTGAAAATTCAGTTCAGATTCAAGCTCAACGACTTCACAGATTTTCATAATATCCCTTTGCAATCATGCAGAAACGATTATATTTGATTCGTTAAGCATCACCAAAGACTCTTCTTGCCGTTCATTATTTAAAGATATCCAAGGTTTATATATCGTTAATAATTCCAACACCTTCTTAAGAGAATGTGCATTGAATCCACGCATCAGAGAAGGAAACCATTTGTTCGATTCGCCCCAATCACCATTATATTTCAGTAAAATTTTATGTCCTATCGGCTGAGACACTGGCAGTTTCTGTTGTAATGAATCAAGCACGTCATATTCCACAACATAATGCCGTATCAATCCATTCTCAGCTCTATTTCTGCCCTCTTGTGGTGAAAGCCCCAGATTTTTCATCATACTGTCGGAAACACCGGCTGAATTAAATATCACCGCAGGCTTTCCAACTGATAATGCCGCTGTTGCCGCTAATCCTCCCCCCAAAGAATGCCCAGTAAATAACATATTTTCCCCAAACGCCATTCTGGCAGTACGGGCTAAATCAACAGCCTGATGGTATTGCGCTTCATCAAACCCAAAACCTTGCCGTAAGTTAGTCAATATATCTTTCAAATCGTTAGTACCCGCAAAAGCAACGATATGGAGATCACCATTACGATAAATACCTGCCTGAAAACCCGTTGTTTCATTTCTCAAATTTGCCGGTTCTATTCCTGCATTTAATAACTCGCTATCAGAAAGACGGACATAATCACCAATTCCCATAGTGGTTCTTATATAGACATCATCAGAAATCAAAGCCAACATATAATCAATTTCATGAGATTGTTTACCATTAATCTGTTCCGCTTTAATTCCTGTCATTGATTTTAAATTGATGTTAATACTCTGTGCATTAACTAATGATTGATAAATTCTATTGTTATTTTTAGTCGTTTCTGAGAGAGAAGAGACTTCAGTAGCCGCTTTCTTAATATTCTCGGTTGGAACAGAAGGTGATGTAACAAGCTGAAGATTATTTAAAACAGGAAAATCTGAACCTATTGATAGATTGATACCAATTGATAAACTCATAAAATTCCCTAACGATAGTTGAAAATAATTAGCTATTTAATTGGTGCAATTAATCTATCGGCAGGAAACAACATAAGGTTAAATAAATGTTTAAATTTTGTTAATAAAAATGATGAATTGTGATTTCTATCTCTGATATCAGCGCAATTTCTACCTAGTATTTACCAGCAACTTGGATACCAATCATCATTTCTATCTCCACATTCATGCAATAAACCAAATCATCAAGAACATCATCCTGGTTATTTGGTCAAACCAATATCTCTGATGCTTGTATACCAACACGAATGAGGATACCTATTGATTCAACCCAGTTAATTTCATATAGTTACTATAAATATATTGTAACCTTATGGTTTAAATAAATATTTATAGCCAATTACAGAGAAATTATTTTAATAAATTTTCAAAAACACGTTACGACATTGAAATATTTATCAAAAATTTCGTTTTAGTGTTCATTAAAGGTTTCCCTCTGATTTTGGAATCGGTAAGCTAACGTCCATCTGGTAATTATATAAAAAGGATTTGCTATGTCCGCATCTCTCACATGGCACGACGTGATCGGTAACGAGAAAAAACAACCTTACTTTCTCGACACACTGGCTTATGTCGCAAAAGAACGTCAGGCAGGTAAAACCATTTATCCGCCGCAACAGGATGTATTTAATGCATTCCGCTATACCGAATTGGCTGACATTAAGGTTGTGATACTTGGGCAAGACCCTTACCACGGCCCTAATCAGGCACATGGCCTCTCTTTCTCAGTTCAACCTGGTATTCCTGCGCCACCTTCACTGGTCAATATGTACAAAGAGCTGGTATCCGATATACCCGGCTTCCAATACCCAAATCATGGCTGCCTCATTAGTTGGGCCAAACAAGGGGTACTCCTGCTCAATACCGTATTAACCGTAGAACGTGGTAACGCTCACTCTCACGCAAATTTGGGCTGGGAAACTTTCACTGATAAAGTCATTGCCGCGATTAACGAGCACCGTTCAGGCGTAGTTTTTCTTCTTTGGGGATCTCACGCCCAGAAAAAAGGCAACTTTATTGATGCCAATAAACACCACGTTCTCAAAGCACCTCATCCATCTCCGCTATCTGCCCACAGAGGATTCTTTGGCTGTAAACACTTTTCAAAAGCCAATGAATTGCTGGAAAAACAAGGAATGGTGCCAATTAACTGGACACCTGAGTTGCCACAGTGAAAAAATGCCGCCCCGGTTGGAGCGGCATTGATTATCTACACTGAGCTAAAATTACTTTGATACGGCTACCATTGCCGGACGCAATAAACGGCCATTTAAGGCATACCCTTTCTGCATGACCATCATGACATGATTCGGCTCATGCTGATCGGATTCCATCATGGTCATAGCCTGATGAACTTCAGGATTAAAAGGAATATCAGTGTCGCCGACAACTTCAATACCAAATTTACCAACAGCCCCCAGGAAGGATTTCAACGTCAGTTCAATACCTTCAATCATTGGCGCTATTTCGGTATTGGTGCGATCTGCTGCCTCCAGAGCACGCTCAAGATTGTCAATCACCGGCAACAGTTCATTAGCAAATCTTTCCAGCGCGAATTTATGGGCTTTTTCTATATCTTGCTCAGTACGACGACGGATATTTTCAACCTCAGCTTTAGCACGCAAAATAGCATCACGTTCACGCTGTTGTGCCTGCCTGAGCTGTTCTTCCAGCTCTGCGACACGCGGCTCAACAACGCTTTCAGTCTCTGATGCTTCTGCTTTATCCGCACTGTTTTGCTGTTCAGATACAACTTCCATATCTTCCGAGACTTGCTCGTCAGGCATTTTTTGTTCTTTACTACTCATGAATATCTCCGCGTATTTGGCATTAATCTCGCTACTTAGCTTATTATGGGGATCTAAACTGGGGATTCAAGGGAACCCGTCATATTGTGAGGGCAAAACCTCTTGCTGAAGGAAATTACAACGATGAATAAAAAATTCAAATGCATTGGTATTGTTGGCCATCCTCGTCACCCAGAAGCACTCGCTACTCATGAGGTGCTTTATCATTGGTTAAAGTCCAAAGGTTACTGCGTCATTGTTGATCGCCAGGTAGCCAAAGATATTGGTTTAAAAGATGCACAGACCGGCGGACTGACTGAAATTGGTAAACAAGCTGATTTAGCCGTCGTTGTTGGTGGCGACGGCAATATGCTTGGGGCTGCCCGGGTTCTTTCCCGTTATGACATTAAAGTCATTGGAATTAACAGAGGTAATCTGGGTTTTCTAACAGACTTAGATCCTGATAATGCCCTGCAACAACTTTCTGAAGTACTGGATGGCGAATACCGGAATGAACAACGTTTCTTGCTGGAAGCACAGGTCAAAAGAAACGGCCAGAAACCCCGTATCAGTACCGCAATCAACGAAGTCGTTCTCCATCCTGGGAAAGTGGCTCACATGATTGAATTCGAAGTTTATATTGATGAACGTTTTGCTTTTTCCCAACGCTCTGACGGATTGATTATCGCAACACCAACGGGTTCAACTGCTTACTCACTCTCCGCAGGGGGGCCAATTCTGACACCTAACCTAGATGCTATCGTCCTGGTGCCGATGTTCCCACATACATTATCTGCCCGTCCATTGGTCATCAGCAGCGAAAGCAGCATCAGACTGAAATTTTCCCAAAACAGCAACGATTATGAAGTCAGTTGCGATAGCCAAATAGTTCTGCCTATACAGGATGGCGAGGATGTTATTATTAGCCGCAGCAAACAGAAGCTCAATCTCATTCACCCTAAAGATTATAATTACTTCAATACATTAAGCACAAAACTAAGCTGGTCTAAAAAAATGTTCTAAAAAAACAGGTCTCACTACTTTACTGTATAAAAAACCAGTTTATACTGTATGAAAATACAGAGGTGTTTTTATACACAGGAGAGGCATGATGCTCACCCAGTTAACTATTAGCAACTTTGCCATTGTTCGTGAGCTTGAAATTGATTTCCGGTCAGGTATGACAGCCATCACGGGTGAAACCGGCGCCGGCAAATCCATCGCAATTGATGCATTAGGCTTATGTCTGGGCAATCGCGGTGAGACCAATATGGTACGTAACGGCGCTTCCCGTGCTGATATTTGCGCCCATTTTTCTCTTTCTGATGCACCTTCTGCCCGTCAATGGCTGGAAGAACATCAACTTGATGACAGTAATGAATGCTTATTGCGCCGTACCATAACTTTAGATGGCCGCTCAAGAGGCTTTATCAATGGTACAGCGGTACCACTTTCGCAATTACGTGAACTGGGTGCTCACCTTATTCAGATTCACGGCCAGCACGCCCACCAATTACTCTTGGAGAGTGGTCACCAAAAACGCCTGCTCGATACTTACGCTAATCAGTTCAATCTGCAAAATGAGATGAAACAGGCCTATCAGAAATGGCACCAAAGCTGTCAGGATCTGGCACAATTCCAGCAACAGGCTCTTGAGCGCCAATCTCGTCAACAATTACTGGAATATCACCTGAAAGAGCTAAATGAATTAGCCCCACAGCCAGGTGAATATCAAGAGCAAGATAATGAATACAAACGGCTGGCAAACCGTGGTCAGCTCCTATCGGTTAGTCAGAATGCCCTCCAGCTACTGAGTGATAATGATGAGCAAAATATTATCAGTCTGTTGAATTACGCTAAACACGAACTGGCAGAACTCATCACAATGGATGATAAATTCGGTAACCTGCTGACTATGCTGGAAGAAGCATCCATCCAAATTAATGAAGTCAGCGACGAACTCCGCCACTATGGTGATCAACTGGATATGGATCCAAATCGCCTGTTTGAACTGGAGCAGAAAATTTCGCAGCAAATCAGAGTAGCCCGTAAACACCATGTTGTACCGGAAGAGCTTCCCTCACTACATCAACAATTACAGGAAGAACAGCAACTGCTGGCACAACAAGAAGATGATTGTGCTCATCTCTGCGAGCAGGTTAACAGACACCATAAACAAGCATTAAGAGTAGCAGAAAGGCTACATCTGGTTCGCCAGCAATACGCTAAAGAGTTAAGTGAGCTAATTACTAACAGTATGCATCAGCTTTCCATGCCTCATGGTCGCTTGACCGTTGATGTCTCTTTTGCGCCTGAACACTTAAATGCTGATGGCGCAGATAAAGTTGAATTTAATGTCACCACTAACCCTGGTCAGCCACACCAATCACTGGCAAAAGTCGCCTCAGGTGGTGAGCTTTCCCGTATTGCACTGGCAATTCAGGTTATAACGGCTAAGAAAATGGAAACCTCAGCCCTGATATTCGACGAAGTGGACGTGGGTATCAGTGGCCCAACAGCCGCAATTGTCGGTCGTCTGTTACGTGAATTAGGCGAGTCTACCCAAGTCATGTGCGTCACTCACCTACCCCAGGTAGCTGGTTGCGGTCATCAGCATTTTTATGTCAGTAAACAGACCGATGGTGAAGAAACTGAAACGCAAATGCAATTACTGGACAAAAAAGCCAGATTACAAGAACTGGCGCGGCTTCTTGCAGGCAGTGAAGTCACAAAAAATACCCTAGCGAACGCAAAAGAGCTGTTGGCAGCATAATATGACACAACTTTTACTGATATTTGGGGTCATAGCTAAAACTTGTAGAGGTTTTCAATCTCGTCAAGGTCTATTATTATCAACACCCTGACTCCTAAAGGAATGTAATTACCATGCGCTGTAAAATGTTGACTACCGCTGCTGTATCATTCGTTATGCTGACCGCGGGTTGCTCTACGTTGGAACGGGTTGTTTATCGCCCTGACATTAATCAGGGGAACTATCTGACATCTGCTAATGTATCAAAAATCCACAAGGGGATGACCCAGCAACAGGTAGCCTATACATTAGGAACACCCATGTTACAGGACCCGTTTGGTACTCAAACATGGTTTTATGTGTTTCGTCAGCAACCTGGGCATGAAAAAGTGACTCAGCAAACCCTAACACTGACGTTTGACAGTAGTGGTGTACTGACTGACATTAAAAACGAAAACTCACTTACTGAGAATCCTCAATAATCAAATAGATATAGACAGCTAGTCATAAAAACAGATGACTAGCTGTCTATTGATAAATTATTGAGCATTATTTTTAGCCCGTTCAGCACGCTTACGACGCATTTCTTTTGGATCGGCTAACAATGGGCGATAAATTTCCACCCTATCACCCTCTTCCAAAATATCCGTCAGCTTAGCGGGACGGCTATAAATTCCAACTTTATTTTTTTGCAGATCAATATCATTACGCAAAGTCAGCAGACCTGACGCAATTATCGCCTGCTCTACAGTCGCCCCTTGGGACAATTTCACAGTACGCAGATATTGGCGCTCAGGCAATGCATAAACAACTTCGATATTGATATCAGGCACTATAAACCTCACGTGCACGCAGAGTGAAAGCCTGTATCATACTTCCAGCCAACTCCTTAAAAATCTTACCGAAAGCTAATTCAATCAGCTTATTAGTAAATTCAAAATCAAGGTGAAGCTCAACTTTACAGGCATCTTCACTCAGAGGTATAAACTGCCAACCTCCCATCAACTTACGAAAAGGCCCCTCCACCAGTTGCATATTAATGCTTTGGTTATCAGCAAGGATATTCCGGGTAACAAAAGTCTTGCTTATACCCGCTTTGGAAACATCGACTGACGCAGTCATTTCATGACGGCTGATGCTCAACACACGGCTGCCGACACATCCCGGTAGAAAATCCGGATAAGAACTCACATCATTGACCAATTTGTACATTTGTTCCACGCTGTACGGTACTAACGCAGAGCGACTAATCTGTGGCATATCATTTCCTGTAAGGCTCAATTGTGGCAAATAATATCACCTATACGTGATTAAAGAAAAACCTGTCAGCGTATAATGCAATAAATACTCATTAATCAGCAAATATGCTGCGGGAAAAGATTTCTTTCATCAAAGCATTCAGTATAATGCATACACTATGACAAAGAAAAAAGCACACAAACCCGGTTCGGCAACCATTGCCATGAATAGACGAGCCCGTCACGAATACTTCATTGAAGAAGAATTTGAGGCTGGCCTCTCGTTACAAGGATGGGAAGTCAAATCACTGCGCGCTGGTAAAGCAAATATCAGCGACAGTTACGTTTTACTCAAAGATGGCGACGCTTATCTTTTTGGTGCCACCATCACTCCGTTAAATGTAGCTTCTTCCCATGTCGTCTGTGATCCTATGCGTTCACGCAAACTCTTACTCAACCAGCGCGAACTTGACTCATTATATGGCCGAGTCAATCGTGAAGGTTACACCGTTGTTGCCTTATCTCTCTATTGGAAAAACGCCTGGTGTAAAGTCAAAATTGGCGTAGCAAAAGGCAAAAAGGCACACGACAAACGTTCGGACATTAAAGAACGTGAATGGAAATTAGACAAAGCACGTATTATGAAGAATGCTGGGCGATAAATTCTGGCATTATAGTTTAATATTCTGATATACTTGCTTTTAAGACACTTGGGGCTGATTCTGGATTCGACGGGATTCGCGAAACCCAAGGTGCATGCCGAGGGGCGGTTGGCCTCGTAAAAAGCCGCAAAAAAATAGTCGCAAACGACGAAAAATACGCACTAGCAGCTTAATAACCTGCGTAGAGCCCTCTCTCCCTAGCCTCCGCTCTTAGGACGGGGATCAAGAGAGGTCAAACCCAAAAGAGATCGCGTGGATGCCTTGCCTAGGGTTGAAGCGTTAAATCTAATCAGGCTAGTTTGTTAGTGGCGTGTCTATCCGCAGCTGGCAAGCGAATGTAAAGATTAGACTAAGCATGTAGTACCGAGGATGTAGGAATTTCGGACGCGGGTTCAACTCCCGCCAGCTCCACCAAATAAATCAAGGGGTTACGTGAGAGCGTAGCCCCTTTTTCTTTGTCTATGTCCACTTTACGTCCACCCATTTTATTTTTATGGGCATCAATTGACACTACCTGCACCTCCGCATTCCTTCTGGTTCACCACTGAAACTACTTAAGATACTTGAACGTAACCCTGAGCTTATTAATGAATTAAGAGTACTTTAATTAATACTTTCACTTTCTCCCCTGTCATAACGCAAACGGAGAAAACAATTTCAGTTCTGTATATCCTGTAAAGCCGTGCCTTATCTGATTTCTATGACAAAGCACAGCTTTCCGTCATGATCTTATTTTTCACGTAAAATATAATTTTTCCTTTAATATCATTGCATTGTAATTTCCCTCGTTGTCTTTTTTTGATCCAAAAACTGAAATTTCCTGAAAATCTTTTCAAACCTTTCAGTTTGTGATTTCTCTCACACCGCCAGTTCTGGCGCGGTTTGGCAGTTTGACTTGTAGGATTTTAAAACTGAAAAAATTTTTTGATCCAAAACGTGCAGGCGGGTGCGGTGTAGTGCCGTTTTCGCCATAAGCCCATTTATTTCGTCATAAGCGCAGTGAGACAAACCGTCACTAAGGTATTTATTTGATTCTTGAGTCAGATAATACAATCGGTTAAAGTAGTGTTGTCATTGGCAAAATCCAGTGACCAAGGTTTTGCAGCCTTGCGTTCATGGACGCTGGTAAGAAGTTTTTACCAGTGCGCCTGCTATCGCCCCTCTATGGCGGTTCAGGCAGGGGAGGTTAACACCTCGCCGGAAATGAACGCCGGTCTGCAAACCCTGTTTGAATCGCCACCACCAAAGAGGTAAGCAGGAATATGAAAAAAGACTGGCATACCGCCGATATTATCGCTGCGATACGTAAGAAGAATAAGACGCTGGCATCATTGTCCAGAGAGCACGGTTTAAACTCTTCAACATTAGCCAATGCTTTAACGCGGCCCTGGCCTAAAGGGGAATTGTTGATCGCTCAGGAAATTGGTGTAACCCCTGCTGAGATATGGCCCAGTCGGTATTTTGATGAAAATGAGCAACCTATCAAACGAACCGTTCGACATGATTTACCAAACAATTCTGATATCACATAAGTTATTTCTATATCCGAAAAAGTAACGACAACGTTTAAACCATTAAACTAATACAGTACTCTGAATTATCAGTTTTTTATTACACTCATTGCCCATTCTTTAATATCAGAATTGTATTCAAGCTCTATGAAGGTGTAAAAAAAGCCCGCATGTTGCGGGCGAGATAATTGTATTTCAGACCATCAAAACATGAATCCGCCACGCTGATTGATACCGCGTTTAAAGGCGTCCCTGTGTTATTATGTGTATGACTCGCGGTAAACTGAAAATTATTTAACCATATCAATCGATTAACTCATTAACTCCATTATACTAATCTGTTGACTACCCTCCCATACTACTGGAGCAATAATCGCTTGAGCACGGGTTCAAGTCCAGCCGGGATTGCCAAATTTAAGCTGCCAGATCAGTATATTAGACCACTTAAACAAGAGTGGCTTAGTAGGTTGATGAGTGCATGATGCTGCATGCATCTGGTTGCGTTTTGTGAGAGGTAAAGATTATAAAACACAGTAGCTTGATCAAAAGCGGTAAATGTTAAAGGCCATCGGGAGGTTACCCCGATGGCCTTAGCTACGTTTCCGTTATCTATTTCAGAAATGCACGGATCAGCTCTAAAAGCGCGATTAACGCTTTAAGAACGATGATAGCAGTATCAATAAAGGCTTTGAATGCTTTCATCCGTTTGCTCCAGTTGAGGAGCACGATTTACCCAGCCGTTGCCTTTACATTGCCTGTCCGGCTGGTTCTCATCAATGTTAGTTGAAGTGGATCGCGCTCCGGCCAAGGCTCTGAATCAGCACCACCTGTATTCAGCCAGGACTGACGAAAACTTGCGTAAGAGATACACAGGCTAAAACGCTCCTCAACTAACAGCCGTTGATTATAAGTTTATTTGGATACGATTCAATGGATTAATAGATAGGTAAAAACAAAAAAACCAACTGGTGAGGTTGGTTTTTTTGTTTTTGCGCTCTTAAACAGGTTGGTAACCCCAAGCTTAGCGCGATCCACTTCAACTAACATGAGAATTTTAATGCTTAGAACCGGAAATATCAACCGATAACATGACTATAAAACAAACAACACAGACAGATTAAAAGTCACCCAATCACAGGAGAATACTTCTGTCTCAATCCATCCGATTTATAGGCCGTATTCCTTATTGCGCTGGCGTTCTCCGGCATACCTGTGTTGTGGTGCGTATGCGCGGCGGTCAGTTCCGCTAATTCCTTAACCACATCCAGCGTCTCTAACATCAAGGTCATGACATTGATTTGCTGGCTGCCCACCCAAACCACTGGCGCGACGATTTCTTGCCGGGCTCCGGCGATGCTCTGCTTAAGCAAGCCAATTTTCTCTATCAGCTTTTGCCCGATTTCGATATTGGCCTCTTTCCCCACACTGGCAATGAAATTTGATGAGGTCGCCATACTATAGTCACCGTCTGCGATTTGCTGGACAGCACCCGCCAACAGCGTAGACGTGCCCAAAACCGTGGTTTTATCCGTGGCCTGTATCGTGGTTTCCCGTGCGAGTTTCCGTGTCTGCCCTGACTTCACGGTGCATGGACGATTCATTAATGGTCTGGTCAGTCTGACGAATCCAGTTCCCTTCCTGAGTTACCCTCTGCGAGACTTCCGCCCGCTGCTGCTGCAATTGTTCGCCTGGCTTGATATCGGGCAAGGTATTGCCCTGGCTTAATGTCTGCCGGATAAAGGGCTTATCCGGCCTGCCTGCCTCAAAAGCAATTTCAACCACCGTTCCGACTGGCGGATATTGAAACAGACCGGATTCACTGCCCGCCATCGGCAAAGGCAGCGGGACAGCGTGGTAAACAGGGACAGCGGCATCCTGACCATCATTATCTAGCAATTGAACATCAACCGCATAGCGTGGCCGGAATGGGTCAGAAATATCACCGCTAACCGTGCTTTCAGTGTGTGCCTCAATGCGGGCAAATTTGGGTAAGTGCAACCCTGCCGACAATTCGGGGTAGGCGGCATCAATCTGGCGCTGCATGGGCGTTCTGGTCTGAGACTGACCGGTCAATTCGTTGATGGCTTCCCATGTAATCACCATGCTTTCATTGTTCAGATTAACTTTGTTCAGCCGGTGCTGATTGACTACCACACCTGGGCGCAACGATGGGATCATGGGAATGGTCATGGCATTACCCGCCGTCTGGCGCTGGCTAAACTCATTGG
The DNA here is from genome assembly GCF_011189495.1 of Photorhabdus stackebrandtii. Lineage (NCBI taxonomy): Bacteria > Pseudomonadati > Pseudomonadota > Gammaproteobacteria > Enterobacterales > Morganellaceae > Photorhabdus > Photorhabdus stackebrandtii. The sequence continues at coordinate 54,861 of NZ_PUJV01000025.1, forward strand.
GGATTTCCACATGTTTCCCCGCAAACATCGAATGCCCCCCACTGCCGACATAAACCGAGCCATCCGGTAACTGATACCAGATATAATCCTCAATCGAAAAGACCTGACCAAGATTAGCCAGCAACTGATAGCCGGTACCATGATGGGTAAAATGCGGGATAGGTGTCTCCGTATAAGGGGCAACCGGCAATGTGAAGGTGAGTCCGCTGTGCTCCTGCAACCAGTCCACAATCTGGCTCAGTGTTGGATGCTGAAATGAACACGGCCACAATCGATCAAACACCCCGACCAGCTCACGCACAAACAAACGCTGGTAACCGTTTTGGGCTGGCTGTGAGCGTGCCACATAGCCCGTGAACCAGCGCAATACCAAATCCGTGTAACCCACATCCAGCCGCGCCAATTTTCCAGTGTAATCGGTTGTCGTTTCCGCCGTGATAAAACCCCGGCCACAGGATGACAGTTCCAGCATAATATTGGCGTCAACCAGATGAATTTCATCACCGGAAAGATAGAGCCGGTTAATCGGTGTCATTATTTGGCGGGGCCTATTTTGTCATTAATCGATTTCAATACTTTTCTTTCAAACCAGCTTAATTTTTCCGGCGCTTCTTTTGCTGCGGCTGCGCCCTGCCCTGTTTGCTTTTTGGCCTGAATATTATCGGCAGTGCGGGCGTCCCGTTTTTCAGCAACAGAGAAGTGTTCACGTAAAGTAAATGTGACCTGCCAGGCCTGTTTACCGTCGATTTTGCTGGCATCAATAGTATGGGTGAATGTCCCGATACGAAAATTGATGGCCTGCGCGGTAAGGTTGGCGACACGGTAGCGTTTTAGGCTGCCGCCGTCTTTCGCTTCTGCCAAGGCAAATAAGCGTGACAGCGTTTTTTGTTCGGGAAAGGGGATGATCCCCGTAATGCGCAACTCTTTAGGCTTAATGCCTTGCTCTGCCACGGCGGTACTGGATGACTGGCCGCTTTGGTCTGTGTCCTGAAATACCACCGATGGGGTTACAGTCAGACTTTTTAATGGTATGGCCTCGCCATCAAGGGCGAGTGTGATAATTTGGCTCATTGTGTAGCATCCTTTCTAATGCGCTAATATCGTCCCCGGTAAATAGTGTCGCCAGCGTGTAAACGGCGTCCTGTTCAGGGATATCCTGACGCAATTTTTCGGCCAGAAATGCGCCATTCCCTTTCTCTGAGAATACCCAGACACCCGCCGATTTGTCTCTGACGCCATTCAGGGCGGCAGTGACTTGTTGTAAGGCATTCTGTCTTGCCGTGGTGAAGTGTGTTAATTGCGATTTCAATCCCGCAATACTCTTGCTCACACTGGCCTGTGCCTTCGCCTGCGCAACCAATTGCGCATTCACGGCCAGGCGGCTGGTCGATGTTGAAAACGGTTGAGGCAGAGGCAAACCGCCCCCCGATCTCCCAGGCAATTGCATTTTGGTGATCGCCAGACATTCCGCTGTCTTTGCCATACGGGTAACCTGAGAAAATACCGGCAACGGCAACACTGCTGAAAATTGGGTTAAATGCTGGATAAATTCATTATGCGTCTTCGCGCAGATCATGAGTACCACGGCGCTCATATTTCCCGTTCCCCGGATTTTATTTGCCAGATAATTGATGGCGTTTGCCGGACTCAGATAGTGACCGCTGTCCGCTTTATGTCCGATGCCGTATACGAACGGATGAACGGACACTATCGAGCAATACATCCCCGCCATATTCGGGGAGATGCGCATCATTTTCCGTTGCCAATGCATCACGCAGGTTGCTCAGGCCAGTTGATATCGGGGGCAGTTGAAAGGTCTACTCGGTTCACCCGCACACGATATTTTTTCCATTCTACGAGCGCTGATTTTTCGGTATCAGTGGCGATATCCAGATCAATGGCATCCTGTAAAGGCTTAATTGCCGCATCTGCCTGCTGCTGTAGAGAGATTTTTTGCTGCTCAGCCTGTTCAATTTGATGAGATTTTAGGGCTGATTTATCTGTGACCCATTGCTTATTCTCCCACTTATCAAAGGGGGTTTGGGGTGATTGCAGGGTGAGATTATCTGGCAACGCGCCGATGGCGGTAATATTGATCGGCCGGCCTGTATCGGTTGTATACGCTGTTTTACTCCGATAGTCAGGCACATGTCGCCAGGATTTTTCATCTCCACTACGACAAATCGCAACGTCATGCGTACCAGGTAATTCAGGCGCATCCAGATACGCATTAGCGGCAACAGAAAAACCCCGTGGCACGTGATCCATATCGGCCCCAATATATTCCCGTGTTTCAGGATGACAACGATAAACCGCCACCCATCCGCTAACAATGGCTAACCCATCATCATCAAACCGAGCCATTTGAATATCTGCACTGTATTTAGCCACTACTTTACCCTCGTAATATAAATCACTGATTTGTTAACCGGTCGGTTTTCATTTGCGGTCGGAACCACTCTGGACGCGTCAAATGTCCATGAAACCACCCCACCACCGGCACCGGCTGCGCGACCGCCTGCCTTATACCGGTAGCTGAATGCCCCAGACGCGTTGCTCCCGCTCTCAATAGTGGGATTACCTAATGATCCCGTGATATTTCTGATCGCGTCCCCCTGAACACTCCCTAACGAACGACCGGAATCTAAACCGCGTCCTCTATCCAGACCACGCTTAAATAAGCCTCTGTCATCAGGTAATTTCAGATCGGGAAAAATTTTGGCCAGCTCAGGGTAATCTGCCGCACGGAATGAGCGCCCCTCATTGGGTTCATATCCGGCAGGTATCGGCGCAGCCGAATGCCATTCGATAGTGGCGCCAATAGGGATACCCATCGTCATTTTTTGCTCTACGGCACCGTTAGCGTTGAGAAATCGAGTGTGCAACTGTGCATCGGCATCAATCCAAATTTGCCCCGTGTCACCCCCTACTCCGATGCTCACCCCTTTGGCCCATCCATTTTCCCGCCCACAAGAAAACGGCCCCGAATAATGCCTGTCCGGTAGCGCAGTCATATAGGTAGTCTGGTGACAGGCGCCAACATCACCCGCCATCAAATTGATATCAGACAATAGCGATTTCCCGTTAATTTTCCTGTCATTGGGTACAGCATTCCTTGCCCGTTCGACGGTTTCCACTAAGCCTATGTTTTTGACAAATTCATTCTTATTGAGAATATCTGCGCCGTGCTGGTTTTTAGCCAGGCGACTATTGGCGTTTTCGCTGACAACAGTTAATGCGGCATTCGTGGCATAGTCCCCTTTCGACTGTTTCCCATGCAGACCGCTTTCCAATGCCTGCTGAGTCGCATATTCCCGTTTCATACTATCAATCTCTTGATGAATAGCGGAAATATCACGGTCATTCAATGACCCTTTAATGCGCAAATCCATCACATCACCGTGACCATCAACACCCGCGACCGCAAAGACATAATGCGGATACCCTGCCGCATCAATGTAGTTTTTAAGATCATTGGCTGTGGTGACACGAACGACGGTTTTCCACTGGCTGACCAAATTGCCTTGATAGCTAAAATCCGCATAAACACGGGTATCACGCAGGCGGTTAAGCGTTTGGTCAAACACCAATTCACCCCGCAACCCGCCAACATAAGCCAGCCCTTTTTTTACCGTGTATTGATCACCACTGCGAACCACGGAAAACCCATCACCGAAAAAAGCCGCCTCACCGTAACTGTCAGCATTAATCAGGCGCTGCATTTCATCGATGCCAGATAAACGGGCGGTAAAATCAATCTGCCAGGTTTCCGCCGTGGTCGTGATAGCGGTCTCTTTAGCTGCCCCGTCAAACTCCAGCAAGAAAGAACGGGTGAGTACATTTCCCTGTAATCCGTTCGCGGTCTTAATTTTTTTCTGAGTTGAGGCGTGGGTAATCATGCCAATAATGCCAGAAGCCTTATTTATCAGGCCAATCCAGTTAAAATCAAAATGACCGGCTTCCGTTCCCAATGTGACACTGTAGGCTACGGCGTTTTCGCTCGCTAACCCTGTTTTGTTCACAGCCTGACGATGCACAATATGACTTTCGGCAGGTAATTTCTCATCGCGATTAATGGCAAGAGCGGGATCTAAATCCGGCACATAAGCAAAAACAAATTCATCCAAAACCACGGGCTTTCCCGCCGCGGCCTGCTGCGCTTTCCATTTTTCAAAGTCTACGGTAATCACTGATGCCATATTATTTCCTTATAATGATGCACCGTAGGTCATATTCGGTGCGGTAATCGCCTTTAAACTGGCGCAATCAAAAACGGATTCACCCGACATGTCACCCACTTTTAATAGCAAAGGCGGCGAGGACATGGCCGCGTAATAACAGCAATATTCCGCGCCTAAACTGCCCACACGCATAAACAGTTTATTATTCGTTATCACTTCAAAACGGTAGCGTCGGCAGGTACGGCCGTACTGACGAATAATGTTCATCAGCAAATCAGGATGCTCGGCTATTTGACCGTCACTGATCCGCAAAATAATCACATCCCAATCTATCCCTAGCTGACGTTCCAGTACTTCAACATGGCCGACACCTAAACGTTCAAAGATAGCGATAAATCCCGCGACACTGCCCGCCTCTCTGGCGTTAATAAAGGCAAATGTTACCCGTTTGCGAAACAATTCCATTGGCTCACCATTAAATCGGTGAATATCCCGCTGATAGGCCAAAACTGATAATAGCGATTCTGAACACGTCTCCGCGTCCAGTTGGGCTAACGGCCATTTCAGCCTGGCATACATTGTCAGCCAGAATGCCCGCGCAGCACGGAGCAATTTGGCCGGTTCCCCCTTATCCATCCATGAGGGCAGCGCCAGCCGTGTTAGCCGCTCCTTAAATTCAGACATGCTTCACCTCAACTGACAGCGATTGCAGTCTGGGCACACTCAAATCACTGAGAATGTCATCCAATGAAAATGACAAAGATTCAATGTCGGTAAATTCACGGTGAATTTCACGCCCTAAGTTCGAAAAAGAAAATCGGGCATACGGCCTAATGCCGATCAGTTAAGGATCAGTTGACCGATCCAGTGGTTATGTAAGAATCCGTAACTTATAACGATTACGGATTTTTTTATGCTACTCAGCCAAGCTCTTGAGACTATCCATAACTATACACCG
>NZ_PUJV01000026.1:0-54330 GCF_011189495.1 Photorhabdus stackebrandtii
ATCATTTTGAACCAAACCCGGATGATAACTTCAGGATGGACAATTGACGCATCGTTCAGCCGATGCGTATCCGGACTTTCAGTCCGTTAATCACTAACCCACCGACTTTAGTCGGTGGTTGTTGAGTTTCATCTCCCAACAAGCGCACTTTGATATGGTGCCCGGAGGCGGAATCGAACCACCGACACGAGGATTTTCAATCCTCTGCTCTACCGACTGAGCTATCCGGGCAACGGGGCGCATTAAACCGTATTCGGTAGAACCCGTCAATATATTTCTTTTGAAATAGTGATTTGTGCTTTGAAATCACTCGATTAGTTAAAAATATAGGCAAAAAAATAACGAAGAGTAGAAAAATTGCTCTCCGTTATTTTCTTAATATTTTAATGTTTCAATGATGATAGCCTTTCTGGGCAGTATTGACTTTCATCAAGTAGCGGCGTGATTCTGCCGATGGGTGTTTAGTTGTCAGGGTTTCATAAATATCACCCGGTGCCATGCTGTTGATGATTTGAGCCGCTTTTTTCTTATCGCTGGAGAATACCCGTAATACACTGCCTGCACCGCCATTGTAAGCGGTTATCACCGCATAACGGCGGGAAGTTGCGTTAGTAATGCCACCTAGGTAACTGTTTTGTAATATCGATAAGTATGCCGTGCCGGCATCAATATTATTTTCTGGATCAAATAGATAACTACGGCTTGGTTGGCCTGCTTTGCCTTTCATCTTAAAGACATCACGGCCAGCGGTATGTTGTACAACCTGCATCAGTCCAAGTGCATCAGAGCGGCTGACGGCATATGGGTTAAAGCTGGATTCTATTTGCATGATTGCCAAAATCAGAGATTCATCTATACCATATTTGATGGAAGCTTGGCGAATCAGTGGTAAATATTTATGAGCGCGTTTATCTAAATGGTTTGGTACCAGTTGCATAGTGACAGACCAAATAACATGTAAACCAGATTGGCGTTTTTGTAATTTGTTGGTAAGCAGATAATCTGCAAAATGTGTTGCCCGCCATTCCCAACGGATCGGCTGGCCGTTATTGTCCATAACCTGCCCGTAAAGAAAGGGTTCTTTACTGATCTGAATGTCGTTAATATCAGAATAGAGATCGACAGAACCTGGATCATCACCCATTAATAAGGTGGTGATAATGGCCTTGCTCAAATATGTTGTGGGGTCTGTCGGAGAAATTGTCTCAATAGTGATCGTTCCGGCCTCAAAGTTGATATGGCTGCGGGTCTGGTATTGATCGGTATATTTGACGTAATCTTTTGGGCCTGCAATTAATACTTCGTGCAACCCCCAAATGTTTTCAATGTTGTGGGCAAATTGGCCCATCAAAATATCAAAGCCATTAGTGTCTTTTATATATTTTTCGTTGTATTTGGTATCTTTAGTACTGGTACAGGAAACGAGCAGTGGGGCAATAACAAACAGCGCTAACAGTTTTTTCATCTTACATTGCCATCTGGTGTTGAATACAACATCAGAGCCAGCGGCTCTGATGAAAGCTGAATATTATTTTTCTGGTGGGGTATATCCGTCAATTTGAATATCATGGCCTTCGAACAGAAATTTAACCATTTCCTGTTCAAGCAATTTACGATCTTCCGGATTCATGGTGCTAAGTTTTTTCTCATTGATCAGCATGGTTTGTTTACTCATCCACTGTCCCCATGCTTCTTTGGAAATTTCATTGAAAATGCGTTTGCCCAACTCTCCCGGATAAAGCTGAAAATCCAGCCCCTTGGCTTCACGTTGTAAGAAAGTACAAAAAACAGTTCTGCTCATAATAAATCCTCAAAATAGCGGGTATGGGATTCAGCTCAGTTGTTGCAACAGATATTCAACTGGTGCTGCCAGCCCAACAGTCGCGGGTTGCTGTAAGTTATACCAAAGTCCTCTATTTTCATCCATGCAAGCGGCAAAAGATAAAATATTTATTTTTATCGGCACAATATCCAGATGAAAATGGCTAAATGTGTGGCGGAATGCGGTTAGTTGCTCATGTTTACTGTGAGAAATACCGGATTGTTCCAGCCAGCTATTCAACAAATCCAAGCTTTCAAACTGAGGAAATGCGAATAATCCCCCCCAGATCCCCGTTGGTGGGCGCTGTTCCAGCCAGACCGTGTTGTCATTCTGCATCAGCAGGAAATAAGCTGTTTTTTCAGGAATGCTCTGCTTAGGTTTTTTACCCGGGTATTTTGTCCAGCTATGGTTAGCATAGGCGATACATCCCTGCTTTAATGGGCAGATTTCACATTTTGGCTTGCTACGGGTGCAAACCATTGCCCCTAAATCCATCATAGCCTGATTAAAATATTCCACTTCTTTTGCTGGCGTTACATTGGTGCTGATTTGCCAGAGGTGACTTTCAACCTCTTTTTTACCCGGCCAACCTTCTACTGCATAACAGCGGGCCAATACTCGCTTAACATTGCCATCAAGAATCGGGAAATGCTTACCCTGAGAAAGCGAAAGGATTGCACCGGCGGTTGAACGGCCGACGCCAGGCAGGGCAACAACATCATCAAATGTTGTTGGGAATTCGTCATGATGTCGTTCCACAATCTGTTGCGCTGCTTTATGTAAATTACGGGCGCGGGCGTAGTAACCAAGACCGGTCCATAAATGAAGAACTTCATCAAGCGGTGCGGCAGCAAGCGAAGCTACATCAGGAAAACGTGAAATAAAGCGCTGAAAATAGGGAATGACTGTTGCAACCTGGGTTTGTTGCAACATCACTTCTGAAAGCCAGACGTGATAAGACGTTTTTTCCAGTTGCCAAGGCAGGGTTTTACGACCGTAACGATGGTACCAATCCAGTACCACTTTAGAGAATTGCTTTGCTTCCATCATTGGGATAATTATCTTTAGGGAATATCAGTGTTTCGTGAACAGGATTGCAACATAGTGTTACCTCGCTGTAAACCGGAACTTTGTTTTCGCGGCACTGCCCAATCTGGGATTAAAATTGTACTTGTCACTATTGGACTTGCTAAAATCGCCCATCTTTGGATAATGCGCTCTCTTTAGGTGGTTTGCCGGTAAAGCAGCCATAAGCGCCTGAATAAACGCCTTTAAAACTGACAGAAATATCATGATAAATAACGTAATTTCGCCGGAATTTGATGAAAATGGCAGGCCATTGCGCCGTGTTAGGAGTTTTGTTCGTCGTCAAGGCAGGTTAACTAATCGTCAGCAACAAGCACTTGATGATCTCTGGCCAAAAGTGGGTGTTGAATATCAGGCGGAAAAGCTGGATATGGCGACACTTTTTGGGCGTGAAGCCCCCATTGTACTGGAAATTGGTTTTGGCATGGGAGCATCACTTGTCACTATGGCAAGCCAGAATCCCGAAAAAAACTTTCTTGGGATTGAAGTTCATGTACCTGGTGTTGGTGCTTGCCTGGCTTCTGCTGAAGGTGAAAATATCAGTAACTTGCGGGTGATGTGTCATGACGCTATTGAAGTGTTGGAAAAAATGATCCCGGAAAACAGTCTGGAAATGGTACAGCTTTTCTTTCCGGATCCGTGGCATAAAGCGCGCCATAATAAACGCAGGATTGTCCAGCCGCCATTTGCTGAACTGATAAAAAGTAAGTTGAACGTGGGTGGTGTATTCCATATGGCGACTGATTGGCAGCCATATGCTGAACATATGTTGGAAGTGATGAATGGCGTAGATAATTACCTTAATTTGTCTGAGAATGGTGATTATGTTTCGCGTCCATCTTCACGCCCGGTAACGAAATTTGAATTGCGCGGTCAGCGGTTGGGGCATGGCGTGTGGGATATCATGTTTAAGAGGGTTAAGTAATGGCTAAAAACCGCAGTCGTCGTTTGCGTAAAAAGATGCATATTGATGAATTCAAAGAAATGGGCTTTTCTGTTAAGTGGAGCTTCCCGTCGAATACACCTATAGATGTTATTGACAGCACTGTTGATGCATTTATTGATGAGCTGATTGAATCTAATGGTTTAGCGCTGGATGCCAGTGGTTACCTGCATTGGGAGGGTTTAATCTGCCTGCAAAAAGTTGGTATGTGTACAGAAGAACACCGCCAATTGGTTGAGAAATGGCTGACGGATCGTGGTATGGAAGATGTCATGACCTCTGAACTGTTTGATGTTTGGTGGGATTGAATAACATATCGCTGTAAAATAGCCTGAGTGAATAACAACAGGGGCACCTTTAATAGGTGTCCCTGTCAGGAGTAAAATCAGTGAGTACAACGTTTTCTAACACGTTATTGTCGGATATTTTGCGACAAGTTCGCCCCCTGATTGGCCAAGGGAAAGTGGCAAGTTATATTCCTGCATTGGCAGAAGTTCCTGCTGATAATCTGGCAATAGCTATTTGCACCATTGATGGGCAGATATTTCATGCCGGAGATGCTGAGAAGCGTTTTTCGATTCAATCTATTTCTAAGATATTGAGCCTGACCTTAGCGATGACACGTTATCAGGAACAGGAAATCTGGCAGCGGGTCGGACAGGAGCCTTCCGGTCAGCCATTTAATTCATTAGTTCAGTTAGAACTGGAAAAAGGCAAACCCCGTAACCCTTTTATTAACGCGGGTGCGTTAATTGTGTGTGACATGTTGCAGTCGCGGTTGAGCGCACCTAAGCAACGCATGTTGGAGGTTGTACGTAAACTTGCTGGTTGCCCTGATATCTGTTACGACAACAAAGTTGCCCGTTCTGAAATGGAACATTCTCATCGAAATGCGGCAATTGCCTATCTGATGAAATCCTTCGGTAATTTCGATAACGATGTGCTTGCTGTACTGCAAACTTATTTCCATTATTGTGCTTTGAAAATGAACTGTATTGAACTTGCCAAGTGTTTCGTTTATTTGGCTAATCAGGGAAGCACGATAGGTTCTGAACAGCAGATCTTAAGCCCGCGTCAGGCACGACAGATTAATGCGTTGATGATGACCTGTGGTATGTATGATGGTTCCGGTGAATTTGCATTCAGGATTGGTATGCCGGGAAAATCTGGCGTTGGTGGTGGGATCGTATGTGTTGTGCCGGGAGAGTTGACGGTTGCTGTCTGGTCACCGGAATTGGATCGATCGGGGAACTCTTTAGCGGGTTGTGCTGCCTTAGAACTGTTAGCCGATCGTGTCGGGCGATCCGTTTTTTAACTTTCAGGTGGTTTTCTTAGGAGAAAATATGTTACGCAAAACTATCATTGCTGTATCTTTGCTATTTGTTGCTCAGGCTCAGGCTGGTTATGAATGCCAGGTAAATCCGCAGAATGACATTATTATTACTTCTCAATCTGTTCAGGTTGTGGGAGCAAGCGGTAATCTCCAGATTTCACCTGATGGTTCGGTTATCCGTGATGGTAAGAATCTGAACTTAAATACGGAACAGCGTCGGAAAGCACAACATTATCAGCGAGCTTTGCGGCAGGATTTGCCCTGGATTAAGCAAGAAACCAGTAACCATCTAATAACTGCCCGTAAATCTTTGGATAAAGTGGTGGTGGAGACTATGGGGAAGGACAGTAATGTGCGTAGCCGGTTGTCTGATCTTGAATCAGGGCTTAATAAACAGATAAGCCGAATTATTGAAACCCGCTCAGAGGGTATAGCATTTCATCATCAGGCGATTAAACAGGTTGAAAAAGAGAGCCGTAGCTTAATTGAACAGAGCCTTGGTGGCGTGTTACAAGACAGCATTAATGAGATTGGTAATAAACAATTCAGTTTGAATGGTGATAATAATCAGGCATTGCAATCTTTGCTTGGTAGCTTAGGTGGGTTGCAGAATAATTTGAAAGCTGAATGGAAAACTCAGGAAGAAGATTTCCAGCGTTTTGGTAAAGAGGTTTGTGGTAAAGTCAGCGGCCTTGAACAACAAAGAATTGAATTACTGAATTCTATTAAGTAATCCCCAATAATTACAAATAAGAATCAATTTGAAATTGATTCTTATTTAGATTGACATATTTTTCCCGCCACCTAGAATGCAGATTGTTACTAATATCCTTTCTTGGAGCGCGATATATGAAAAAGATAATCCCTGTCGTTCTGGCTTCATTATTTGTTGTTGCAAGCCATTCCGTATTTAGTCAGACATCTGCTGTATTCACTCCAAATGCTGTTGCTTCCCAGGTTGGCGATAGAATCACAGTGAAACATCTTTCTGGTGAAACGGATGTCAAAAGGGATCCTCAGAAGGTCGTTTTATTTGATTTCGGTACTTATGATTCATTGGCTAAATTAGGCTTGTCAGATCGGGTTATTGCACTACCTACTGGTTATACACCTGAATATCTCCGCAATAATTTGCCTAAAGGGGTAGAAAGTGCCGGGGGTATAAAAGAGCCGAATTTGGAAAAGTTGGCGCAAATTAAACCCGATCTGATCGTTATCACCGCCCGCCAAGGGCCTTTCTATGAACGTTTGTCAAAAATAGCGCCAACCGTTAATCTGGGAACTGATAGTAAAAATTATCTGGTTTCAGTTGAAAGTAACCTGAAATTATTAGGTGAGTTGTTTAGTAAGCAAAATGAAGTGAAAGAGCAGATTGTTGAATTGGAAAAAACAATTGCTAAAGTTCAGGATAAAGCTAAAGCTTCTGGTGCTCAGGTTTTAGTATTATTGCATAACGCAGATAAATTAATGCTGAATAACCAGAGCGTCGTGTTTGATGTGGTTAAGGCACAGAAAGCGGAAGTGCCTATTCCGGCTGGTGAGGATAAAACCAAACGCATTGTGGTGACTTCCGACATGATTGCTCAGGCCAATCCAGATGTGATTCTCATTATTGATCGCAGCGAAGCAATTGGTGCCGGTAAACTTGATAAAGTACAGTTTGAAGATGATAAAGTAAAATCTACTTCTGCATATAAGAATAGCAAAATTACTTATCTTAAATCTGATCTGTGGTATTTATCTGGTGGTGGTTTGGAAAGTCTGGCAGCACAAATTAAAGCTGTTGAGGATGCCATTTAATCAGCCGCTTTTGTCATGTTGAATTTGGGCTGTGATTGAAGTTCGATAATGTGTTGTCTTAGAGCCTATCCCAGTAGCCTTAATGGGATAGGCTGTTAGTTTGACAGTTAATATTACCGGTGACTGTCAGATTTAATTCCAGATGTTTATATTGGAAGGAATATATCAAAAACAGGCAATTACACAATTTAAATTACAGGACCGTGATTATTCGTTAACTTTTTCTATATGTTGGCTTTTTATTGTTGAATTAAATGATAAGTTTTTATTTAAATATTTATAATTTCATTGAGTTGTGAATTATATATTATTTAATTTATGATTGCAGAGATACTATAACAATATAATAGTTTTCTGCCGATTATTAGCTTTCTTGATCCAAAAATTATGCTTATTTAAGCACAGCTATGCATAAACTCGAAACCAATGGTGGTATCGAGTTTATGCACAAGATGATCTTTATGGAGCTGAATTTTTCGAAGGCAGTTTTTGCATTAAATAAACAGTTCCAATAATGAATTCAAGAACAGTTTCCCTTTCTGCGTAATTTGCCAATGTGTCGTTGTTTCAGAAAGATAACCTGCTGCTAAGGCTTGATCAATTTGATTGCGGATTGAACTTTCCGATAATCCGGTGAAATCACTGAAATCTTGTTTTGGCATAGCTTCCAGTAAACGGAAGCGGTTCATAAAAAATTCAAATGGCCGATCTTCATTTTCTACCTGATGCTGTTTATCCAGATAGCGCCCCTGCATATATCCGCGAGGATGTTTGGTTTTTACTGTACGCAGAATACGGCCATCTTCAAATGTGATTTTTCCATGAGCGCCACAACCAATACCAAGATAATCGCCAAAACGCCAGTAATTGAGATTATGCTGGCATTGATAGCCTGGTTTGGCATAAGCAGAAGTTTCGTATTGCTGATAACCTGCTGCTGTCAGCAATTGATGCCCTTGTGAAAAAATATCCCACAAAGCATCATCGTCAGGCAGAACCGGAGGGCGGGAACCAAAGCTGGTATTCGGCTCAATAGTCAGTTGATACCACGAAAGGTGCGGTAGTGATAACGCAATTGCCTGACGTAAGTCATCCAGTGCTTCATCAAGGCTTTGGTTTGGCAAACCGTGCATCAAATCCAGATTAAAACTACGTAGCCTCAGGCTGGCGGCTAAATGTGCTGCCCGTTTGGCTTCATCCGGCCCGTGAATACGGCCAAGACGTACCAGTTTATCCGGGCTGAAGCTCTGGACGCCAATGGATATTCGGTTAATGCCGGCTTGCTGATAACCACTGAAACGGTCGGCTTCCACTGTACCCGGGTTGGCTTCCATAGTAATTTCAGCTTGCGGCGATACCGGCAGGAGAGTACGAACACCGTCCAGTAATTGTTGCATCCCTTGTGAACTGAGCAGACTGGGAGTTCCACCACCAATAAAGATAGTGGTGATTTCCCGGCCGTTGACCATTGGCAGATCCGCTTTCAGATCTGCTAATAAATGGTCAACATATTCCTGATGTGGAACATCACCTTTTAATGCATGGGAGTTGAAATCACAGTAAGGACACTTTTGTACACACCACGGAATATGGATATAAAGACTCAGTGGTGGAAGCTTAAGCATTACGTAATGTATCCAACATCATTTTCAGTGCTTGACCGCGGTGTGACACGGCATTTTTTTGCTCACCACTTAACTCAGCCGCAGTACAGCCTAATTCCGGTACGTAGAAGATGGGATCGTAACCAAACCCGCCATTACCGGCAGGTTCATGGGCAATAATCCCCGGCCAGCGGCCATGAAATACCAGAGGTGTGGGATCTTCTGCGTGGCGTATATAAACCAGAACACAGTTAAACTGAGCCTGGCGTTGATCATTAGGAATATCTTTCATCGTATCCAACAGCTTTGCCAGATTTTGCTGATCGGTGGCACTTTCACCCGCATAACGGGCTGAATAGATGCCTGGAGCGCCGCCAAGGATATCTACGGATAAACCAGAATCATCAGCAATCGCTGGCAGGCCGGTGATTTGTGCCGCGTGACGGGCTTTAAGAATGGCATTTTCAATAAATGTCAGCCCAGTTTCTTCGGCAGAATCTACGCCTAATTCAGTTTGAGCAACGATATCCAGACCAAAATCAGCCAGTAATTGCGCCAGTTCACGAACTTTTCCGAGGTTGCCGGTTGCCAGAACAACTTTTTGCATTATTTTGAACCCAATTTAATTCTTATTTACTGTATCAGCCATGAGAGAACATCAGCGCGGAGATAGTTCAGCGCGTAGAGGATCAAAATGACGATCATTGCGGAGAAATCAAGGCCACCCATTGCTGGAATAATACGGCGGATAGGTGCCATCAATGGCTCTGTCAGTTGCATCAGAGCATAGTCAATCGGGTTGCGGCCCTGGCTTATCCAGCTTAACAGAGCACGCGCTAGCACCAGCCAAAATACCAGCTTGCCTGCGGCTGTCAGCAGTTCAATTAACCCGATAGGGATGAAAAGCGTGAGGAAGGCAAATGCACCGGTACTGAACCAGAGTTGCATGGTTAATTTAAGCAGCACCAGAGCATAGGCCACAACAACAGAAGCGGTATCAAGCGGGCCAATAGCCGGGAGCACACGGCGCAGTGGCCGAACGACCGGCTGAGTAATTTTCACGACAAACTGGGCAAATGGGTTGTAAAAATCACAACGGGCCCATTGCATCCATACACGAAGTAATAAAACAACGATGTATAAATCCAGAATGGTGAACAGAATAAAAGTTAAAAATTGCATTTAGCAGCCCTGATAAAAATTAAAATTGTTTTTCTATTTCCTGTGCGCGGCGAATAGCTGCCTGCATGGCACTGGATACGATTTCCGGCAATTTGCTTTCATAAAAAATGCGCAATGCTTCCGCAGTGGTACCACCTTTAGATGTTACCTGCTCGCGCAGGGTTGCAAAAGGGAGATCTGCATTTGATGCGGCCAGCGCCGCAGAACCGGTTGCTGTTTGCAAAACGATTTCACGGGCTGTTTCACTGTCAAAACCTAGGCGTTCTGCCTCCTGTTGCATTGATTCCATAAACAGGAAGAAATAAGCAGGGGCACTACTTGCTATAGCGATAATATCATTGATGCCGTTTTCATCCTTTACCCAGTGGGTTTTACCGACGCTGTTCATCAATGCTTGAGTGAAATCACGGTCAGACTGACTGACTTGCTCAGGCGCGAATAATCCACTCAACCCCTGACCAACTAATGCTGGGGTGTTTGGCATGATTCGGACAATGTTGAGTTTGTCTTGTAATAAAACTTTAAAGCGTGCAACAGAAATTCCTGTTGCGATAGACAGAATTAATTTGTTACTGAAATCCACCTGCTTCTTTAGCGGCTGGCAGACATCTGCCATCACTTGCGGTTTTACCGCCATAACAACAACATCGGCTTCCTGTGCGCAGCGAATATTATCACTGCTGCTATTGACGTCATACTCCTTTGCCAGTACATCGCGGCGAGCATTGCCAGGAGCGCAAACATTAATCAGCTCCGCAGGGTAGCCTCCTTTTACTAATCCGGCAATGATGGCGTGAGCCATATTACCTGCACCAATAAAAGTAATTTTACGTTTTTCCATTAAATACCTCGTAGCATTGATATGGTTAGTTGTGATACTGACGTGCACCGAAAATTGCCGTCCCGATCCGTACTAATGTGGAACCACAATTAATGGCAGCAGCCATATCATCAGTCATCCCCATTGAAAGGGTATCTATTTGAGGATATTGAGTTTTCAGGTTAAAGAAAGCCTGTTCCATTTGCCTGAAAACCACTAATTGGCGTTCATAGTTGGGCTCCGGTGCGGGGATTGCCATTAAACCGCGTAGTTTCACGTTCGACAGTTTGCTTATTTCGGCTGCCAAAGTGGAGAGTTCAGCAAGTTGAATACCTGATTTACTCTGTTCATCACTGATATTTATTTGGATAAGAATATTCAGTGGTTCCATTCCTTCCGGGCGTTGTTCGTTTAGACGTTGTGCTATTTTCAGACGGTCAACGGTATGGCACCAGTTAAAATTTTCTGCTACCAGACGGCTTTTATTAGACTGTAACGGACCGATAAAGTGCCATATCAAATCATTACGATTTGCAAAATAAACAATTTTTTCTACCCCTTCCTGTACGTAATTCTCACCAAACTGGCGCTGGCCGGCAACGATTGCTTTTTCGATATCTTCCACAGGCTTGGTTTTACTGACTGCAAGCAGAGTAATTTCTTCTGGAGCGCGTTCGCATTTTTGTGCGGCAACGGCTATGTGGGTCCTGACATCTTGTAAATTTTGTTCAATATTGTTCATAGTGACTCAGGAGATTAAAAAATGAATATGGATAAGCTAGTGGCCCTTAGTGTAAAGCATAATGCTTCAGATCTGCATCTTTGTGTTGGGCAAGCTCCTGTATTACGTATAAATGGTGTGCTTTATCCACAAACTCAACTGTCATCTGTAAATAATGCTTTGCTGGAAGAGTGGAGCAGGCAGTTTCTATCAGAATATCAGTTAGAACAGCTATTAGTTTGTGGACATGTGGATTTTGCGATGGAGACAGAAAACCACCAACGATTGAGAGGCAACATTTTTCGTCAGCAATCGGGGCTGTCAGTCGTTCTGCGCTTAATTAGTTCGCAGTGCCCAACTCTGGAACAGCTAAAAGCGCCTGAAATTATCCGGGAAATGATTTTGCGGGAAGAAAGTGGATTGATTCTGGTGACTGGTGCCACAGGCAGTGGGAAATCGACAACCTTAACCGCCATTGTGGATATGCTGAACAGTCATTGTTGTCAGCACATTATTACATTGGAAGATCCTGTGGAATTTATCCACCACAGCCGCAATTGTCTGATACAACAACGACAAATCGGATTGGACTCTTCCAGCTATCAGGAAGCGCTGAAAGGTGCTCTTCGGCAGGATCCTGATGTATTGCTGTTGGGTGAGCTACGGGATAAGGAGACAATACGTCTGGCATTAACTGCGGCAGAAACAGGGCATTTGGTATTTTCAACTTTGCATACCAGAGGCGCAGTACAAGCAATTGATCGGCTGGTAGATATATTTTCGGCGGAAGAAAAAGGATGGGTACGTAGTCAGCTTGCAGGGAGTTTGAAGGCTGTGATAGCGCAGCAATTGGTTTCTGCACAGGATGGAGGGCGGATTGCCGTGTATGAAGTGTTGGTGGTTAATCAGGCGGTCAGTCATCTGATACGGGAAGGAAAAAATCATCAAATAACAACGCTTATGCAGACAGGTGCTGCCAGTGGAATGCAAACCTATGAGCAAGGCTGGCAGCAGCGTAAATTACAGGGATTATTGGCTGAGCAGACGGAGGTTAGCAGTTAATCGTTGTTGTTAGTTGATCCGCAGTTATTGTTAGTTGATAGCTTAATAGTGCAGCTCGAACCAGCTTTCCAGAATAATAACAGCGGATGCAGCATCGACTTTACCTTTATCTAAAGCTTTGTAGCCTCCACGGTCAAACAGATGAGCGCGGGCTTCAATCGTTGTCAGGCGTTCATCCTGGAGTTCAATTTGTACACCAAACCGGCCATGAAGCCGGTTTGCAAATTTACGTGCCTGTGTTGTTACAAGTTGCTCAGTGCCATCCATATTGAGGGGAAGACCAACAATAACCAGATCTGGCTGCCACTCTTTAAGTAATTTTTCGATTTGCTGCCAATTGGGGATACCATCTGTGGCTTTAAACGAGGTCAATGCTCTGGCGGTACCCGTAATTTCCTGCCCGATAGCTGCGCCGATACTGCGGGTACCAAAATCGAAGGCCATTATTGTGCGGTTACCCATCTATGCATGTCCTGCCTGTGGAGCAATATTATAGATATTGATACCAAGCAAAGATGCGGCTTCACGCCAGCGATCTGCAATGGGTGAGTTGAAAATAATATGTGGATCAGCGTTTGCGGTGAGCCAGCTATTTTCCATTATCTCTTTTTCAAGTTGCCCCTTTTCCCAACTTGCATACCCCAGCGTGACTAATATCTGTTTTGGTTGGCGTGGCGTACCCAGGGTTTCAAGCACATCTTTGGATGTGGTGATCATCGTGTCATCGGAAATTTTGATACTTGAACTGAAACCTGGTTGTGGTGTGTGCAATATAAAACCATGATCTTCGGCAAGAGGGCCACCTGTCATGACCGGTTTGTTTAGGCTGATACTTTCATCCCTATCTTCCGGTGAAATTTTCAGTTTTTGTAGAACTTTCCGAACAGAGATTTGTTCAATTGGTTTATTTATCACCAATCCCATTGCCCCGTTTTCGTTGTGTTCACAAACGTAAACAACTGAGCGTTTGAAGTAGGAATCAGATAATGTGGGCATGGCGATAAGAAAATGGTGCTGTAGATTCATTTTGTTTTTGGTAATTAACCTGGCTATTTAAGGATTATTTAGCCCACAGTATGTGGGCTAAAAGTGCAAATGACAAACCTTGACAGGAAAATTAACGAAAAGAGCTTTTTATTTCTCCAATCGTTTTTCAATCGCATTCATCAACATGCCGGTTATTGAAATATCAGGGAAAGCTGCCTCTATCTCGCGTGCACAGGTTGGGCTGGTGACATTAATTTCAGTCAATCTGTCACCGATAATGTCCAGTCCAACAAAAATTAACCCTTTTTCTTTTAACGTTGGCGCAACAGCTCTGGCTATAGCCCAGTCACTTTCTGAAAGCGGACGCGCTTCACCACGACCACCGGCAGCAAGGTTACCACGGGTTTCGCCTTGGGCTGGAATGCGGGCCAGACAATAAGGAACAGGTTCTCCATCGACAATTAATATCCGTTTGTCGCCTTCTTTTATAGCAGGTAAGAAATTCTGTGCCATGCAGAAGCGATTGCCGTGTTCTGTCAGGGTTTCAATAATCACGCCGACGTTTGGATCCTCTTTTTTCAGGCGGAATATAGACGCGCCACCCATGCCATCCAGCGGTTTAAAGATGACATCACCATGCTTTTGATGGAATTCACGCAGGTGAGCAGCATTGCGGGTCACTAATGTGTCTGGTGTTAAATCAGGGAACCAGGCTGTGAAGAGTTTTTCGTTACAATCGCGTAGGCTTTGTGGTTTATTGACGATAAGCGTACCTTTCTCTTCAGCGCGCTCGAGAATGTAAGTGGCGTAAATGTACTCAGTATCAAATGGAGGGTCTTTACGCATCAGGATGACATCCAGTGTTTCCAGTGCCAGATCTTGTTCTCTATCGAATTGATACCATTGCTGTGGATTATTTTCTACTTGCAATAGGCGGGTACGTGCGCGGGCTTCCCCTTGGTGCAGATAGAGATCGCTCATCTCCATATAATGAAGTTCCCAGCTGCGGCGTTGCGCTTCCAACAGCATAGCAAAACTGGTGTCTTTCTTGATTTTGATGGATGAAATGGGATCCATCACTATTCCGAGTTTGATCATTCTTTCTCCTTAACCCAAATCGCCGAAACGCACTTGTAATGCAGTAATTGCGGTAAGCGCTGTCGTTTCTGTTCTTAAGACACGTGGTCCTAACAGGATATCAGTAAATTGGTAATGAGCTGTCATAGCAATTTCATCTATTGATAAGCCACCTTCCGGGCCAATAAGTAAACGTACTTTTTCCACAGGTAAAGGCAGGGTATTGATGCTTTGGCTGGCGCGTGGATGTAAATTTAATTTTAAACTGCCATCATTTTCTGCACACCAGTGTTCAAGTTGCATCACCGGACGAATTTCAGGTATGCGATTACGGCAACATTGCTCACAGGCAGCAATGGCAATTTTTTGCCATTGCTGAAGTTTTTTAGCCAGCCGTTCTCCATCCAGTTTGACACCACAGCGTTCAGAAATTAAAGGTGTGATAACATTCACCCCTAACTCTACAGATTTTTGAATGGTAAATTCCATTTTCTCACCGCGGGATATGACTTGCCCCAGATGCAGATTAAGTGGTGATTCGTTATCGGCAAGTTCACTATTGTTAATATGAACTTTGACAGATTTCTTATTGGCTTCGGTAATTTCAGCATTGAAGATCTGATTACTGCCATCAAACAGTTGTAACTGTTGACCGTTACTCATTCTGAGTACCCGCCCGACATGGTTGGCTGCCTCATCACTCAAATAAATTTCAGTGTCAGATGAGAGTAATTCCGGGTGATAAATGCGGGGTATACGCATGTTCTTCTTTCCTTCCTGCGGGGTATAGCTGTACATAAGGCAATAAATAATGGTGTTATGATAAGGTAGGCTCAAGCCAATTATCAAGTTATCTCTGATACCGGTTTTTATCTCTGAATAAATGTTGCGAGTCTGCTCGCAGATTTATCTCTTATTTGAATGTTCTCTATTTATTTTGTTGTTTTAATGTGGGCGTTTTTATTATTATCTTATTGTGTCGAAAGTATAATAGGAATTGCTTCTATTCTTCAATTAAGATGTTTTTAATGTAATTGGCTGAAATTAAATATGTTTTATTTTGCTGGCGTTAATGTAATGATTGTTATTCTGGCTGTTTCTATTGGAATAACAGCAGGAATTACTTTAAATAAAGTGATATCGGTGTTTCCTGAAATTATTTATGGATATGATAAAATAGCTTTTGGTTATTTTCAGGTTGAATTAGTTACACTGTTTATAACTGCTTTTTTTGTTATTTATCTTCCATTGGGTTTTCATTTATATGTTGTTTTAATATTTATTTGGATGCTAATTATACTTTCTTTTATTGATATAAAAATTCAATTGTTGCCAGATATAATAAATTATCCACTTTTATGGTTAGGTTTATTATTGAATTTGAATAAAACTTTTGTGCCTATTGAACACGCTGTAACAGGCGCGGTTGCAGGTTATTTGATTTTATGGTCGCTCTATTGGTTGTTCAAAATTATCAATCACAAAGAGGGGATCGGGTATGGTGATTTTAAGTTAATGGCGGCAGTTAGTGCTTGGTTGGGAATTGGCGCAATTCCTTTATTAATGCTCCTATCTTCATTGTTTGGCATTATTGGGTGCTTATGGATGTGGAAATTACGGGGAAATTATCAGGCACCTGTCGCTTTTGGCCCATATATCGCCATTTCTGCGATCATAATGCTCTATTTGAATTTACAGGGAGTTGATGGATTATCGTGGATGGTGCCCAATAATTGAATAAGGTATGGGCGCCAGTAGTTAGAGTTGTGGTATTAAAACTGAGAATGAATCAGAGCATCTTGCCAACGTTTTGGCTGTCCCAGATATTTATCAAGAGAAATAACGGATAGCTCGTTTCTGTCATTTTCCTGAATAAAGGTAGGGAAACCCGAGCCGCCAACTTTTGCCAATAGTTCACGGCTGTTCCTGATATGCTGGAGACTTTCTGATTCATTATTCAGTGTCAGCGCTTGCTGGAACTGTTCTGAATCAAGCTGTAATTCATTTGCTAAATTCAATAATGTTTCAGTTTCGCTGATTTTTAATCCACGAACATAATGCGCTTTTTGTACCGTCAGTAACATTTCGACACCTTTACCAGCCAACTTTTCTGCCGCAAGAATGGCTGATATTGGTGGTAATGAATCCATAATCAGTGAGTTATCGTTTAACAGTGCAACATATTGCTCGCTGAAAACTTGCCCGGTAAGGCTTGCGATCCGTTTATCCTGATTAAGGATATAGTCACGCCATGTGCTGTCGATTTGGCGTTTGTTATCACCCGTCAGCATTCCGCCGCCATGTAATTCAATTCTTACATTCGCGACCTCTTTTGCGGCCTGTATGAGAGAAGAAACGCCATAACACCAGCCACATAGTGGATCATAGATATAATGCAGAGTCATTCCGGGCATATTACTTATTCCTGAAAAATAGTTAATTGACTTATTGAGGCCACTTCATTTCGCCTTTCAGTACTTTGGCACTCAGTTCGAGGCTGGATTTGTCTCCAAGTTTTGGATAGTGCTTTTCCATTGCCGCTATCAGCGCTTTTGAATCTTTCGCTTTTGGTAATTCTTTCTCAAAAATAGTCAGGTATTTTTGCGTGAACTTGACTGATTCCAATGTCATTGGTGCGTTACCAACGAAATGTCCCGGCACCACAATGGTAGGTTTCAGTTCTTTGATACGATCCAACGTTTGCATCCAATTCTTCCGGGATGCTTTAGTCTGTGTATCAGCCATCCAGACATGAATGTTGCCTGAAACGGTGACGCCACCGACTACCGCTTTCAGCTTTGGTATCCAAACGAAAGTACGGTCAGCCGCGGGGCCATCAAGACCTTCGACGATCAGCTTTTCACCATCAACTGTAAAAGTGTTACCTTCCAGCGGTTGCGGCACGATAACTTTTTTGGGGGCCTGTTCTTTCAGGACACCTCCCCAATAAGTCAGTTTGCCATCTTTAGTATGGTTGATTTCTTTGATTGTTTCTGGTGATGCAATGATTTTTGCATCAGGGAACGCGTTGGTCAGGGTATCAAGACCGAAGTAGAAATCAGGATCGGACTGACTGATATAGATGGTTGTCAGTTTCTTACCGGTATCCTTAATTCTTTTGACCAGTGCTTCAGCATCATTTTTTTGGAACTGAGCATCGATCAGTACAACTTCTTTATCACCACTAATGATTTCAGAAGAGACGGGAAATATGCTTTTTTCACCTGGATTATAAACATCCAGTTTTAGATCAGCGGCTTGTGCCAGAGAGATGGTACCTAAAGAAAGGATACCAGCCAGCGCAATATTTAATGTTGTTTTGCGAGTCATGATTGAATTCCTGATGTTGTGTCAATGGGGCTTATAATAAGTTGCGTTTTTCGATGGAAAAACCGCATAATTGGCAATTATTTGTTGCATAAATCGAGCTAATTGATGGATAGAGTCACTGCTGCGCAAGTGTTCACTATAATTGTAGAACAAGGCAGCATGATTGCTGCATCGGAACGGTTAGATATGTCGCGGGCAATGGTGTCGCGCTATTTGGCTGAAATGGAGAAATGGGCGGGAGTACGCCTGTTACATCGTACAACCAGAAAGATCAGCCTGACATCAGCGGGAGAGATCGCCTATCAGCGCAGCCGTAAGCTGTTGCAATTGGCGGAAGAGATACCTGTCCATCAACCAGTAGTAGCTCAAGAGCTTAGTGGTCTTTTGCGGATAAGCAGTTCTCAGTCTCTGGCAATGAGCGCACTGTCTGTGGCTATTCCTGAGTTTATGCAAATTTATCCTCAGATAGCTATTGATATGCAGATGAGTAATAAGGCAATAAACTTGGTCGAAGAGCGGATAGATTTGGCGTTACGGATCACGAATAATCTGGAACCGAATTTGATTGCCAGACCGTTATCGACTTGTCACTCTGTTGTTTGTGCCGCTCCTTCCTATCTGGCAGGAAAAATGATCCCTCATAAGCCCGCTGATTTGGTGTTGCATAACTGTATGACTTATAACTTCTTTGGCAAAAGTCTTTGGTTGTTTGAACGTCAGGGGGAAAAATATTCTGTTCCTGTTAGCGGAACTTTGAGCGCTAATGAATCCATTGTCTTAATGGAAGCAACATTGCAAGGTGCGGGAATCGCTATGCAACCTTATTATTCTGTTGCTTCTCATCTGGCATCAGGCAAACTGATTCAGTTGTTGCCGGAATATCAACCTCAGGCCATGGGTATTTATGGTATTTATGCCAGTCGTCAAAATATGCCGGCAACGCTCAGGGCATTACTGGATTTTTTGGTGGAATGGTTTGCTTCTTCTCCATACTGGCAAAAATTAATGCTGAAAAGCTAACTTGAGTTTCTGAGGAAATAGGGCAATCTGTGCTTTCAGGTGTTCAATAAAAGCATCGACTGGGGTGGAAGAAGGGCGGTGAATGGGTTTGATCAGGCTGACAGTAAAAGGAATGTTAATACTAAACGGGCGGGCGCATATTTCAGCTTCGCCGTGGTAGTCCAGATAATCGAGTACGGTCAGTGGGTTGACAATAGAAACGCCGATGCCTTCCCGCACCATGGCACAGACTGATGCGGCACTGTGAGTTTCCATAATCATTCGGCGGTGAATATGGTGCTCTGCGAAGATTCCATCAATAAGTTGACGGTAGCTGTCTGTTATCGAAAGACTGATAAAATTTTGCCCACTGAAATCTTCTGGCGTCAGTAATGATTTATGACTAAGTGGATGAACTGCGGGCAATACGCAAATTTCATTCAGCGTGATCAGTGTTTCTCTTTGTGTACCGGGTGGTGTTTGCAAATGTTCGGTCAGGCCAAGATCATGACGCTGAGCTGAGAGCCACTCTTCCAATAGCGGTGATTCTTGTGGAATGATGGTTAAATTAGCCTCAGGGTATTGGCGGGTGAAGTTGTGACAAACTTTAGGTAATAAGGATTGTGAAAATACCGGCAGGCAGGTAATAGAAAGTTGAGCGTGTTGAAATTTACGGATACTGTCAGCTGCATTCATGATTCTTTCAAGTCCATAATAAGAGCGCTGAACTTCTTCAAAAAGGCGTAATCCTTGTGCTGTCGGATGCAGGCGGCCTTTTACCCGGTCAAACAGTTTGAATTTTATCAGATGTTCGAATCGTGCTAATTCACGGCTGACGGTCGGTTGTGAAGTTTGTAATAAAACCGCCGCTTCTGTCAGATTTTTTGCCGTCATTACCGCGTGGAATATTTCAATATGGCGCCATGAACAAGCAGACATAGATGACTCCTTTAGTTGATAACTCTATATCACAGATGAATAGACTATAGCGAAACAGATATTTTTATTCCTGTTTTTTACTGCTAATAATGGGTTATCTGCTGATTTTGTGAGAGAACCCATAATGAGTACCTTTATCCGTAATAGTCGTTCTGATCTGATACCAGAAAATCTGAGCTGTCTGCCAGAAACGTATGGTGCTCCGTTATGGGTTTATGATAGCGAAACGATTATCCAAAGAATCAGAATGTTACGTCAGTTTGATGTGGTTCGGTTTGCGCAGAAAGCTTGCTCTAATACTCATATTTTGCGTCTTATGCGTGAGTATGGTGTGAAAGTTGATGCGGTTTCACTGGGTGAAATTGAGCGTGCTTTGCGGGCTGGGTTTCGTCCAGGCCAAGAAATGGCAGAAATCGTTTTTACTGCTGATTTGATAGATGTTCCAACGCTTAGACAGGTAACTGAACTGGATATTCCGGTTAATGCGGGTTCTATTGATATGCTGGAGCAGATTGGTCAATGTCAAAAAGGGCATCCGGTATGGTTGCGGATTAACCCTGGGTTTGGTCATGGTCATAGCCAGAAAACCAATACTGGTGGTGAAAACAGCAAACATGGTATTTGGTATCAGGATCTCCCACTGGCAATTGAGAAAATACGGCACTATGGATTGAAATTGCTTGGTTTGCATATGCATATCGGTTCTGGTGTTGATTATCAACACCTTGCGAGTGTGTGCGATGCAATGGTTGAACAGGTTATTCTCTGCGGTGAAGATATTCAGGCAATTTCAGCTGGTGGTGGTTTATCGACTCCTTATCGGCAGGGAGATGAACAGATCGATATCGCTCACTATTTTGGGCTGTGGGATGATGCCCGTAAAAGAATTGAGCAACATTTGGGCCATAAAGTTGAGCTGGAAATTGAACCGGGGAGATTTTTGGTTGCAGAATCCGGCATTCTGATGACAGAAGTTCGGGCTGTTAAACAGATGGGAAGCCGTCATTATGTGCTGGTGGATGCAGGATTCAATGATTTAATGCGTCCGGCAATGTATGGCAGTTATCACCATATTTCGGTTTTGCCTGCTGATGGGCGCCAGCTTGAACAGCATCCATTGCAGGAAACGTTAGTCGCAGGTCCGTTATGTGAATCAGGTGATGTTTTTACACAGGTTGAAGGTGGTGGGGTTGCGCCAAGAATGTTGCCACCTGTTCAGGTTGGCGATTATCTGGTTTTTCATGATACCGGTGCTTATGGTGCGTCAATGTCTTCTAATTACAATAGCCGTCCGCTTATCTCCGAAGTGCTGTTTATTAATGGCAAACCTCAATTGATTCGCCGTCGTCAAACGATTGAAGAGTTATTAGCGTTGGAAGAGGTATCTTTTGCATCTGTGTCGTGAAATATGGGCGATACTCTAAGGTATCGTCCCAGACCGTAGACTTAAACCTATCCCTTAATCCTGTCAATCCAACAGAGTTTCCTTAAAAAGCATTATAAAAAAGGGATAGAACGGTTAATTTGGTAGGGTTAATGCCCTGAAAAAAATATGATTATCCGAAAAAACATAAAGGGGTATCTTTATCTCATTAGGCTATTTACTGGTTGGTTTACAAAGATAGAAAGCGAGTGTTATTAATGTTTTTTAAACGTAAAACACGATATCCCTGATGATTAAGTTTAATAAAAAGCAGGCGAAAAAGTGGAAGAAAATCGTTAAAACCTTATGCCGATTAAACCCGGGCGTTAAAATAATGACCTTGAATAGTAATTGAAAACCTATCCATAATAAATCCATCAGTGGAAAATAAGAAACAAAAATCGACTTTGTTAATGCTTATGTCTCTTGGGGGAAAAGAACATTGGCAACTCGGGGCGATACCCCAAGGTATCGCCCCGTGATTACATCCATTCTTTAGTTGTCAGCATCAGGCCGCTTTCGTTTTTGGTTTTTTGTCCAGAATAGGAACAGCCAGCGCCTCCGGTTCAAACTCATCGACATTAATAGAACGTAAACGGTTTGCTTCGGCACGTTTAAGAATTTCAGCCTCTTCTGGCGTGATCTTACGTTCTGCCAGCGCCCGTTCTGCCAGTTTATCCAGGCCAGTAAAGCCAAGACGTTTGCCAGCTTCGCGGCTCAGACGGGCATGGATCGGTTCTGCAGCAATAATGTCGTGCAGAGCTTCTTCCAATAATCCGTGAGGGTTATGTTCGCTTGGTGTCAGATATTGACCACGGCCAATACGATCACGGGTAGCTGAAGGCTGTTGTAAGAGCTGTGCCAGCTTGTGATCCAAATGGTCAGATGGCGCTGAATGCACACGTCCTAATGGGAAAACAATAACGCGCATCAGACCTGCAACCAGACGGTTTGGGAAATTACGCAGTAAGCTGTCTATCGCCTGTTCTGCCTGATACAGGCTATCCTTAACGGCCCAGTGTACCAGCGGTAAATCTTCTTTCTGACGACCTTCATCTTCATAACGTTTCAAGGTCGCTGAAGCCAGATACGTTTGACTCAAAACATCCCCAAGACGGGCAGAAACACGTTCACGGCGTTTCAGGCTGCCACCTAATACCCCCATTGCCACATCTGATAACAGAGCTAGGTTGGCACTCTGACGGTTTAATTGTTGATAATAACGGCGGGTTGCATCATTAACCGGTGTGCTGCTGGTGCGGCCATTGGTCAGGCCAAGCCAGAAGCTGCGTAACAGGTTACTGGCAACGTGACCGAGGTGGCTAAACAGTGCCTTATCAAAATCTTTAATACGGTTATTTTCAGCAGCGGCCATTTCATCAAGTACATAAGGATGACAGCGAATAGCTCCCTGACCATAAATAATCATGTTGCGGGTCAGAATATTGGCGCCTTCAACGGTAATGGCGATAGGTGCGCCCTGATAAGCGCGGGCAAGGAAGTTGGATGGGCCAAGGCAAATACCTTTACCACCGGCAATATCCATTGCATCAATAACTGAGCGCTGGCCTCTGTGAGTACAATGATATTTCACAATAGCCGATAGCACGGAGGGTTTCTCGCCCAGCATGATACCTGTTGTAGCAAGCGTTGAAGCGGCATCCATCAGATAGGCGTTACCGGCAATACGTGCCAGTGGCTCTTCAATCCCTTCCATTTTACCAATTGGCATTTTGAACTGACGGCGAATATAAGCGTATGCGCCAATCGCCATGGCAACGCTTTTCAAACCACCTGTTGCATTTGATGGCAGGGTGATACCTCGGCCAACAGACAGACATTCAACCAGCATACGCCAGCCTTGTCCGGCCATTTTCGGTCCACCAATGATATAGTCGATTGGCACAAAAATATCTTTACCGCGAGTCGGGCCATTCTGGAATGGAATGTTCAGCGGGAAATGGCGATGACCAATTTCTACTCCTGGTACATTTGTCGGGATCAAGGCACAGGTAATGCCTAATTCTGTTGTATCGCCCAGTAAATGGTCAGGGTCAGAGAGTTTAAAAGCCAGACCAAGTACGGTGGCGATAGGGGCAAGGGTAATATAACGTTTGTTCCAAGTCAGACGCATACCCAGAATTTGTTCGCCTTGCCATTCTCCCATACAAACTACGCCTGTATCCGGGATAGCGCCGGCATCTGAACCGGCTTCCGGGCTGGTCAGAGCGAAACAAGGGATCTCTTCACCACGGGCCAGTCCGGGTAAATAACGGTTTTTTTGCTCGTCGGTGCCATAATGCTGTAATAGTTCACCTGGGCCAAGAGAGTTAGGTACACCTACGGTGATGGCCAGAATGCCGGAAGTACCTGCCAGTTTTTGCAATACCCGTGCTTGTGCATAGGCTGAGAATTCCAGACCGCCATACTCTTTTTTAATAATCATGGCAAAGAAGCGGTGTTCTTTCAGGTAGTTCCATAACTCAGGTGGTAAATCAGCAAGTTCATGGCTTATCTGGAAATCATTGGTCATGCGGCAGGCTTCTTCTACCGGTCCATCCAAAAACGCTTGTTCTTCAGCGGTTAACTGAGGCTTTGGATAGTCATGCAATTTTTTCCAGTCAGGTTTGCCCCGGAACAGATCACCTTCCCACCAGGTAGTACCGGCATCAAGGGCTTCTTTTTCCGTGCGGGACAGACTTGGCATCACTTTACGGAAGGCTTTTAATGCCGGAACGGTGAGCAAGGAATGACGAATTGGCGAAAAATTCAGCGTGAACAGAATGATGGCCATGGGTAGCAACATCCAGTAGCTCCATGCATCAATAGCGCCCATCAAGACGGTATAGACAAGGAGCAGTAGGCTGCTGAGGCTGAGATTGACTTTGTGATAACAAAGTATCCCAAGCAATACTAAGAATAGAATGATACTCAATGTGGTCATAATAAAAGCTCCTGGTTAATCTCAGGGTAAGTCATCAGAGGTCTGACCTGTTGTGTTCTTCTTCTCTTTTTAGACCAGTAATTTGTTTTTATCAATATATTTACATCTTAATTACAATGCAGCTCACAAACTCGTGGTAATCGGAAGCGGATTAATTTCCCAGAAATGTGATGTTGTCTTCTTTCAAGGCCCTTGATCCGGTAAACTGCCATCCGGCATAACATTAAAGATTACCTGACTGAAGTGAGGAGCTTATGTATCAAGATCTGATCCGTAGTGAATTGAGTGAAGCCGCGGATACGCTGGCAAAGTTTTTAAGTCACGATGCAAATATTGAAGCGATTCAGAAAGCAGCGGTATTACTGGCTGATTCATTTAAAGCGGGTGGTAAGGTATTGTCCTGTGGTAATGGCGGTTCGCACTGTGATGCGATGCATTTCGCGGAAGAATTGACAGGCCGTTATCGCGAAAACCGTCCAGGCTATCCGGCGATTGCGATTTCTGATGTCAGCCATCTTTCCTGCGTCAGTAATGATTTTGGTTATGAATTCGTTTTTTCCCGTTATGTGGAAGCGGTCGGGCAAGCAGGGGATGTCTTGCTGGGTATCTCCACTTCCGGTAATTCCGGCAATATTATCAAAGCAGTTGAAGCTGCCCGTTTAAAAGGCATGAAAGTGATTACGCTGACAGGCAAAGATGGCGGTAAAATGGCAGGAACGGCGGATGTGGAAATTCGTGTGCCGCATTTTGGCTATGCAGATCGTATTCAGGAAATTCATATCAAAGTGATTCATATCCTGATTCAACTTATTGAAAAAGAGATGGTTAGAGCTTGATTTTACAGGCTACAGAGGTGGGCAATGTGTGAGTTACTTGGCATGAGTGCAAATGTGCCAACAGATATCTGCTTTAGTTTACGTGGTCTGATTCAGCGTGGCGGTCATACCGGACCCCATAAAGATGGTTGGGGGATCACTTTTTATGAGGGGCGGGGCTGTCGCACATTTAAAGATCATCAACCAGGTTACCATTCACCCGTTGCCCGTTTTGTACAAGAGTATCCGATTAAATCCAGAGTGGTGATCTCGCATATCCGGCAGGCTAATCGGGGTAATGTTGCGTTGGAAAATACCCACCCTTTTATCCGTGAGATGTGGGGGCGCAATTGGACCTATGCCCATAATGGGCAACTTAAGGGTTATCGGTGGCTTAAAACCGGTCAATATTGCCCAGTCGGGCAAACTGACAGTGAACATGCTTTTTGCTGGATTTTACATCAACTTTCACAAAAATATCCAAGGACGCCCTCTAACTGGCCTGCGGTTTTTCGTTTTATTGCCTCACTGGCGGATGAACTCAGGAAAAAGGGGGTATTCAATATGTTGCTGTCAGACGGGTGTTTTGTGATGGCATATTGTTCAACCAACCTTTATTGGATTACCCGTCGGGCACCGTTTGGAAAAGCAAAACTTCTCGATCAGGATGTTGAAATTGATTTCCAGCAGCACACTCAGCCAGATGATGTCGTTTCTGTCATTGTCACTCAGCCTTTAACCGGTAATGAGTCCTGGAACCGGATCGCGCCGGGTGATTATGCGCTATTTCATCTTGGTGAGCGCATATTGTGATTGATTCTGCAAAGGTGGCGATTTATAAGGTGTTGCGTTAACCGTATATTGACCATTAATAACGCTAATTGCTGCTGGTCGGTTATTTTTGACAAAATATTCATAGGCCGGTTGTAATTGCAACCAAAACAGATAATGGGAGGATGAGCGGTGGCGTAACATATTCTGCGGTGTCATTCTGAATGGGTAAATGCTGATATCAATTTCATACTGTCCGCGCAATAATGCATTTTCTGCATAATGGTAGATCTCATCCATGTAACCGTTAGTCATCGCGTAACAACCGACAGATTTACACTCGCCGTGGATCATTAAATGGTTGCCGGAATAGCCTCTGGATTTATCGTATTCATTTGGAAAACCGAGATTAATAGATCGGTAATACCGACTATTTGGATTGAGCTGACGGGTTTTCACACGATAAAAACCTTCTGGGCTTTTCAAATCACCTTCTGTGGTTTTGGGGCCGAGGCCACCAGAGTAATTGCAAATGGGGTAGCTTTTAGCCAGTTGGTAGTTTCCATGATTATTTTTAGTGTAAAGCTCCAGTATCCGCTCTTCTTTGAATATTTGGATAAAGAGGGGAGAGCCGGGTGGCGTGGGGGAGCTTGGCTTAAATTTAACTAAAGTATCCTGAGCGTAGACAGGTAGGAGTGAACTAAAAGACAACAATGTTATTACAGCAAATGTAGCAGTTTTTTTCATGTGACTACCGTATAGAGATGTCGTGGGCTAACCTGGAATTTAGCTTAAGATTGCCATGAGTGATCGACTTTGTGAATAAAAAATAATAACGATGGCTTTATCCTGCAAAGTGATCATGAGATCAAAAAATAATCAGCCGTCGGGAAAGGTGATACAATAGTTCGTTTTTTGCGATCTGTTAATGGTTTAGGGCCAAAGTTATTCCTGTTTGCTTGAACTAAATCACTTGATTAGTCCGACAGTCGAAGAAGGGAGATGTTAAAATTACCGCCCTGAGATTAAAAGAAAATCGTAACAATTATTGGAGAATTATAACCTGGGCACGATCCGTGACTTAAGGGGTTTTTTATAGAGTGGCTATGTTACCACCAGGTAATCTGTAGCATATGATTTAATTGATAAACTTGTGCAAATCTTATGATTAAAATTAAAAAAGGACTCGACCTCCCGATTGCAGGAGCGCCTGCTCAAGTGATAGAAGACGGTCCGACAATTCGCCATGTAGCACTGCTGGGTGATGAGTATGTTGGAATGCGTCCTTCTATGTTGGTTAAGGAAGGTGAGCATGTTAAGAAAGGCCAGATTCTTTTTGAAGATAAAAAGAATCCAGGGGTAGTTTTCACCAGTCCGGCCTGTGGGCAGGTAGTTGCGATCAATCGTGGTGAGCGACGTGTTTTTCAGTCAATCGTGATTGAAATAACGGGAGACGATCAGGTTGATTTTGACCGTTATGATCGTTGCCAACTTGTTCAGTTATCCCGGGAACAAGCAGAAAAGAATCTGATTGATTCCGGATTATGGACTGCACTGCGTACCCGCCCGTACAGTCAAAGCCCTGCTCCCGGTTCTTCGCCGAAAGCAATTTTTGTAACAGCAATGGATACCCAGCCCTTGGCTGCAAATCCACAGGTGGTTATCGCTACCGAAGAACAGGCTTTCGTTGATGGTCTGAATGTGCTGACCAGATTAACCGAAGGTAAAGTTCATGTTTGCCACGGTGCAGGAAGCTTGCCGAATGCCGGTAATAATGCACAAATCACTTATAATCAGTTC
Organism: Photorhabdus stackebrandtii; assembly: GCF_011189495.1. Lineage (NCBI taxonomy): Bacteria > Pseudomonadati > Pseudomonadota > Gammaproteobacteria > Enterobacterales > Morganellaceae > Photorhabdus > Photorhabdus stackebrandtii. The sequence goes on from NZ_PUJV01000026.1 coordinate 27,459, forward strand.
TCTGGTCCACATCCTGCAGGGCTTGCTGGAACTCACATCCACTTTATTGAACCCGTCAGCGCGACTAAAACGGTATGGTACTTGGGATATCAGGATGTGATTGCTATCGGTAAGTTATTCACTACCGGCACACTTTATACTGACCGTGTTATTGCATTGGCAGGTCCACAGGTTGAAAAACCGCGTCTTGTGCGTACCTGCCTGGGGGCAGACCTGCTTGAGTTGACTCAGGATCAATTGAAAGTGGGTGAAAACCGTATTATTTCAGGTTCTGTATTATGTGGTACCCAGTCAGATGAAGTTCGTCACTATCTCGGCCGTTTCCACACTTTAGTTTCTGTTTTACGTGAAGGCCGTGAAAAAGAGCTGTTTGGTTGGATCATGCCGGGTGCCGATAAGTTTTCTGTTACCCGTACCACTATTGGTCATTTCCTGAAAAATAAGCGTTTTGCTTTTTCAACCACAATGAATGGCGGTGAGCGCTCTATGGTGCCAATCGGTAACTACGAGCGTGTTATGCCTTTGGATATTATGGCAACGCATTTGCTGCGGGATCTGCTTGCAGGTGATACCGATAGTGCTCAGGCACTGGGTTGTCTGGAGTTGGATGAGGAAGACCTGGCACTTTGTACCTATGTCTGTCCCGGCAAATATGAATATGGTCCGGTATTGCGTGAAGTGCTGACTAAGATTGAGCAGGAAGGATGATCCATGGGCCTGAAAAACTTTTTTGAAAAAATTGAGCACCACTTTGAGCCCGGGGGAAAATTAGAAAAGTATTACCCGCTGTATGAAGCGGTAACGACGATTTTCTATACACCAGGTACAGTCACTTCTGGCCGTGCCCATGTCCGTGACGCTATCGATCTAAAACGTATGATGATCACGGTATGGCTGGCGGTATTCCCGGCAATGTTCTGGGGAATGTATAACGTTGGTCAACAGGCGATCCCTGCACTGTATCATTTATACAGTGGCGCAGAACTGCAACAGCTGCTGGCATCTGACTGGCACTATCGTGTTGCTCAGTTCTTTGGCGCATCACTGACACCAGATGCGGGTTGGGGCAGCAAAATGTTGCTTGGTGCAACCTACTTCTTACCTGTTTACGCTGTTGTATTCGCTGTTGGCGGCTTCTGGGAAGTCCTGTTTGCCGTTATCCGTAAACATGAAATTAACGAGGGATTCTTCGTTACCTCTATTCTGTTTGCGTTGATTGTTCCGCCAACGATTCCCCTGTGGCAGGCAGCGTTGGGTATTACATTCGGTGTTGTGATTGCGAAAGAGGTCTTCGGCGGTACCGGTCGTAATTTCCTGAACCCTGCACTGGCCGGCCGTGCATTTCTGTTCTTTGCTTATCCTGCACAGATTTCAGGTGACTTGGTATGGACGGCGGCTGATGGTTTCTCCGGTGCGACTCCGTTGTCTCAGTGGGCTGCCGGTGGTAGTCAGGGATTAGTCAATACAGTTACCGGTCAGCCTGTTACCTGGATGGATGCTTTTATTGGCAATCTTCCGGGTTCTATTGGTGAAGTCTCTACGCTGATGATTTTCATTGGCGGTGCGATCATTCTGTTTACCCGCATTGCTGCATGGCGCATTGTCGCTGGTGTCATGTTGGGTATGATGGCAACCTCCTACTTGTTTAATGCTATCGGTTCAGACACTAACCCGCTGTTTGCTATGCCGTGGTACTGGCACATGGTTCTGGGTGGTTTCGCTTTTGGTATGATTTTTATGGCAACAGATCCGGTATCCGCCTCATTTACTGATAAAGGTAAATGGTGGTACGGCATTCTGATCGGTGTGATGTGTGTTCTGATCAGGGTCGTTAACCCGGCATACCCGGAAGGCATGATGCTGGCGATTCTGTTCGCCAACCTGTTTGCGCCATTGTTTGATTATCTGGTAGTACAGGCCAATATTAAGCGGAGAAAAGCCCGTGGCTAATGATAAACCAAAAAATAATGACAGCATCGGCAGAACGTTTATCGTTGTTTTTGTGCTATGTCTCGTTTGTTCAATTGTTGTAGCAGGTTCTGCGGTAGGGCTGAAATCTCAGCAACAGGAACAAAAACTGCTGGATAAACAGCGTAACATTCTCGATGTCGCCGGGTTATTAACCCCTAAAATGAGTGTTGATGAGCTTAAAGAAACGTTCAAAAGCCGTATTAAAACTGAACTACTGAATCTGGATACGGCAACGCTTGAAAAGAATCATAGCAAGTTTAACCTGAATGATGCGTTGCGTAGTGATGATACCAGTATCGCATTACCTCCTGAGAAGGATCTGGCGAAAATCCGCCGTCGCGCCAATATGGCGGAGATCTATCTGGTGAAGGATGAACAGGGTAAAACCAGTGAAATCGTTCTGCCGGTTTATGGTTCTGGTCTGTGGTCTGTTATGTATGCCTTTATCTCTGTTGATGTGGATGGCAAAACTGCCCGCGGGATTACCTATTATTCACATGGAGAAACCCCGGGGTTGGGGGGTGAGGTCGATAATCCACAATGGCGTAAAAAGTGGATAGGTAAAAAACTGTATAACGATGAAGGCCATCCGGCGATCAAAATTGTCCGTGGCGGTGCTGCTGCTGATAATCCTTATGGTGTTGATGGCCTATCCGGTGCGACTCTGACCTCTGCTGGTGTGCAGAATATGTTTAATTTCTGGTTAGGGGATAACGGTTTTGGTCCGTTCCTGAAAAAAGTACGCGAAGGAGCGTTGAAAGATGGCTGATAGTAAAGAAATAAAACGCGTCCTTCTCGGACCACTATTGGATAACAACCCGATTGCATTGCAGGTTCTGGGGATCTGTTCCGCGCTGGCGGTAACAACCAAACTGGAAACTGCGTTGGTGATGACAATCGCCGTGACGTTGGTTACCGCATTTTCCAGCTTTTTTATCTCATTGATCCGTCATTACATCCCCGGTAGTGTACGAATCATTGTCCAGATGGCGATTATTGCATCATTGGTTATCGTGGTAGATCAGATTTTACAGGCTTATGCTTATGAAATTTCCAAGCAGTTGTCTGTATTTGTTGGTCTTATCATTACTAACTGTATCGTGATGGGGCGTGCAGAAGCTTATGCTATGAAGTCTCCACCTATTGAGAGCTTTATGGATGGTATCGGTAATGGCTTGGGGTATGGCGTTATTCTGGTACTGGTTGGTTTTCTGCGTGAGTTGTTTGGCTCCGGCAAATTGTTCGGTATTACCGTGATGGAATCCGTACAGAATGGTGGCTGGTATCAGCCTAATGGCTTGTTCCTGTTAGCACCTAGCGCGTTTTTCATTATTGGTATGCTGATTTGGGGTCTGAGGACTTTGAAACCGGCGCAGGCTGAGAAGGAGTAACTGACAACATGGAACACTTTATAAGCCTGTTTGTCCGTGCCGTTTTTATTGAGAATATGGCGTTGGCTTTCTTCCTCGGTATGTGCACTTTTTTGGCCGTATCGAAAAATGTCACGACAGCATTTGGTTTAGGCATTGCAGTAACGGTAGTTCTCGGGATCTCTGTTCCTGCCAATAACCTCGTTTATAACTTTGTCTTGCGTGACGGTGCATTGGTTGAAGGGGTTGATCTCAGCTTCCTGAACTTTATTACGTTTATTGGCGTGATTGCTGCATTAGTGCAGATTCTTGAAATGATCCTTGATCGTTATTTCCCTTCACTCTATAACGCGCTCGGCATCTTTTTGCCACTGATTACGGTTAACTGTGCGATTTTTGGTGGTGTTTCTTTCATGGCGCAGCGTGACTATAACTTTTCTGAATCCATCGTGTATGGCTTTGGTTCAGGTATAGGCTGGATGCTGGCAATTGTTTTGCTAGCTTCTATCCGTGAAAAAATGAAATATGCTGATGTTCCGGCAGGTCTGAAAGGATTGGGGATCACCTTTGTCACCACGGGTTTGATGGCATTGGGTTTTATGTCCTTCTCTGGTGTGCAGTTATAAAGGCGAGAAGCGTTCATGGATATAATAATTTTAGGCGTAGTGATGTTTACCCTGATTGTGTTGGTACTAACGGCCCTGATTTTGTTCGCAAAATCAAAGTTAGTTAACACCGGGAATATTAAAGTTGAAGTTAACGGTGATCCGGAAAAGAGCTTTACCGCTCCTGCCGGTGATAAGTTGCTGAATATGTTATCAAGCCAGGGCATTTTTGTCTCTTCTGCCTGTGGTGGCGGTGGCTCTTGTGGTCAGTGCCGTGTAAAGATTAAAGATGGTGGTGGTGATATTCTGCCAACAGAGCTTTCCCACATTAGTAAGCGTGAAGCGAAAGAGGGTTGCCGTCTGGCTTGTCAGGTTAATGTAAAACAGGACCTGAAAATCAAATTACCGGAAGAGATATTTGGTGTTAAGAAATGGGAGTGCGAAGTTATCTCCAACGATAACAAGGCCACTTTCATCAAAGAGCTAAAACTGAAAATCCCTGATGGGGAAGTCGTGCCTTTCCGTGCTGGTGGCTATATTCAGATTGAGGCTCAACCACATACGGCTCGCTACGCAGATTATGACGTGCCGGAAGAGTACCGCGAAGACTGGGATAAATTTAACTTGTTCCGTTTTGTCTCTGAGGTGAAAGAACCGACGATTCGTGCTTACTCCATGGCAAACTACCCAGAAGAACACGGCATTATCATGCTTAACGTTCGGATTGCGACGCCGCCGCCAAGGGATTCGGAAGCGCCGCCGGGAATGATGTCTTCTTATATCTGGTCACTGAAATCCGGTGATAAAGTGACTATTTCTGGTCCATTCGGTGAATTTTTCGCAAAAGAGACTGATGCGGAAATGATTTTCATCGGTGGTGGTGCGGGTATGGCACCCATGCGTTCTCATATTTTTGATCAGCTTAATCGATTGAATTCAAAACGTAAGATCAGCTTTTGGTATGGCGCTCGTTCTAAACGTGAAATGTTCTATACTGAGGATTTCGATCAGCTGGCGGCTGAAAATGAAAACTTTACCTGGAATGTGGCTCTATCTGATGCATTGCCTGAAGACGACTGGGATGGTTACACCGGCTTTATCCACAATGTTTTGTTTGAAAACTATTTGAAGGACCATCCGGCTCCTGAAGATTGCGAATTCTACATGTGTGGACCTCCGGTAATGAATGCCGCAGTGATCAAGATGTTAAAAGATCTTGGTGTTGAGGATGAAAACATCATGCTGGATGATTTCGGTGGCTGATAGGCCATAAACGGTTTGATTTAATGCTGGCGCCCACAATTTGTGGGCGCTGGTGGTTCAGAAAGGGTAATGAATTGTGTGTAAAAAGATAAGTAGTTGGATAGTGTTAATGTTTGTAGTACTGTTGTTGGCTGCATGTGATGGCCAGGAGCAGCAAAATATTCATGGGCAAACGATGGGGACTTATTACTCCATTAAATTTGTCACTGGCTCGTCGGCTCCCTCGCCAGAAATTTTGCAAAAAGAGATTGATCGTCTGCTGGAAGAGGTTAACGACCAGATGTCAACTTATCGCCCTGATTCTGAATTGAGTCGTTTTAATCAAAGTCGTGAAATTAATAAGCCATTCCCTGTATCGCCGGCGACAGCAAAAGTGGTCAAAGAGGCGATCCATATTAATAGATTAACGGATGGTGCATTGGATATAACGGTGGGGCCGTTGGTTAATTTATGGGGTTTTGGCCCTGAAGGCCGTGTGACGAAAACGCCTTCTGAAAGTGAACTGGAAAAACGTCGAGAATTGACGGGGATTGAGAAACTGGCGGTGGAAGGCAATAATCTGATTAAAACAGTGCCGGAGCTGTATGTCGATTTGTCATCTATTGCTAAAGGTTATGGTGTAGATGTTGTTGCTGAATATCTGGAATCGCAGAATATCAACGATTATATGGTTGATATTGGTGGTGAAGTTCGTACATCAGGCCATAATGGTAAAGATCTGCCATGGCGGATTGCGATTGAAAAGCCTTCTGATACCGGAATGGAACAAAGTGCTCAGGAAGTGATAACACCTGGAAATATGTCGATTGCCACTTCTGGCGATTACCGTAACTATTTTGAACAAGATGGTGTGCGCTATTCACACACGATTGATCCAAAAACAGGTGCTCCTATTTCGCATAATCTGGTCTCTATTACTGTAGTTGCGCCAGTTTGCATGAGTGCTGATGGGCTTTCTACCGGGTTAAATGTGTTAGGGCCGGAAAAAGGATTGAAAGTTGCAGAAAGCTTGAATATCCCGGTTTTTATGGTTGTAAAAACAAAAAATGGTTTTGAAGAGCGTTACAGTAAAGCCTTTGAGCCATACTTACAGAAAAATCAATGAGAGGAGGAGAAGGGCGTGTTGACCGTATTTATTGCAACTTTCATCTTTTTCCTGCTGGTTTTTGCGGGAATGTCACTAGGCTACATGATTAAACGTAAGAGCATACAAGGAAGCTGTGGTGGTTTAAGCAGCATTGGGGTAGAGAAAGTGTGTGATTGCCCAGAACCTTGTGATACTCGTAGGAAACGAATGGCGCGTGAAGCGGCTCGGCAGGTTCATTTAGAGAAGCATCGGATTATCTGAGTTTAACAAATCGGCAGAATTCTCCTTCCTGAATGCTAATTGAGAGCAGAGCGAACTTTTAGTATTTGGGGGAGATGGATATAAAAAGTGGATTGAATGGGTATTTAAGCGTTAGCAAGGCACGAAAATGATTTGAAAAGTAGCGACATGTTACATCACATCTACCCTTTTTATCATTTCTATTGCAACAGTCATAGGCATGAACAGTTTACTCTTTATCTGAGGAAACTCCTCAAATCCTACATTCATATACAGTTTTTTGGCTATGTCGTTCTTAGCATCGACGATAATCATCGGGGTGGGAATAGATTTTGACGACTCCATAGCTTTTCGAATTGCATCTAGAAGTAAGATTTCACCAAATCCTTGGCGTTGAAATGACTTACTTATAGCCAGGCGACCAATAAGTGCGCAATGTAGTGTTGAAGGGTACTTTTTCGATATTTTTTCTGGTAGTTCGTCTAGTTCTACCGTGCATAGTGCTAGGGAATAGTATCCCTTTATTTGAGATCCATTTTGGCTCCTTTTAAGGACGAATGTTCTTGATAAGTCCTTGTTTAGCTGAGCTGACAGCGATCAAGAATGGATGTTAGATCAAATTTGGTCTAGTGCATTTAAATGTGACCGATTAAAACAGTGTAAAGCAAGTTTAATCGGGTATGTACAAGCTCTTTTTTATTTACCCTCACTCAGCCTTTAAAGACTAAAAACACAAGCATTATTACGTTTACTCTGTATCGGCTTACTTGCTAAACTCTTAGAAATATGTAAGTGAATTTCAGGCAAGCAAAAGATAGGAATACCAACGTGGCAAGCGCAGAGCAACTCAAGGCACTTATCAAATCGTACATCAGTCGCGATGATAGCCATTTTTATTCAGTTGCTATGCAAGTTGCTGCGCACGAAGCCAAACAAGGACACGGTAGATTGGCTGAGGACCTGCTAAATTTACTGGACAAAGCGAAAGCAAAACTCGCTAATGATAAAGTCGGTAAATTAGTTCCATTAGCAAGTGCCGCTAAAAATCGTACTGATCTTGGTAACTTACTTAGTGTAAGCCACCCCGCTTATCGCTTATCTGACGTAGTACTGGATGAATTTACCAATATACAGCTTCAAAGATTGATAAGAGAACAACGGATGATGTCTCGCATCAAAGAGCATGGGTTGTCACCCAGACGAAAAGTACTGCTTGTTGGCCCACCGGGAACAGGAAAAACTATGACTGCATCAGCTCTCGCTGGTGAGTTAGGTATTCCCTTGTTCCAAGTTCGTTTTGATGCCTTAATTACAAAATTCATGGGAGAAACAGCGTCTAAACTTCGGCAAGTGTTTGATGCAATCGCTGATATTCGCGGCGTTTATTTCTTTGATGAATTTGATGTTATTGGTTCCCAGCGTAGTCTTGCAAACGATGTTGGTGAAATTCGTCGAGTATTGAACAGTTTTCTTCAAATGATTGAGCAAGACACTTCAAATAGCATAATCATTGCTGCAACAAATCATCCTGAAATATTGGATTATGCACTGTTCAGACGTTTTGATGATGTCATCGAATATCACTTACCTACTTTAGAACAAGCCTTGAACTTGATTAAGTCTCGTTTAGGCTCTTTTACACCTAAGCCTTTCTGTAAAAATGGATTAGAAAAGCATGTACTAGGTTTAAGTTATGCTGAAATTTGCAGAGCGGTAGATGAATCGATAAAAGATGCAATTATGAGCGACCGTACTCAAGTTGCTCTCGTTCTTCTAAAGCAAGCTTTAGAAGAACGACGTTTAATCAGTAGTAGGCTATCAATTAACGAAAAAAATAAATTAAACTATGACGGAAACAAAGCGTGATAAAAGGCTACATCTAACTCTCCCAAAAACATCTACTTCCCAACTATATACAGCTCACTCTACTGGCGGAGGTTCATCACAAGATCTTCCTGAGCGGGAGCGTAGAGAGCACGGGCAAGCTCTAAATGCACAATTACAGCAGTTAAAAGCCATTGCAGCCAAATCGCGAGATCAGCAAGCCCGGTTAGACCTCAGAAGTGGTATTGGCTTACAGGTTGAGTTTGTTGGTCAGCCCGACGTAGCCCTTGAATTTGGAAGCCTTAGCAGCGAAAAAGGCCGGAACAAAGCCAGGCATATTGAAGTACTTAGCATTCATGAAGAAGGGGCGGTTACCTCTGCCAATGTATTTATTCCTGACGGTAAAATTGAGCACTTCGAAAATTATATTCAGGATTATTTGAAAGAAAAGCGCCGAGCCGATGGTCAAGCTGCTGATCACAAAGCGCTAATAAATACTATTTCTTCGATACGGCTTGCCGGAATAAAGTCATTATGGACCGATGATCTTGATCTTCTTCCTACAGACTTAAATGAAGAGTTTTGGTGGGAGGTTTGGCTTCCAGTCAGAGGCAACAGAGATGCCGTTATTGCAGATTTTCGTAAGTTAAGCCATCTCGCTGAATGTCGTGTTAGTGAACATCAAGTTCATTTTCCTGAACGAATCATTACATGGATGTTTTGCTCTCAAAGACAATTTTCCCGTGCAGAATTGATTCTAAACTGCGTAGCAGAATTAAGACGAGCAAAAGACACCGCAGAATTCTTTGTCGGTTCTTCAATCACAGAGCAACGGCTTTGGTCTGATGATGCACTTGAACGACTACAAGCTCCATCGGAAGACGATGATAATGTACCTTATGTTTGTTTGCTCGATTCAGGAGTAAACCGAGGGCATCCAATGCTTGCCCCTGTATTACATCAGCAGGATGTGCATACGGTTAATGACGCTTGGGGTCTAAATGATATGGCTAATCACGGTACGGGTTTAGCCGGTATTGCTGTTTATGGCGACCTGTTTGAAACATTAACATCCGATACCACAATCGATATTCGTCATCGCCTTGAGTCAGTAAAACTCACGCCAAGTCAGGGCGCTAACGCAGGAGATGAGAAACAGCATGCTTACTTGTTTAGCGCCGCTGTAGCCCGCCCCGAAATTTTATTTGGTCAACGAAGACGCGTCTTCAGTTCTGCCGTTACTGCTATTGACTATCGTGATTTTGGTCGTCCTTCCGCTTGGTCATCCATGGTAGATTCCCTTGCTGCTGATGCTCTGTCAGGTAACGCATTCCCTCGTCTTTTTGTGCTCTCGGCTGGAAATATATGCGATAGAGATCACTGGGCAACATATCCTGACAGCCTTTCGTTAAACCAAATCCATGACCCGGGGCAAGCCTGGAATGCAATTACTGTAGGTGCATTTACAAATAAAATAGACATCAGCGAAGATGATGTTGATGACTTTTCGCCTGTCGCCGGCCAAGGAGCATTAAGCCCTTTTACAACGACATCCATTCAATGGGACAAGGTTTGGCCGTACAAACCAGACGTCGTATTCGAAGGCGGAAATGCAGCATCAAACACAGAAATTGTTGATAACTTTGCAAGCTTAGAGTTACTAACCACAAGCGCCTCTCCACAATATCGCCTTTTTTGGACAACAAACGCGACTAGCGCGGCTTCTGCCCTTTGCGCCCGTATGGCAGCGCAATTGATGGCTCAATATCCTTCCCTACGCCCGGAAACAATTCGTGCGCTGATTACTCATTCTGCGCAATGGACACCAGCGATGTTGGAGATGTACCCAGCACGCACAAAAAAAGGCTATACATCGCTTGTCCGCCACTGTGGCTGGGGTGCACCCAATATTGAAAGAGCACTGTGGAGCGTAAAAAACAGCTTAACGCTTATTGTAGAAGACAGCCTGCAACCCTATCGAAAAACTAACAAGGGAATTAAAACGCGCGACCTAAACTTACATACTTTGCCTTGGCCGCAAGAGCAACTACAGGTGTTGCAAAATACAGAGGTTGAAATGCGTGTCACGCTCTCTTACTTCATTGAACCAAATCCATCAGAACGAGGGGGAGCTTCGAAGTATCATTATCCATCACATCGCCTTCGGTTTGCTGTGAAACGACAAACGGAGTCGTTAGACGAATTTACCACCAGAATCAATGCGGCTGTCGATTCTGATGATAATGATCATGGTGCTACAGGCAACGATGATAATTGGTTATTGGGAGCAACACAGAGACACAAAGGCTCATTACATCAAGATATTTGGCGAGGAACCGCAGCAGAACTGGCTAACTGTGGGTATCTGGCGGTCTATCCTGCTCAGGGGTGGTGGAGAACGAGACGTGTGCTTGAGCGTTATGATTCCGTGGCAAATTATAGCCTTATCATTTCTATCCATGCACCGCAAACAGATATAGACCTATATGCAATTATACAAAATATGGTCGAGAGTAAAATACAGAACTCTATCGAGATATCAACTTAATTTATTGATTTTTATATAATAACTTAATGCACCCAGACCGCTGACAAATCCTATTATTTTGAATGGGGTTTGTTTTTTCATTATAAAAAATGCTGTGTCCATTTTTCCCCATTAAGCCGGGCCCATGCGCCATTTTGGCCTCTGTTACACTGGATATCACATCCATCCACAGATAAAAATAACACAGCGCCAATGTCAGTATAACATCGACGTTTTTATCCGATTTAAAAAATCTTTAATCACTGTTTTTGTCTTTGATGATTAAAGTTTTTACCTGTTTTTTCGTGATACACTTGCCTTTTTTCCAGATTTTAAAATCACACGTGCTGACAAAATACTGGTTTTTTATTTGGCATTTAATTTTTTTCCCTATTTCATTGCTAAGAATGAAATTGTGTTTTATGAAAATTAAAATCCGCCATTATCCGTAAAATATTTTCAATAACGCCTTATGCTATAAGTATCTAAAAAAACTCCTTTATAAGTATTATCGGTTTAAAATTCACTATTAAAATTGGTTGAATGGGAGGCATTTTACAACGACTACAGACCACATGGTGGTTTGAAAAGTAAAATGCCTTATGAGACTCTTATTGAAAAAATAAGAGCTTAAAAATATTCTGTCAGGTGAAATTAGGAATCTCACATTCGAGATATTCGCTTATCTTTGATTTCAGATTTAGCGCCTTTGATCAAAGTAGGTAGTATATCTATATTCTGCTGACTTATTTGTTGCTCAATATGCTGCACTACATAGGCGGCATCCTGATCAATCCCCAGAAAACGTCCAGAACCCCATGTATATAACCACGGCAAACCAATAAATGTGACATTCGTATCGAGGGTAATACCTCGGTCATGTTTTGGATAACCATTGGCTTGAAAAATATCTAAATCAAGCCATGAATAATCTGGTCTAAAACCAATACACCAAATCACGGCAGTAATATTTTCTTTTGCTAAATCAATGTGTGTGATTTCCTGCTCAGGCTGCCAAACAGGTTGATACACCGATGCAGGTTCATCGGTTGCAATACTGTTTTTCTCTAAATACTCATCAATAGAGGCATTAATGCGATTATAAGTGTCATCGGCACGGTCCAGGTTTTCTGATAAATTTGGACTAAACCAGAATTGACCTTCTTTAAAGTCATCAAAATGTCCGAACAGTTGCATACCTTCTAAGGCAAATTTACGCAGGTCAATATCACGCCCGCCGTCACGCCCTGTGACATAGTGGTTGGTGCTGTTACGTACTTCTTCACTATAACGATGATTGTTGACAGTCGTTTCGTAATAACCCATATCAAACAGCCATTTCACCACATCTTTACCGCGATAGAATCGCGCACAACGTGGTGCATTGCCTGTCGATAAATAGACTTTTTTGCCTGCCAGATGTAAATCTTCGGCAATTTGTGCACCGGACTGCCCTGATCCAACCACCAACACCGCTCCTTCAGGCAGTTGATCTGCATTTAAATACTCTTCCGAATGCATCACTTTCACATGCTTAGGCAAGGCATTGCTTAGTTTTGGATAAATCGGAGTGTGATACCCACCTGCTGCGACGACAAGCTGTTTGGCTGTAGTGGTACCGTGATTGGTTTTAATGACAAACTCATGTGCTGCCACTTTTTTTACATGTTCTACCTGAATATTTAAAATGGCGGGAGGGTTAATTTTTTCAATAAATTCGTCAAGATACTCCACAATCTCAGGCTTCGTCATAAAGCCGTCAGGATCTTTTCCCTGATAAGGATGTTCAGGTAATAGACACTGCCAGTTCGGTGTCACCAAGGTAAAATTATCCCAACGTTTACGGCGCCAGCTATGGGTTAACTCGGATTCTTTTTCCAATACCACATGGTCAATGCCTGCTTTTTGCAAATAATGGCTGATAGATAAACCTGCCTGACCACCACCAATAATCACCACATCATAATGTGGCTGTAACATTTGATTTTGGATATTTAACATGGAACATCCCTCTCATTGATTCGTCATTTCAATAACTTCAATTTGATCTTCCGGGCTTGGCCCGAAGAATTTGGCTTGGCGTTTGATCATTGCCAGAGTATCCATGGCCGAACTACAGACAAAGCCATAACGTGCCTGTACCCTTTCCGATGCGGCATTCAGGCCATTTTCAACCTGATGTAAGAACTGCGTACTTGGGTAACGTTGACCAATGGACAGATATTCATAAATCACCGTTGAGGGTGAGTAATATTGAATCAGCTCCCCATCAGGCCATTTCACGGTAAAATTCACACTGGGCATAACATCGACTCCTGCTGATTTTTAGCCTCAATCTGTATGGATTGAGTCTGTAACTTTGTTAAAACGTCGGCATAACAAAAACCGGTAAACATTCGGTTGTTAAAATCCCAAAATATGTCGTATTGCTGTTGCTGCTGCACGGCAACCTCACCACTGACATTGGTTTCACCAATCACCGCGCAGGCAATGTTCTGGCAGTGAAACAGCTCGATAATTTCTTCACATTCATTTGCATCGGCAGTCAGTAAAAAACCAAAACTGGGGAAAATTTGTAGCCATTTAAACCAGTCCACATCGTCAGGTTTAGGAATGGCATCTAAGTTGATATGTGCCCCCGATGCCGTAGCTTCGAGCAGCATCAACAAACTGCCTAAAATGCCGGCATTGCTAATATCACGGGCGGCATGAACCCGATTTGCCTCTGCCAATTGCGGCAATAAGGCAATTTGTGACTGTAAAATGTGGTCAGGCACCCGTTCAAAGCATTTCCAATAAGTGGTATTGGCGTGGAATTGCCCTTGCAAATTTAACGCGATCAGAATTTTTTGTTGTGGTTTGACATGCAACACCGAGAGTAGTTTTCGCGCTATGCCTTGAATCGCAACAGATAAAGTGGGCTGATAAACGACGGCAAGATTGGTATGCCCACCGACCAATGGCACATCATAAGCACGACAAGCATCCTGCATACCTTGCATTAACAACTGGGCATGTTCGCTACTGGTATGCCAAAAACTATTTACTACGGACAATGCCCGACCACCCATGGCTGCAATATCACTGATGTTCGCCATTACCGCTGACCATCCGGCAAAATAAGGGTGATTGGTCACAAAACTGGGTAGCATGCCTTCACAGGCGTGCAATACATATTGACCATTTAGCGGCAGTGCCGCCGTGTCATCTCCGGGATAGGCATATAAGCTATCCAATGAATCCACATGGCAAGTTGTATTGACTGAAACCGTGTGAGCAATCGCCTGCTTGGATTGCATAGCGGGTGTCTGTTTTAACATTTCGAGTAGTTGATTGAGCTCCATCATTGCGTCTCCTTCTGCATATAGGCTTGCAGCGGGATATGCTGTAAAGGATAGTTTTCAATCCGTGCCTGCATCAACACATGTGGAATATTGGCAACGGTCAACTGATGCAAACTATCCCAACATAACCTTTTGAAATAGCGTTCATTTTGACTTTGCACAGTGGCTAAAAAAGTACGGCATCCCAAGTTCTTGGCGGTTGATACCGCAGTATTGATTAATGCTTTACCAATGATATGGCGACGTCGATATAAAGGCTCTACGCATAAACGCCCGCCATACCATGTCTGTTCGCCATCAGGGAAAATCCGCACTGCACCAATCACCCGGTCATGCTCACCAAACATTTTCCCAATGGCAACAATGCCTAATGCTTCAACATCGTGCTCGTCACGATCTTCTTGCAAGATTTTTTGTTCATCGCGAAAGGTTACTTCACGCAAACGATAATATTGGCGACGCTCCCAATCTTCCGACACAATTTTGATGGCAATGTCATCGCTAACAAATGGTTTCAGCCCGTCATTTAGCTCAAGCAGCCAACGATAGTGAGAAAGTTCCATATCACATTCTCCTTATTCATACGCTTTCAGCGAAGAGCAAGCGCCACATTTGGCACAGCCGGCTTGAGTCTTTTCCGAGTGCAAACCATGTTGTTTAAGTTGCTGTCCAACTTTCGGATAGAGCGACTGCATAAAAGCGTGATCAGGTTTAGGATGATGCTCTAATGGTGTACCTTGAATCGGTACAAACGGCACTACAAATGGATACACCCCAATTTCAGTCAGTTTGGCGGTCATCTCCACGATTTCCAGTTCGGTGTCGCCCAAACCGGCCAAAATGTAGGTACTGACCTGTCCCCGACCGAACACTGTAACGGCTGTTTCAAATGCCGCAAAATATTTTTCCAACGAGACTTCGGCTTTTCCCGGCATAATTTTCTGCCGTATACGCTCGCTCACCGCCTCAAGGTGCATGCCAATCGACACAGCGCCTGCATCTTTTAAACGTTGAAACCAGGCAAAATCATCGGGTGGTTCGCACTGTACCTGTATTGGCAAATCTACTTGCGCCTTAATCGCTTTAACTGAGTCATATAAAATTTTTGCCCCACGATCTCCCGTATTTGGCGTGCCTGTGGTGATCACCATTTGCTTGACGCCATCCAGTTCAACGGCTGCTTTCGCTACCTCCGCCAATTGTTCCGGGCGTTTACGGGGCAAGGTTCGACCCTCTTTTAGAGACTGATCAATCGAGCAAAATTGGCATGCAGTTGCCTTGTCCTTCATACGAATGCAATGCTGTAACACCGTTGTCGCCAACACATCACGGCTATGTAAGGTCGCAATTTGTTCATAGGCAATGCCTTCGGCGGTTTTTAAATCATAAAAACGGGGTCGTGCAGGCGCAGTTAAGGTCGCCACCGGAATCCGGTTTTTAAAGACGATCACCTTGTCAGAGTGCGGTTCAGGCTTTGCGGTATAGGGAGAGTCTTGTGCTGCAAGGTTTAGCACCGGAATCATCATGGTCTGCCCGTCAAGGCTCAACGCTTTATGATCGCTTGGCCCTGCGCCACCTCTACGGGACAAACCAAACTTACCTTCCCATTTCAGACCATTACATTGCAAATCGGTCAATAGTTGTATTGCAGACATTTTTACCCCCTATCGATTGGGTTTACATCAATACGGTTTCGACATGTTCTTCATTGGATTTTGAGCGCTTTTCGAGATGACTTTGATCTGATGGTTCAACTTTCAGTTCGTGTAATACCTGTGTTGGACGACGATCAATCAATAAACTGAGCAATTCAGGACGACTGTAATGCCCAATCGAATCCATCATGCGTTTGCGTTTATCAATCAGGCTGAAATCCAGATCGGCAATGCAATAACCTTCACCTTGCGTGATCGGTTTAGCCAGGAACTTGCCTTCGGGAGAAACAATGGCGGTAAAACATCCTCCTGAAATTGGACCGAGATCACAGCCGGTATCCTGCATAATTTGCTGTTGCTGTTCGGGATGCAGCCATGCGGTGGCATTGACCACAAAACAGCCAGATTCTAAAGCATGGTGTTGGATGGTTGCGTTGATTTGATCGGCAAAGACTTGTCCTACCAACGAACCAGGAAACATGGAAGCATGAATTTGCTCACCATCTGCCATCAAAGAAAAACGTGCCAACGGGTTGTAATGTTCCCAACATGCCAGCGAACCAATACGTCCCACCGCAGAATTAATGGCACGTAAACCACTGCCATCACCTTGCCCCCACACCATTCGTTCATGGTAAGTTGGGGTAATTTTGCGGCGATGCTGAATGATAGAACCATCAGCATCAAATAACAGTTGGGCATTATAAATGGTACTGCCTGCACGTTCATTAATGCCAATCGACACTACCATGCTGGCCTCAAGACAGGCTTGCCCAATTGCTAAGGTTGCTTCGGAAGGTACAACCACCGATTCATTCAACAGTTTTAAATGTTCTTTACCCATGGCGAATGGTGGTTGTACGAAGGAAAAATAAGGGTAATAAGGCACGACGGTTTCAGGAAAAACGGCAAATTGCCCCCCTTGTTTTCCAAGCTCTAAAATAATGTCACAGATTTTTTTTACCGTGGCGGCTTGACTATAAAGCACTGGACTACATTGCACTGCGGCAGCTTTAACGATTCTGTTCATAACCTTATCCCCTTATATTTATGTTTACTTAGACAGTCCAGGTATCAATGATTAAGGCATTGTCACGACGCATCAGCAGTTTTAAATCCATTACATCCAGTGGATTAATTGGACGAATTCCCGGAATAAGCGCTTTTTCGGTTTGACCATACATCGCTTGCAACGCAAAACGGCAGGCATAGACTTCGCCACCTTCTTCCATAAAGGCTTTCAACTGATTATTGACGGCTAAGAGACCCGGAAAAGCTTCTGCCCCTAAAGTTGGAAAACCACGTTGTACACCCAACTGCACGCCTGGGCCGTAAAGCAAGATTTTGGTTTCAAAGCCTTTGCGTAATAAACGCTTTGCCTGTAATACATTGACCAGTCCAATTGATCCCTCAAATGCAACGGTATGGAAAGTCACCAATGCTTTTTCACCCGGCTGGGCTTTGATGTCCTCAAACACTTTTTCTTCATAATCAACGAGAAAATCGCCGTCTTTATATTGTTCGATATCAATGTTTGGCATAGCAGCCTCCTAGTTCAATATTATTTGGGAATGAACCAACATGTAGTCTAGTCTGACTGTATTAATGCGAGAGCTGTGCCAAGTTATACTTTTAGGCGGAGGTTAATTACTATCAAATTGAAAAATAACATTTAATTTTTATAAAAATATTTTTTTGGAGATAAATTGAACTGCTGGGAAGTTACGATTTTTCGTAGTATTATGAAATTCCATAACTTAAATTATGAAAATTCATAGTATGAATACAACTGACTTTATCTCGGACTGGGTAGTTTCTGAAGATTCGATTCGCCCGTTGGTATTTGAACACACGTCACAGGCATTAATTGTGCTAGACCCACATCAAAACCAGTTTATTGATGTGAATATTAGTGCCACCCAACTATTACGCTATGAACGTCATGAAATTATTCAAAAAACGGTGACTTCCATTTTTGGTCATTTCAGGCAACTGCCATACCTTATCGCATTTACCGAAGGCGCTTTGGCAAAAGGTTGGGCCTGGAACAATGAGTTGTATGTCTTTGATAAAAATGGTGAAAAAATCCAGTTGGATATTACTTCCATTTCATTGCCCTATAAAAACAAAACCTTGTTGATATGGTCGCTGGTGGATGTCAAAGATTTAGAGCTGCGCCAACTCAATACAAATGCTGATAAAGTCATTGGCACAGGTTTAAAAGAATCGCAAGCCTTGCAAGAACTGTTTATTGACTCCGACACAGGCAAGCATTTATTACTGAGTTCAGTCGGTGACGGTATTTACAGTATTAACAAACAAGGCTTATGTACCTTTATTAACCCTGTCGGGGCTAAAATGTTGGGACTGCAACCTGAAGATACACTGGGTAACAATATCCATCAGATTCATCACCATACCCATGAAAATGGTGAGCCCTATCCTGAAGAAGAGTGCCCGATTTATGCGGCGGTACATGATGGTATTGTACATGAAGGTATTCAGGAAATTTTTTGGCGCCGTGATGGCAGTTGCTTTCCGGTGGAATTTACCAGTACCCCAGTGATTTGTGATAGTGAAATTATTGGCGCGGTAGTGGTGTTCCGCGATATTACCGATCGGCTGAATACCGAAAAACAATTGACTCATGCCCTTGAAGAACTGCAAGATTTAAAAAGCCGTCTGGAACAGCAGAATGAATATCTGCAAGAAGAGATTTTACAAGAAAATCAATATCATGAAATTATTGGCAGCAGTGAACCCATTTTACAGATTATTGAAAAAATCAAGGTGGTCGCCTCAACTGATGCCAACGTGATGATTTATGGTGAATCAGGTACAGGCAAAGAATTGATCGCCCGTGCCATTCACCAATCCAGTCACCGTAAACAGCAACCACTTATTCGGGTCAATTGCGCCGCTATTCCTTCGGAACTGTTTGAAAGTGAATTTTTCGGACATGTCAAAGGTGCATTTACTGGGGCTGTGCGTGACCGTGTCGGACGTTTTGAATTGGCAGACCAAGGTACATTGTTTTTAGATGAAATTGGCGAAATTCCTATAGAGCTACAAAGTAAATTGTTGCGTGTATTGCAAGAAGGAACCTTTGAGCGGGTTGGCGAAGAAAAAACGCGGCATGTGAATGTGCGGATTATTGCCGCTACCAATCGCAATTTAAAAGAAGAAGTTAAACACAAACGCTTTCGTGAAGACCTGTATTTCCGTTTAAATGTATTCCCGATTTATGCACCTGCCTTACGTGACCGTAAAGAAGATATTCCACTTTTGGTTACACATTTTACTAAGTTGATTTGTGACAAGCGTAAAATTAATTATTTACCATTTTCACAAAAGCATATTTTGGGGCTACAGCAATATGACTGGCCTGGCAATATCCGTGAGCTGCAAAATGTCATTGAACGCGCACTCATTACAGCAAAGCAGGGTGCTGTTTCCTTTAAATATTTGCTGGAGCAAGATCAACAGCAAAATGAAACTACGTGTCAGAATATTCACGATGAACTTCAACGAATCGAAGGCGTGCTGACCATGCAACAGCTGAAAGAGTTGGAAATTAAAAATCTCTCTCTTGCTGTTAAACAATGCAAAGGGAAGATTTTTGGTGATGACGGTGCAGCAAAATTATTAGGAATGAACCCAACGACATTGATCTCACGTTTAAAGAAATTGGGGATTGATTACTGAAAATCTCATTTTGAACTATTTTAAACAAGGTTTATCAGTGGTCAAAACCCACAGAGAAGAGAACTGCGGGTTTTGCTTTGTTTACAGATGTAAAAGCGGTTCCTTCAGAAAATAATTACTGTAACTGCTTGTTTTCGGGAACCTCAAAATCTTATTTTGTTTTAAAGGTACTGAATAGCTTGGGTGAATCTACCAGCACACCATCGGCACCGAGCTCTTTAGCCTGTTTGAAATCTTCTTTGGTTTTAATGCCAAATAAAATGATGTTTGCACCACCTTTAGCCCGGAAACACTTCATTGCTTCCTTATCCCATGACAATACTGATTTGGAACGTGCTTCACCAAGAGTATATTTTTCAACAACTTCTACATTGCGGCGCATTTCCAAACCATACCAGCGAGCAGTGTCTGTGTTTTCAGGAATATCGCACTGGTGAGCCATTGTAATATTCGCCAGCATGGTGCGGGTTTTATCACGGCTTTCGAAGCGCTGAATCATGTTTGGCAACGCGTTAAGGTATTTTTCATCAGTGGAATAGAAACGGGTACGTGCCAGAGCTTTCTGCTTGGTTAGTACTTTTTCTAGCGCTTTGGCTTGCTGTGTTGGATCGGCATCGGGTGATTTCAGATCAATATAGAAGAAAGTCTCTGGATATTTTTTTAAGACTTGTTCCAGTGTTGGAATACTTAACCCTTTATTGCGGAATGGATGCTCACTATCAGAGCCAAATTTGTAACCGGCATCAAATTTGGTCAATTGACTTGCGTTATAGGCAGAAACAGGCCCACTTTCATTGGTTAAGCTATTCAGATCTGATGGACGATAGAGCACAGGAATACCTTCTTTTGAAAGCTGAACAGTTATCCAGATGGCATCCGCTTTGTTCTCTAAGGACTTGGAAATTGCATATTCTGTATTTTCAGGTGCATCACCTGTACCAGCACGGTGAGCGATGATTTGTGGTGTTGTGGCAAAAGCGCTGGCAGAGCAGCAAAGTAGGATTGCAGCGGTAATTCCGTGTCGCATAATTTTCTCCATAATATCCAGTTATAGGTAAATTATAATAATTTACTTTATTTATGATTTCATATTGAAATCAATTGTGAATGTAACACGGCTTGGCGAATTTTAAATGAAAAATTGAACTTTTTTACATTTGTTATGGGCTCGCTGCAAATACTGTTTCACTGAACTGGAAGAAATCTGAAGCTGATCAGCTATTTCGCTGTAACGCAGACCTTGTAATTGTGCGAGCAGAAAAGCTTGTTTTACCCGGCTTGGTAGTTTATCAAGGGTGATATCGAGCTTCTCAAGCTGTTCAAATGTAACCAATCTGCTTTCTGTAGAAGGCATGGTCGTTTCTGGTATGGTGTTTATATATTGCAGATAGTGTTTTTCCGTTTTTCTCCGGCGGTAGTAGTTAGCAACCAGGCAGCGAGCCACGGTTGCCAGAAAAGGCCGTGGTTGACGGATATCTGACAAATTTGAACTGGACAGAACATTCAGGAACGTATCCTGAGTTAGATCTTCAGCATGGCAGGGGCAGGGGACTTTATGGCGTAACCAGTTGTATAACCAGTCATGATGTTCAAAGTAAAATTGTTGCGCTAAATTATCAATTTCAGATATGGCTTTCTGGGTTACCATTATGATTTCCAATAACTCGGGGAAATGATAATGATTATTATTTTAATGTAATCATGGACTGTCAAGTTGTTATCATCAAGTGAGGTTCTCTTATGGCATTTTGCTGCGACTAGATGGGTTTTTAAAATCGTGAAAAAGCGCAAGTATGTCATGAAAAACAGATAAAACTTTAATCATTAAGGGTAAAAGGCAGTGATTAAGGAGTTTTCAAAGTGGGTAAAAAACTCGATATTATACTGACATTAAAAGAGAAAACATCAGGAAAAATGGGTTTTAAATTGATTAATGAGATGACGAAATGACTGGATTAACCGAATAACAGGAATATGGGATTATATAAAAACATTTAACAGGATTAACCGCATTAAAAAATTTTCTCAAACAAAAGATTTTACGTTTTTACATATTTATAAGAGGTTTTCGAAAAATCAGAGACAATCGTTGAAAAAGCCGATAAGCCTTTTGATTAACCAGATTATCAGCGGAAAAAGAACAAAAATATTTAGCAGTATTAAAAACCATTAAAGAAATGGCTTTGATTTTAATACCATTAGCATATCCTTTACTTTTTCTGGTTTTAAATCTAAATGCCATTGTGGAAGCAGATAACCGTCCGGGTATGAGTTATATACTGGAGAAGACGTTAGAACAACAGCTATACCGGAAGGGACCCACTGAATCCGAATATGTGTTTTCGACTACATTGTCAGAAAAAATAAAAACCCATACTTGCATAGGTCGGTGTCCATTAGTTGCTATTTAAATTTGATTGTCTACACATTCCAACCCAAAAAAACGAGTTTGAATTTGCGCTCCTCTGAACTGACTATCCTTAAACAAAGCTGATTTTTTTCAATATCATAAAAAATGCAGAGTTAAACTTCTCTGGTGATTAATGCAAGGTCTATAAACCGGGCAAGGTAAATTGAGTTAATAAAATTGTAGTGATTGAGTTCATTAAGACGGATTTTCAGCACGATTATTGGCATTGTTTTGTGACATAAGTCACATTTTATTAAATTCGCTGAGTATTAATTCACCTAATAATCAAGACATAGCTGATTTTTTGTTATATCTTTTTGTCTGAATATTAAACGGACAGCATTATTGATTGTATAAATTTATTGATGACTGAGAAGGGAGTCCCCCCTGAATCTGTTTAATCAGGATTATCAATGTTGTTGCTATGTTCGGCATGCCTATATAAGACAAAAGAAAGATGAACAATCAAGCACGTTGTCAGTTCACTGAAGGCAGCATTCTGTTACCGGAAGGCTATCAGGAACAGACGGTAAACATCCTCATCGCGCCCGATGCCCCCGCGCTAAATATCTCGCGTGATAAGCTGGTCGAAGGCGAAGATCTCACCAGTTACCTCAGCCGCCAAAAAGGTCTGCTGAAAAACGGTCTGCGCGACTGGCAATTATTGGCAGAACAGCCCACAACGCTGGGCGATAACCGGCTGCAAGGCATGGCGCTGCTCTCCCGTTATCGGCCCAAAAAAGGGCAGCAAGTTTATCAATATCAGGCGGTATTTCTGCTGAATGAGAAAAAAGCGCTGATTTTCACCCTGTCATCCCAGCAGGCGTTCACCGAGGCTCAACGGCAGTGGCTGGATGACTGCCTGCAAAGTTTCCAATTCTAGGGAGGGGACGCTATGCCAGAAGCCGCGCGAGTTGGAGACACGATAGGCCATTCCAGCGCCATGGCGGGATTGGTTGCAGGCACCGTCATCGGTTCATTAATTTCTGCCGCCGGGGGAATGCTGTCGGGGGCCCTCTTTGCCGCCGGATTAGCCACATCCTGTCTCGGGGTGGGCGTTTTACTGATAGGTGCCGCCATTGTGGTGGGCATGGCGGCGGGATATTTAGGCGACATGGCGCGTGACGCCTGTGTCTCTAAGGGGGCCTCGTCGCGAAGTCCCTGCGGGGAAATCACGCGAGGCTCTCCCAATGTCTTTATCAACAACCAACCCGCTGCTATCGCGACACGCAGTCAAGTAGAGTGCAGTAAAGAGAATGGCCTGCGCCAGATGGCAGAAGGCTCTGCTTCCGTTTTCATCAATGGCTATCCTGCGGTGCGGGTCGGAGACAAAACGGTCTGTGATGCGGCAGTCATGACCGGTTCGTCGAATGTCTTCATCGGCGGCGGGACGGCGCAGACAGCAAAGATTGCGCCGGAAATCCCCCAATGGGCGTATACCGTTTCCGATTTAACGATGTTGGCGGCCGGGTTAATCAGTTTCGGTGGCGCGGCAGCCAAAGGCCCCGGCGCGTTGCAGACGCTATTCAACAAGATACCGGGTGCGGCTAAAATCCGCAAAATCGCCTGCCGGCTGGGGGCGCTTGCCGTGGCGATGCCTGTCGCCGGTATTCTGATGCACCCGGTGGAAGTCATTGCCGGTCAGAAATTCCTGAACGATGAGGATGAGCTGGACTTCGTTTTTGACGCTGAATTGCCGCTCTACTGGCAGCGTAGTTACCTGAGCCGTTATCAATATGACAGCGTACTGGGTCGGGGCTGGAGCCTGTTCTGGGAAAGCCATCTCACGCGCGTGGAAGGCGGGTTGCTCTGGCGTTCTCCTGCCGGGGATATCGTGCCCTTTCCTGACGTGCCGGCAGGTCATCGCTGTTTTTGCCCTGAGGCGCAAAGCAACCTGATACACACGGAAGAGGGCAAATGGGAAATTCGTGATGCAGGCGAATTAGTTTATCACTATACGGCTTTTGATCATGACGGCCTCAGCCGCCTGAGCCACATCCGCAATAATGTCGGTAACGAACAGCGTTTTCATTACAACGAACAGCACCAGATGGTCAATATCACGGGCCATGGCGGGCTGAACCTGCACTGTGACTATGTGATGATGGATATTGCTGGCAAAACGGTTTCCCGCCTTACCGCCGTCTGGCGCGAATGGTATGACGGCCATCGCATTCAGCTTTGCCGCTATCATTATAATGAGCACGCCCAATTGACGGGGGTCAGCCATCGCAACGACGCTCTCCAGCGACAATTCGGCTGGACAGAGCACGGCGTGATGGCATGGCATCAGGATGCGCGCGGCCTGCGCTGTGATTACCAGTGGGAGCAGACAGCCGAAGGGCTGTGGCGGGTTATTGCCCGGCAAACCAGTGAGGGCGCGGGCTATCGGCTGGAATACGACGATGAGACCCTTACCCGCACGGCGCACTGGTACGACGGCACCCGCACGGTTTGGCATCTCAACGACGCGCACCACATCATCCACTGCCTCGACCGCAACGGCACGGAGCACCATATCCTGTGGGATGAATTTGGCCTGCCGAACGGCTACAAAGATGCGGACGGCCACACCCGTCTGAGTGAATGGGACAAGCACGGCCGCCAACTGAGTTTCACCGATGCCAACGGCAACCAGACCGGCTGGCAGTACCAGAATGATACCGACCGGCTCACTGTTATCTTCTGGCCGGATGGCACCGAAACGGCATTGGCTTACGATGACTTTGGGCGGCTGATCAGTGAAACCTCGCCATTGAAGCAGACTACCCGTTATCGCTACGGCTTTGATAATACGGTGCGTCCCGACAAAGTGACTGATGCCAAAGGCGGGGAAAGCCATTTTACGTGGAATGGTCAGGGGCAGTTGATCCGCCACACTGATTGTTCTGGTCAAAGCAGCGCCTGGCGCTACGACAATGAGAACCGGTTGAGCCGCTTTACCAATGCTTTGATGGAAACAGTCAGTTATGACTATAACGATAGTGGCCAGTTAATCCTCATCACCTATCCTGACGATTCTACAGAACACCTGGCATGGGACAGCGCGGGTCAGCTTACCCATCACCAGCGCAATGAGAATGCGCCCCGCGCCTGGGAATACAATGCATCAGGTCAGGTGGTCTGTGCGACGGACCGTTTACAACGTCAAATTCGCTATCAGTACAGCCCCGAGGGCCATCTGATACAGCTCGACAACGCTAACGATGACCGTTACCGGCTGAACCGTGATGCCGAAGGGCGCTTAATCGAAGAAATCCGTCCTGACGACACCTTAATCCGGTACGAATACAATGCGGCGGGCTTATTAAGCACCGAACGGCGCATGGGTGACCGCGTGTTCCAGTACCCGGAACGGCAGGTACACCAGCATTATGATGCGGCCGGTCAGCTGATCCAGCGGGAAACCCACACGGACACTTACCAGTACCGGTGGGACAACATGGGCAGGCTGCTGGAGGCCAGCCGTGAACCGAACGACAACGGCAAACAACTGGGAGTAGAACCCAACACCGTGCGTTTTGGCTATGACGCACTGGGGCGGGTCATTTGGGAGCAGAACGGCGATGACCGTCTCCAGTTCAGCTATGATGAACTGGATAACCTGACCGCCCTCACGCTGCCGCAGGGCGGCACCTTAAGCTGGCTCTACTACGGCTCCGGTCATCTGAGCGCCATCCGGCATGAACAGACACTCCTCACTGAATTTGAGCGTGACCGGCTGCATCGTGAAACCCGCCGCACGCAGGGCAAACTGTTCCAGCTGCGCGATTATGATCCGCTGGGGCGCTGTACCCGCCAGTATAGCCTGCCGTTGAAACAGGCCGATGCTGAGCCACTGCCTTATCTCAGCGAGGGCAAGCCGTGGCGGGCGTGGGTCTACGGCCCCCAGGACGAATTGCAGATGATGGGAGATCATTACCGGGGCATGGTTGACTATCTTTATGACTCTGAAAGTCGCCTGAAAAAAGTGACGCATCAGGGCTGTGCTTATGAGGATATGTTGTGGTATGACCGGGCGGATAACCTGCTGGAGCAACCGCAGTCGATATTGGAACGGGAGGCGGAAGAGCAGGGGATCCCTAAAGCGGTGACACCGCAGGGCGACCGCCTGAGCTACTGGCGGAAATGGCGCTATGAGCATGACCCGCACGGCAACATGACCCGCCGCGAGGGCAGAATGCGCGAAACCCAGGATTACCGCTATGATGGTGACAACCGCCTGACCGTGGCGGTCATCGGCAACACAACGGCGCGTTATCACTATGATGCCCTTGGACGGCGTATCCGCAAGGGGGTGAAAATTGGGATTGATGGACTGGCACGTTATGAACAAACCGACTTTGTCTGGCATGGCCTGCGGCTGTTGCAGGAGCGTGACACGAAAAGTGGCGAAACACAGACCTACTGCTATGAATCCCATGACAGCTACACCCCGCTGGCCAGCATCGTCACACGGGGAGCCAGACACCATTACTTCTGGTACCACACCGATATCAACGGTGCGCCGCTGGAAGTGACGGACGAGGACGGGAAAATTGCGTGGGCGGGAAAATATCACATTTTTGGTGAACTGGATGGCCCGCCGCTGGCTTACTTCACCGATCCGGCCCGGTCATCAACCCGCTGTGATTTCAGGCAAAACCTGCGTTATGCGGGACAATATTTTGACAACGAGACCGGGCTGCATTTTAATACCTATCGGTATTATGCGCCGGAAATTGGCCGGTTTATTACGCCTGACCCGATTGGGCTGAATGGGGGCCTGAATCCCTATTCGTACGTCCATAATCCCACCGGATGGGTTGATCCTCTGGGGCTGGCAACATGCCCAGTAATCAAACAACGTGTTCTGGACAATATCGCAGCAA
>NZ_PUJV01000027.1:0-52706 GCF_011189495.1 Photorhabdus stackebrandtii
AATAATCCCACCACCATCTCCAGACTGCGCTCGGCGCAGATGGCGACCCGGTCATCCGGCTGCACGCCGAGGGTCAACAGATGATGGGCCAGCCGGTTGGCGCGGCGGTTCAGTTCGTCATAGCTGAGAGCGTGTTCTTCAAACACCACGGCGGTGACATCCGGGGTACGTGCCGCCTGTTGTTCGAACAATTCATGGATCAGGGCTTCCTGCGGGAAATCCGCCTGTGTGGCGTTGAAATCCCTCAGCAGTTGTTGCTGCTCTGTGACAGGTAGCATCGGCAGAGATGAAAGCGCTTGCGTCATATCCGCGACCATTGCTGTCAACACGTTCTCAAGGTAGCCCGCTATGCGAACCACGGTCTCCTGATCAAACAGATCGGTCGCATATTCCAGCCCCCCCACTAAACCGGCGTCGGTTTCAGTCAGTGACAGCGTCAGGTCAAATTGGCTGCTGCGCTGCGGTTGCTCAATAAGGGATAGAGCCAGTCCGGGCAACGTCAGCGCCTGAGCTGGGGTGTTGTTCAGCGCCAGCATGACCTGGAAGACAGGGCTGTAGCTCAAACTGCGGGCCGGCTGCAATGTATCTACCACCTGTTCGAAAGGCAGGTCCTGATGAGCATAGGCCGCCAGTGTGCGTTCGCGAACCTGAGCCAGCAGTTCCGCCACCGTGTGGCACTGACCGGGTTCGATACGCAAGGCCAGCATATTGACGAAGAAACCAATTAACGCTTCGGTTTCGCTGTACTGGCGGTTGGCCACGGGGGTGCCGATGACGATATCATCCTGGCCACTGAGGCGGGTAAGGACAACAGTCCAGGCCGTGAGCAGGGTCATAAACAGGGTTGTGCCCTGACGTTGCCCCAATGCCTTGAGGGAAGTGAGGACTTCAGCAGTCAGATGGAAAGGCACCCGGCTGCCGGCATAACGCTGTACTGACGGGCGTGGCCGGTCCGTGGGCAATTCCAGCAAGGCGGGCGCGCCCTGCAATTGGGCACCCCAGAAATCACGTTGTTCGGTAAGGCGCTCTCCCTGCAACTCATTGCGCTGCCAGACGGCATAGTCGGCATACTGGATGGGCAGGGGCGGTAAAACCGCCGCCTGACCAGCAAGAGCGGCCTGATAAAGCGCTGCCAGCTCGCAGACCATGATGCCGGTGGACCAGCCGTCGGAGATGATATGATGCTGGGTAAACAGCAGCACATGCTCCTCATCGGCCAGTTGCAGTAATTGACCTCGGATCAGCGGGCCCTGAGTGAGATCGAAGGGCGCACAGGCCTCATATTCGGTGAGTTCGGCAACGCGCTTAGCACGGGCCGTCGCGCTCAGGGAACGTAAGTCCAAACAGGAGAGTGAAAAGCCGATGTCTGTAGGCGCTATCTGCTGACAGGGCCGACCGTCAACCAGCGTAAAGTGGGTCCGCAGGCTCGCTTGGCGGGCGACAAGGCTATCGAGTGCCGCGGTGAGGGCCTGCGGGTCAAGCTGACCGGAAAGCTGCAATACCGCGGGAATATGGTAAGCCTGGCTGGCAGCGGAATCGAGTTGGCCGAGGAACCACAATCGCTGCTGGGCAAAGGAGAGTGGCAGAGGCAAACTATGATCGGCCGCAGGGATAACCGCCCGGGCGGTGACGGAGGCAGCAGTGAGTGCCCGGGCGAGGTCAATCAGGACAGGCTGGGCAAAGAGCTGAGCCAGCGGCAAATCCAGAGCTAATTCCTGACGTACACGTGTCGTGCATTGAACTGCGAGTAATGAATGCCCGCCGAGTTTGAAGAAATGATCATAACGCCCGACACACGCCAGCCCCAGCAGGTCTTGCCAAATTTGTGCCAGTGTCGTTTCCAGTTCGCCAACGGGTGCCTCATAAGCATGCATTGCCACGGCAGACTGGTCGGGTGCTGGCAGTGATTTGCGATCGAGTTTGCCATTGAGCGTGAGCGGGAAGCTCGCCAGCATCACAAAGGCACTGGGCAGCATATAGTCGGCCAGATGCTGTGCCAGTCGCAGCCGTAAATCCGCCGGCACCAGTTCAACGCCGGACTGAGGCCGGAGATAGGCCACCAGACGGGTGTCGCCCGGAATGTCTTCGCGGGCGACGACGACAGCTTCGTCCACCCCCGGACACTGAACAAGTTGAGCCTCAATTTCACCCGGTTCAATGCGGAAACCGCGCAGCTTGACCTGAAAATCGTTACGGCCGAGGTATTCGATATTGCCATCTGGCAGCCAGCGGCCAAGGTCGCCGGTTTTATACAGCCGGGCACCAGATACGGTTGAGAACGGGTCCGGAATAAAGCGTTCCGCGGTCAACTCTGGTCGGTTAAGGTAGCCGCGGGCCACACCGGTGCCGCCAATATAGATCTCACCGATAACGCCGAGAGGTACGGGTTCACCCTGTACATCCAGAATATAGATTTGGGTGTTGGCGATTGGGCGGCCAATAGGGACATTGCGAGTGAAACCATTCAGCTCATAGGTATCAAACGCGATGCAACCCACTACGGTTTCGGTTGGGCCGTACTCATTAATAATGCGTGATTCAGGAGAAAGTTCACGCCAAAGTGCTACGGTTGAACTAGAGAGAGGCTCTCCCCCCACAATAAAATAGTGTGCAGGACAAGTTTGTTTTGCCGTCAGCAATTCCTGACCAACCGCAGCAAAATGGGTTGGGGTGATCTTGACCAGAGTAGTGGCATCCATAGATAACAGGGTGGGTATCAACTCGATCAATTCTTGTCCATCACGGAGCAGTTGTATTCTACCGCCACAAAGCAGGGGCAGGTAAATACTGGTGACAGTCGCATCAAAGGCCACCGGTGATGACACAATACTGTTTAGTCGATTTGCATTAGCATAGTGTCCAAGAGCCCACTGTAGGTAATTTCTGAATCCGCCATGCTCAACCATAACTCCTTTGGGTTGCCCGGTGGAACCTGAGGTATAAATCACATACGCCAGACTGTGTGAGGTCAATCCCAATGCTCGAGCATCGGGGTTTTCTGCTGACGCTTTATTAAAAATAGATAGTTGTTGGACATCAAGCACTACAGTAGGCAGGTTGCTGCCCAATGTTTCCCTCAGGGCTGCTTGAGTAAGTAGTGCGACTGGCGCCGCATCATCCAGCATATAGGCCAGTCGTTCGGCCGGATAGGCTGGATCCAGTGGTACATAGGCGCCACCAGCCTTGAGAATAGCCAATAACCCCACCACCATCTCTGGACTGCGTTCAGCACAGATGACCACCCGGTCATCGGGTTTTACCCCCAACGCAAGCAAGTCGTGGGCTAGACAATTAGCACAGCAGTTAAGTTCCTTGTAACTGAGAGCGCGTCCTTCGAACACCACAGCAATGGCGTCGGGAGTACGTTCAGCCTGTTGTTCAACCAATTGGTGTACTAGTTCATTTTGTGGAAAGTCAGCTTTGGTCGCATTGAAATCCATCAGCAATTGCTGACGCTCGTTGGCGGACAAGATTGGCAGGCGACAAATAGGCTGCTGAGGGTCGGTAGCCAAGGTTTCGATCAGATTACCCATGACTGTGGTCAAGTAACCCGCTATTCGAGCGGGATCGATCTCCACAACGCTTTGAACCAACAGACTAAAATCTTCACCTAGATCATCTACCGAGAGAGTGAGCGGATAGTTGTTACGTTCTATTGTGGTTAGCAATCGGGTACCGTCCGAGGCAATATTATCTATGTTTGATTGATTATGACGGTAGTTGAATAACGTGTTGAACAGCGGTAATGGCGGGGTAACACCACTACAGCGTTGGGCTAATGCCAGCGGAGCCTGCTCATGTTCCAACAGCATCGCTAGATCACGGTAGGTGGTCTGCACCATTTCCAATACACTGTGATTAGCAAGGGATACCCGCACCGGTAGGGTATTGATAAACATTCCCATGACTCGATCAGACCCAGCGTAACCTCGCAGGCGACCCAGCAGCACGGAACCGAAAACCACATCATCACGGCCGCTGGTCTGTGCTAATACTTGCGCCCAAGCAACATGGAATAGTACCCCTGCACTGACTCCTAAGTGGCGGGCCTGAATACGGATCGCTCGTGCCAGAGTGCTGTCCAGCAATAAATGGGCTTCGGTAATATCGTGAGCATCATTCTGTACATTAAACAGACCAAATGGTGTCGTTGGTGTATCAATATCGGCGAGTCGGGCACGAAAATAGTCTTCATGAACTGAAGACGGTACATTCAAGGTCTGGGCAATGAAGTTACGGTATGGTAGCGGATTAGGCAGTTCTTCAGTGAGTCCTTGCCGTAATAGATGGATTTCACTGGCGATAAGTTCCAGTGTCATATGGTCACAGACCAAATGATGGTAACTCAGCGCCAGCAGCCACTCGTGACTGACCGGATCATGAGCGATATCGGCGCTCAGTAACGGAGCCTGGCTTAGATCAAATCGGCGTTGATGTGGGTCTGTGTGGGTCTGTAACTGGGCTTGCACATTGTCTGCTGAAATAGGCACGAAAGTCATCACTGATAGCGAGGCTTGTCGCCAGACCACTTGTACGGGTTGGGTCAGCCCCTGCCAACAGATAGCGGTACGCAGGATATCGTGGCGATCAATGACTTTTTGCAAAGCTTCAAGGAAGGTATCAAGACGCTGACGGTTATCAAAAGCAATCAGACTATTTAACAGGTATGTATCGCCTTGCTCCTGTAGGCGGTGATGGAACAGTATGCCTTCCTGTAGCGGTGCGAGCGGATAGATATCCTGCACATTGGCCGCGCCGCCAACTACAGTTTTTGTAACCGTGTCGATTTCTGCTTGAGATAATGTTACCAAGGGCAACAAATCGGGAGTAATAGCGGTACAATTTTTAGGAATACGATTAGGTGGCACAATAAAAACAGAGTTATCTTGATTTATCTGGATAGCCTGAGCCATGTCAGCAAGCACGGGCGCAGAAAAAACGCCGCGAACATCAAGCAGCCATCCATCATTACGCAGTCGTTCAATCAGGCTAACCGCCATCAACGAATGACCACCGAGTTCAAAGAAATGATCTTGACGGCCAACACATTTCAATCCCAGCAAATCTTGCCAAAGCTTAGCCAGTTTTGTTTCCCGTTCCCCATTGGGGGCTTCATAGCTACGCGTTATTACTGCTGATTGATCAGGTGCCGGTAGTGCTTTACGATCGAGTTTGCCGTTGAGAGTCAGCGGGAAAGTTTCCAATATCACGAATGCACTGGGCAGCATATATTCAGCTAATTGCAAAATAAGTTGCTGACGTAGTTCAGCCAAGACAAGCTTAATACCGGGCTGAGGCTGAATATAGGCAACCAGCCGTGTGTTATTGGGGGTATCTTCACGAGCAATGACAATAGCCTCCCTCACTCCCGGACATTGAATGAGATGAGCTTCGATTTCACCCAGTTCAATGCGGAATCCACGTAATTTGATCTGAAAATCATTACGGCCGATGTACTCAATATTACCGTCAGGTAACCAACGTCCAAGGTCACCGGTTTTGTACATGCGGGCATCAGGATCTGAGGTAAACGGATCCGTCAGGAAACGCTCGATAGTCAATTCAGGGCGGTTCAGATAACCTCGGGCCACCCCGGCACCCGCAATATAAATTTCGCCGGTTACACCAAAAGGCACGGGTTGGCCTTGTATATCTAGAATATAGATTTGGGTATTGGCGATAGGACGACCAATAGAGGGTTGTGGTAACGTGATATCAATCGGGCAGACAGTGGCATCTACCGTACATTCTGTTGGCCCGTATAGGTTAAGAAATCGGGAAGTCGTGATTTGTTGCAATCTGGACCAAACTAAAGGTGAAATAGCATCACCACCAATCAACACGAGCTTAGGCTGATAACCAGAAGAAGAGCCTAAACCAGCATTCAGTAACCATTGCAATTGGACTGGCGTGCAGTCGAAGACATCCACTGCCTGACTGGCAAAATATTGCCATAGCATGTCCCCATCTGGACGCACGTTCTCAGGGACAATAACTAACGTGTGGCCTGACAATACTTGGATCCAATTTTGTACTGAAGCATCAAATACCAGACTGGCATTCACGGCTACACGATATGGCTGTTCTGTGTTATTCAACCCAGTATGAAGACCTAGTCCAGTATAAAGATTAATAACATTCCTGTGCGTTACCATGACTCCTTTAGGTTGCCCGGTAGAGCCGGAGGTATAAATCACATAAGCCAGATGGTTTGAGGTCAGTTTCTGGGCCTGAGTATTGGGATTTTCTGCCGATTTTTTATCAAAAGCGGACAAGACCGGGGCGTCAAATACTACGGTAGGCAGATGGCTATTCAGTTTTTCAATGAGTGAAGACTGAGTCAGCAGAGCCACTGGTTTCACATCATCCAGCATATAGGTCAGTCGCTCAGACGGATAGGTCGGATCGAGGGGCACATAGGCGCCGCCAGCCTTGAGAATAGCCAGCAGCCCCACTATCATATCCAGGCTACGTTCAACACAAATAGCGACCCGCTCATCGGGTTGTACGCCTAAAGAAATCAGATAATGCGCTAAACGGTTGGCCCGATGATTCAGTTCATTGTAGTTAATTGATTGTGTTTCAAATACCACGGCAATGGCATCAGGAGTGCGTTCAACCTGTTGCTCAAACAGCTGATGTATCAGTGCGTTTTGTGGAAAATCAACTTTGGTTGCGTTGAAATCCATCAATAATTGCTGACGCTCCCACGAAGGTAAGAGAGGGGCATTCCCGATCGGCCTATCTAAAGAAGTTATGGCGGCTTCTACTAATAGGGCTAAACGAGCCTGGAGGGCAACGACTTCTTCGTGATTCAGGTAATTAGTATTGTAATTGAATTCGATTGTGACAGGCTGGCTTACCTTTTCAAGGTGGGTAAATGTGTATTGGTAGATAGCTATTGCAAGGGGGAACATTGCACCACGATGTGACGCTTTAAGCGTTGTGACAGCTTGTTGCATATTAAAATTGGTGTTGAACAACTCAAGCGACAGTGTGATATCAAAAAGTTGGGCACGTCCTGTTTTCTGTTTTATCTGTGTATGCTGGTTAATTTCTGTAATGGGTAACCGCTGATACTTATAGCAACGACGTAACTCTGCTGCAACCTTGTGCATAACATCAAGGAAAGAGTCTTTAGAGTGAATAGTTACTCCAATGGGAATGACTGACGAAAATGTCCCTAGAGTACATTTCTGTTTCGCATTTTTGCGATTGTGCACTGGAATGCCAATAACAATCTCTTCTGTGTCTGTACTACGGGCGAAATAGCAAGCCAGAACGGCATACATAAAATGGAGGATAGAGAATCCATGAGCGGCCACTGTATCTTCAATCTGTTGAAAAAGTGTTGCGTTCAGCTGCCAAAGAACGGGTTTTGCCGGCGAGTGAGTGACAGATGTGCCTGGATTTGAGGGCGGAATTAGGGCTGGAGGCAGTTTTTCATAGCGTTCCAGCCAAAATTGCAGGTCACGTGTGTGTAATTTGGAGTCAAGATAGGTACGATCTTCAACAATAAAGTCAAGGTAGGAAGGAGCAACGTCTGCTAATGTATCCCCCTTGACCAAACGATTGTAATTATCTGCAAGATCTTTGATAACCAGCCTCAAACCCAGACCATCTGAGATCAAATGATGACAGCAAAATTGCCAGTACCAGCGTGTATCACTGACTCGCAGCAACTCAGAACGCCACAGCTCCCCATACAAATGGAACGGGCGTATAAAAGTAGCGTGCACTTGCTGTGTGGCTTGGGCTTCTGCATCAGCATAGTGTGAAAAATCGTGCACAGCTAAAGAGACTGAGGAAGTATCGACGAGTTTTTGGCGAGGTAATCCGTGGGTATCCACAAGCCGTAAGCGTAATGTGTCATGGCGAGAAACAACGGCTTCAAGAGCCTGAGTGAACAATACTTCATCCAGAGCTCCATCAATACAGACCAATGTACTGATGTTGTAATTGGGGGAGTCAGGATGAAGAATTTGGTCAAGCCAAATGACTTGTTGAGTAGAACTAAGTGATAGTTCATGAGAAGAAGTAAAAGGATTTTCTGATGATAGGTTGTGGCTATGTGGCATATTCATTTTATCATTCCAAAGTGTCAAGTCTTGAATCTCTATCAACCAAACATCGTTCTAATTTCTAATAGGGCAAACATTTGATAACAGACACTAATATAGTGATACGTTTATATGCTTAATTAAGATAAAAGAATGATATAGAAATAATTCGATTGATATTCGTCACGGAGATGGATAATTAAGTTTATTATTAAAACGTGATGAGACGGAATATCACTTGATATGAATCGCCCTGATTTTCCAACAAGTGATGAAACATAATTCCATCCTGCAACGGCGAAAGTCCATAAATATCCTGAACGTTCTGGAGCCCTCCCGTTATCTGGTTGATACTTCGATCAATGTCAGACTGATTTATTTCAGTCAGTGGCAACATTTCTGGTGTAATGCGTTCGATATCCTCGGTAATTTGTTGCCAAAGTTTTTGCAGGAGAGTAGAAAACAGCGGGAAAACATCCAAACATTTAATTTCATCCATAATATATCCCATTGAAGATTAGCTATTAATGATTTCGTCTCATTATAGAACTTGAAGGAATTCGTTATTATTGCAGGCGGTAAACTAACTTAAAATTTCTTTCACTATTTTAAATATGTTCAAAATTGAATTTTTCAGCTTTAACAAGCACAACATCGATATGTAAACTAATTGTATAGTTTTATTATTTTCTGGATAAATTTTCTCTGCCTTTATAATTTCCTTACTCTGTAAAAAAAGCCTATTTACGTTATCATTAAAACTATTTCTTCTGTTTACTACCTTTCGTATTTTTAATTTTCTTTTCTAAGTTACTTCCCACGCTACCGCCCTCCTGGTTCTTTAGGATAAATCTTATCAATATTAAAATCGAAAAAAATCAACACTATAATAAATTAAAAAATTATAGTAATTTATTAATATTAAACATATGGCATGTCAATTGAAATTATAATATTCTTTGATTTTTATATTGTTTTTCTCATTAAAATATTTCAAAACAAATAAATAGACTCAGTTTATTAAATTGTTATTTAAGTTTAATTATCACATATATTTATTTTTTAACTTTAACAGAATATTAATATTTATTTTATTATGGTTAATATTGTAGGCCACCAGTAAACCGGAGGTCATGTCGACCAGAAACTGGTCGAGTTGGCTTTTGATCCGCGCTGCCCAGGCAGCGCACTTTCAACTTGAAATTCCAATGAAGGTGCCAGACCTTCCATTACCGCATTAAAATTATCTTTATCAAGTTTACGTTGAGTATTCATGGCATCTTTATATATGACAGGAAGTGCAAACTTACGTTAAACCACACCAAACCTGATTAAATAATCGAATAAAATGAAATAAACGAAGAGAAAAATTAACGTCTATTTATAGCAATCTAATATGTTGTGACACATTTAATGATATTTAAAAACCACCGCAGGCCAGCTGGTAAATAAGTTCTCACACATATTAATTTAATGCAACACCTTACTGGATTAAATATAATATCAAAAACCTCTCAAATTAATTTAACCTATTGTATTTAAAGGTTAAATTAAAAATTACGAATTGTAATTAAAGTGTATTTTCATACTTGTCCTATTTTTCAAACTACTATTTTTAGCAGTAATACTCTGATTAGTCAGAAAAAATAAAATATAGGTGTAATTAAAGGATGAATTATGATTTTCGTCATGATCAACCAGAAATAGTTATATTGATAATCGATTTGTTAGATTTTAAAGTATTTATTGCAATCACAAACCAATATATTTTTAACATTTTGCTTTATATAGGCGGGAATTTTAACCATGAAAGACAGGTACAATGATGTCATTTCATCAAATTAATTTTAATGGAAATACAGAATGGTTATGAACAAACCTTAGTCATAAAGGAGATAAATTCAATAAGTAACAAATGCTCATTTGGCGTGTAGCGGCAAAACTCAATCACCTGGTTCAACAACCATTTTTATTCTTTCTGCATAAACAGGGATATCTTGCATAAGAATAATCATAAGTTATATGAAATCTATGCAAAATATCCACCCCGTGAAGTTCGCCAATTAACACTAAGTTATTAAATGGCTTATCAAAAACAACTAGAGCTTAGAATCTCTATGAGCCTGATTAATAATGGCTTTTGCCATCCATTTAGTGATTTCAATAACCTTCTCATTATCCATATTCCAAATATCTTTCATTACCAGAAAGACTTCAGAGCCATAAATCAGAGAAAAAGAACGAATAACATTTTCCAAAGTCTCCGGTGGAAAATGCCCTTTTAGTGGTTCAACAACCGTTGCAAGGATCTCCTTACGATGCCCACGTACCAATTTCTTTTCCTGCTTATCCGCAGATAAATCTCGCCCATGGGCCCATTGCTGTAAAGAAACCAACAGAGCCGCCCGCAATGCACCTTCATGTTGAAACATACGGGGATAGGCAAAATCCAACAGCTCAATAATCCGATCTTCGGTTTTCTCACTGGAAGGCTTCCAAGTGAGAATCGGCCCGAGGCTGGCACTAACAATTGCGTCAATTAAATCGCTCTGGGTCGGAAAATAGCGGTATGCCGTTGCTCTGGAAACACCAGCATACTGTGCCAATTCGGAAACCGAAGGTATCGCTCTCTGCTCAAAAAGTTCCAGTGCAGCATTTATCAGCAATGCATACGTTTTTTTCCGGGTCCCGGTAAAGTGAGGTTTAGTATTCGAATCCATCATTGCCACAACTCTTTCACAATAAAAATCTCTAGATAAAGCTTATGGTTAAAATTCTTCTTCGCTATCATCACTCTACTTAACTATCTACAAAACACCCAAATTGATTCAGTTTATTTATGGGTAAAATGAGATGACAGTCTCAATTTGGTAATATAATAGTGATACTAGAGTCTCATCTTGTCTATAATCTGTCCATGAATTAGTAGTCAGCACCAGGGAAGTATTCATAATTATAATGAAAAAAAGCCAAGGCTGTGTTTATATCGCCACTATTTTTGATACCAAGAGCGCAGAAATCTTCTACGTCAGGGATCTGATAGAAAAAGCTGGCCTTGCCGTTCGTACTGTGGATTTAACTACTAAATCTGGCCCGCTCGAAAGAGGTGCGGACATCACTGCATTAACAGTAGCAGAGCATCATCCACAAGGCAAAGATGCCGTTTTCTGTGGTGATAGGGGGAAAGCGATATCCGCAATGTCAGTCGCTTTTAATATTTTTTTATCAAGACAAACTGATGTTTTAGCGATTCTAGGTCTGGGGGGTTCCTGCGGGACAGCACTGATTACACCCGCGATGCAATCTTTGCCTGTCGGTATACCAAAACTGATGGTTTCTACTATGGCTTCCGGTGATGTTTCAGGTTATGTCGGTGTCAGTGATATCGCCATGCTCTATTCAGTCACTGATGTGTCCGGCCTTAACCGTATCTCCCGTCAGGTATTGAAAAACGCGGCCAATCAAATTGCAGGCGCAGTTTATTTCTACCAGGAGAACAATGTTGAAGATAAGCCGGCTATCGGTCTGACAATGTTTGGCGTCACAACACCTTGCATACAATTACTGACCAAAGAGTTAGAGCAACAGTATGACTGTCTGGTTTTCCATGCAACCGGCAGCGGCGGCAAAACAATGGAAAAACTGGCCGAAAGCCGTCTGCTAAATAGCCTGCTGGATATCACCACAACTGAAGTCTGTGACTATCTGTTTGGTGGTGCTCTACCCTGTGATGCAGACCGTTTGGGGGCGATAGCACGCACACAAATACCTTATATTGGCTCTTGCGGCGCATTGGATATGGTAAATTTCGGGCATCTGAATACTATCCCGGAACGCTACAAATACCGGCAATTTTACCGCCACAACTCTCAGGTAACATTAATGCGCACCGTACCAGAAGAGAACCGCCAAATGGGAATTTGGATTGCGGAAAAACTTAATCGGTGCGAAGGAAAATTAAAATTTATTATTCCTGAAGGCGGTTTTTCCGCTCTGGACATTGAAGGTGGCCCCTTCTGGAATCCTGATGCGACTCAAGCCTTTATCAACGCTTTTGAGTCTACATTTATAGAAACGGAAAACAGACAACTAATTAAAAACTCTCATCATGTGAATTCACCTGAATTCTGCCAACAGGTGATTAGCGAATACCAACAGATGATGATGACTTAAGTTGTGACTCAACACGAACAACCACTGAAACAGGAGTAAACATTAATGGGCCTGACCAGCAACGATAATACCGGTTCAGAAGCAGTACTTACACTGAAAGATTGTATACAACTAATTAATGACTAAGCAAAAAGTTGTCAAAATAGTGCATTCTGATGCTATTGTTCTATTAGTCACAGCTTCTTACGATATGTCTGTCAGGAGTTGTACTAAATAAAGCAGTCAGGTGCTCATGTTCTAAAGGGAAGCCATAAGAACTTCCTGTTAATAACCTTGCTGTAAGATGTTGGGAGTTAACAAACTAAATTAAAACATAAATACACCTGCTTTGTTTTCTTCCTTTTCGGAGCTTATCTCCGTCAACACCAGGCTCCTGCGGCACCCACCGCAGGAGTTTTTTTATGAATAAACGGGCAGTAGATTAAAACTTGATAAGATATGAGCAGTGACATTCAATACGCCAAACAGCAAAATCAAGCCGATCATCGCATTGCCGCCCCAAACCCGATAGGCTGGGCTACCAAACCGTTTACGGGATGCTCTGGCGAGTAAAGCGGGAACGATAGCAGCCCAAACTGTCGCAGCAAGGCCGGCGAAGCCAATCGCATAAATAAAACCATTCGGGTAAATCATCCCTCCAACCATTGGCGGAAGAAACGTTACCAATGCGGTTTTAAAACGCCCCAGTTTGGTATCATCAAATTTAAACAAGTCGGCCAAATAATCGAACAGTCCCAGCGTGACACCAAGAAATGAGCTGGCAACAGCAAAGTTAGAAAAAAGGGTCAACAATAAGTTCAATGTTGAACTGTTTAAGCCTCCACTTAATGACTGGACCAGAACATCAATATTTCCCCCTTGTTCCGCAACTTTAATAAAATCTGACCGGGGAATATTTCCCATTGTTCCAATCAACCAGACTAGATAAAGAACTAATGCCATTAACGTCCCAATAAACAGACATTTCTTTATTTTCTGAGGTTCTTTTCCATAATATTTCATCAGACTAGGAACATTGCCATGATATCCAAAAGAAGCCAGACAGAAAGGCAAAGTTGCTAATACATAAGGCCAATAAGTCGGATTAATCTCAACAGTATTAAATAAAACCGCAGGTTCAACGTTATAAATCAAGCCACCAAAAGTCATAAAGAAAGTTAATACTTTGGCACCAAGAATAATAGAGGTTATCCGGCTAACCGCTTTTGTACTTAGCCAGACAACAAACGCAACAGCAAAAGCAAACAAAAAACCAGCCAGTCGCGGCGAAAAATCTATCTCCATATCCCCTATGACATGCTGAATAATCGATCCACTGGCAGAAATATAAGCATAAGTTAGAATATATAAGACAAACGCAATCGTAATACCATTAATGATATTCCATCCGTTGCCTAAAAGATCTTTTGTTATCGTTCCGAAACTTGAGCCAATCCGATAATTAAGATTGGCCTCCAATATCATTAACCCTGAGTGCAACATACAAAACCAGGTAAAAAGCAAAGCAGCGATTGACCAGTAAAACCATGCTCCTGACATGACAACCGGTAAGGAAAACATGCCTGCGCCAATAATCGTTCCGCCAATGATCATTGCGCCGCCAAGTAAAGAGGGAGACGATTTTTTTATTAGTAAAGTAGCCATGTGCGTAATCCTAGCGTGGCTTTATGATATACGAAATAAAATTTGGGATGCTTGCAGATAGAAGCACCCCGTTTTTTATTATTTAATTGGCTTTAATCTTGCAACAAAATGCCGTAATACTGAAGGCTCATAAGTAAATGTTAATCCTCTAATTTGAGTCGCTCTCTCTTTCAGGGAAATAAAAGCCTCTGCAATATAATC
Organism: Photorhabdus stackebrandtii; assembly: GCF_011189495.1. NCBI lineage: Bacteria > Pseudomonadati > Pseudomonadota > Gammaproteobacteria > Enterobacterales > Morganellaceae > Photorhabdus > Photorhabdus stackebrandtii. The sequence goes on from NZ_PUJV01000027.1 coordinate 14,079, forward strand.
CATATGATCATTGGTATACACCCGGCGAGGAATAGTTAAACGCAAAAGTTCCATTGGTGATTCTTTTTGCTTTCCTGTTTTCGGATCACGACCTAACAATAAAGAGCCAATTTCGACACTCCTTATTCCTGCATCCAGATACAGTTCATTATTCAATGCATGAGCAGGAAATTGCTCTCCTGGAATATGTGGCAATAATAATTTAGCATCAACGAATACAGCATGACCACCGGTAGGATACTGAATAGGAATACCCGCATCTCTTAATCTGTTGCCTAAATAAGCCACCTGATTAATACGATATGCCAGATAATCTTCATTCATACCCTCTTCAAGGCCAATTGCCAGAGCTTCCATATCACGCCCGGCAAGGCCGCCGTAAGTAACAAACCCTTCCATTGGCACACAGCGGGTACGCACTTCGTTAAATAGATCTTCATCGTCACGGAAACAGCAAAGACCACCAATATTGACCATCGGGTCTTTTTTAGCTGACATTGTCAGCATATCACCATATTGATACATCTCTCTGACAATTTCTTTGACTGATTTATTCTCGTAACCTTTTTCTCTTTGCTTAATAAACCAGGCATTCTCACAGAAACGAGCGGAATCAATCACTACAGGAATATCGTATTGCTTCGCAATCTCATACACAGACTTCATATTAGCGATAGAGACAGGTTGACCACCAGAACTATTACAAGTCACGGTTGTGATAATTGCCACAATATTATCAGCCCCCTGTTCCGCAATCGTTTTTTTCAATTCATCAATATCAAAATCGCCTTTCCAATCGTAATACGTCGTTGTATCAAAGGCTTTTGGCGTAACAACATTAATCGCTTTCGCACCATTTAATTCAACATGGGCAGCCGTGGTATCAAAATGGAAATTAGAAATAAAGACCGGATGTGTTGCGCCCCCTTGCGCTTTTTTGCGGGCAATCAATGATGGGAATAAAATTTGCTCTGCGCCACGGCCTTGGTGAGTTGGAATAGTATATTGATAGCCAATCAGCTCGTTAACTTTATTACATAAATGATAATAGTTGCGGGAACCCGCATAAGCCTCATCACCCATCATCATTCCCGCCCACTGGCGATCACTCATTGCACCGGTACCGGAATCTGTCAGCAAATCAATATAAACAGCATCACTTGGCAACAGGAATGGATTATATCCAGCCTCTTCTAATGCTTTTTCACGTTCCGCACGCGTAGTCATGCGGATATTTTCTACCATTTTAATACGGAAAGGCTCTGGAATACGTTTCATAAATATTTTATCCAATAATTGTCTATACTGCATAATTCAGGAAAGCCCCTGAAAAACACACAGAAATACGCCACAATAAATGCAGTGATTAAAAATAAAGATTTAATTAAAGATACAATTAGAGGAATTAATTAGGGAAATAGTTAGAAATACGGTGATCGACATTAAACCATGCCTGTATATTACAAGAATAAATAAAATGATAATGTAAAAATATAGAAATCATAAAATGAACTTATCCCCCAGTTAAAACTGTTCAATAAGATATAGATAATATTTAAATTATCCGTGACCAATCACGCAAAAAACAAAAATTATAAAAAATAGAAATTTATATACACCTCAGTAAATCGATTATATACTCAAGAAAAAACAGTTAATAAACATCGTATAAAAACCAATGAAAAAAATATAACAACACAATTAAACTAAATCAATAAAACTAAAAGTTAACACAATAAGAATATTTTTAATTTCTGCATTTTCCTATATAGTATAGCAATTACTACGAAAAACAGAGCTGTTCATAGAGTGAAAAATACTTATATAATGGAAAAAATATCACAGAGCTAAAGAATAACGTATGAACCAACATAAACCCTATTGGAATCGTATGGTGCCGGAGCTCACCGTCACTGATTTTTCTCGATCTTTGGATTTTTACCAAAGAATTCTTGGCTTCCAGTTACTTATTCGCCGCGATGCCCCAGATTTCGCGTATCTAGAATTGGGCGAAGCACAACTAATGCTTGAAGCACTACATGATGATGGCTGGAATACTGCCTCACTAAATTATCCTCTGGGAAGAGGTGTGAATTTTCAAATTGAAGTTGATGATTTAACTCCTCTACTTAACAACTTAAAAGCTAATGGCATAAAACTATATCGAGAAGTTAAAGACAATCATTACCGTGTTGATGAAATACTGGCCTGCCAAAGAGAATTCCTGGTGCAAGATCCCGATGGCTATCTGCTACGTTTCAGCCAATTCATAGAAAACATAAACAATATACCAATAAACACATTACTTGTTATTGATTAATTATATTTCAGTTTAATAAATTGTTCTAATTACTTAAATCTAAAACAAACTCATTTAGATTATTTTCATTAGCTTAAATAGAACACCTTAGAGTCTGATTTATTTATAAAAACCCGCCCTTATTAAAGGGCGGAATAGAAATAACAGAAATAGAATTCTGTATAGCACAATAACTGTGCTATCTGAAAATTAATTAATTCCAGTCTCGATTAATTATTTATTCTTAAATACAACAGGGGTTGATTGTTCAGGAGTTGAATTATTAGGACTATCAGAACCGATAATACATGTCGCCGTATGGGATGAAAAAATAACACATTTTATTGCGCATATAGGGAAATGTGGCTTTAATACACAAGCATAGGTAGATGCAGAAAAAGTAGAAAAAAAAGTCAACATCAAAATAGTCATTATTAATCGACGCTGTAGTCTATTTATCATCATATCACCTCGTTAAATGGTATATTTTTATTTCCATATATTTTACTCCTGCAACTGATTATAGAACAAAATTTAACCAGGTAAATTTTTTTATCTTTTCGTTGATGAAGCGTTTAAGTTTTAATGAAGAAATAAAATTATTTAGATAAGTTAAACTTTAAATATTACCCAAACACAAAAATACAGATATTATTTGGGAAATTTATCAAACATAAAAATAACAATCTCTAATTGTACCAACTTCTATATCAGTGTTAATCATATGAAAACGTTACCAAAACAATCAAATAAAACATATAAATTTTTTTACTTTCTACTGTTATCAGACAACAATCTACTTGATATAGATCTGAAATTATTCACAAATCTACCTGGTATCTCAACAGTCAGATACAGACAAATTGAAAAATAGCATTCACCTTTTTATTCTTATCCTCTCGCTGTTAACAGATGAATAAACCATGTACAATGTATGAATATTTTCTGAGTACGCTGCATCTCAAGAAATTACTTATTTTACCTTTTTCAATAAGCAGGTTTTTCAAATGCATCAAACTGATGTTACTGAGCGTTCGCTCTTTTCATTAAGCTGGCCGATTTTTATTGATATTCTCCTCCATCTGGCCACTTTATTAATTAACACCTATATGGTGAGCCATGTTTCTACTTCTTATCTGGCTGCCATGGCAGTAGGTAATCAGGTCTTTGACCTGTTTATCACTATTTTCAGCTTTATCAGTGTCGGTTGCAGTGTTGTTATTGCGCAATACATTGGTGCTGGCAAACAGAATAAGGCCAGTCAGGCAATCCATATTTCTATCGCATTCAACTTCTTACTTGGGCTTAGCTGTGCACTGATTACCCTCTTCTTCGGCTATAAGATATTACATATCATGAACATGCCAGAACACCTGATGGAAGACGGTTTCAGCTATCTGCACATTCTGGGGATCTGTCTGATCCCGGAAGCCATGTCGCTTATCCTGGCGACTTGTTTACGGGTTTACGGAAAATCCAAGCCGGCAATGTATGTCACGCTGATTGCTAACTTGCTGACGATATTAGGTAATATGATTGTCCTGTATGGTTTCTTCGGATTACCTCAATATGGTCTGGAAGGTGTTGCCTGGTCTACCGTCTTTGGCCGGATTGTTGCCGTTATCCTGTTATTCTGTCTGCTCAGTTATGGCCTGCGGATTAAATTTAAGTTGTCAGGTTTCCTGCGCTGGTCGAAGAATATGTTGGGCAAAATCTTACATATTGGATTACCCGCCGCGGGTGAAAACGTGGTGTGGGTCCTGCAATATATGACTGCCATAGCATTTATTGGACTGATGGGTGAAACCTCACTGGCAGCACAAACCCTCTATTTCCAGTTGTCACTGTTTGTGATGTTGTTTGGAATTTCTATCAGTATTGGTAACGAAATTATGGTTGGCCATCTGGTCGGGGCCAAACGATTTGAAGATGCCTATATTCGCGGCTTTAACAGCTTGAAAATTGGTTGTGTCGTAACCATTGGTGTTGTCGCCATCTTCTGGCTGTTCAGAATACCGATTCTGCATTTCCTGACGCAAGATGAAGCCATTATTAAACTCCTATTGCCATTATTCTTGCTGTCCGTTTTTATGGAGCCAATTCGTACCGCTAATATCGTTATGGTGAACGCATTACGTGCATCCGGTGATGCCCGTTTCCCGTTATATACCGCTATGTTCTTTATGTGGTGTGTTGCTATTCCTGTGGGATACTTTCTAGGCATCAAGATGGAAATGGGGATCTTAGGTATTTGGATCGGTTTCTTCTGTGATGAATGGCTGCGTGGATTCGTTAATACCTGGCGTTGGAAATCTAAAAGATGGCAAACCAAGCGATTAGATATTTAATACAGATTATTGGTGATTGAAGTCACCATATAACCCCCACTCCTGGGGTCCCCTTCATCGGGAGCCCCAATGTTGTATCCTTCCCAATTGATGATTTTATAATTCCACTACCCTCTACAATGGAAGACACCTTTGTTTTTAATATCAACGAGGCAAGCAGAAAGTCGAGGATTAGATGGTCTAGGAGTAAAACCTAATACATCTCAAATGCATTGATTTTCGATTATTTCGTTTATTGTATATTTCGATTATTTCGTTTACAATCAAGGCAACACAATTAATTAGGAGATAACGATGACAACCAAGCAACTGACCAATGTTAATCTGCCGGACAAATTCGAAACGGAATTAGCCCAGCAAAGCCAACGCGAATTAGCGGCCTATCTGTCAACGAAACTGGAAACCCAGAAAATCGAGATTATGGGCGAAGACCAGCAATCTCATACAATCGAGCTTCCAACCTCAGCGATGATGTTGCTGATGGAAATTTTAGGTGAGCTAGCTGCTGGCAATGCGGTTCAGATCGTGCCAGTTCATGCAGAACTGACGACGCAAGAGGCGGCAAATATCTTGAATGTGTCACGTCCACATATGGTGAAATTACTGGAAGAAGGATTGCTGCCTTTTCATAAAACAGGCCGGCATCGTCGCGTATTGTTTGCCGATCTAATGGCTTACAAGCGTCAACGTGATCAGAACAGCCTAGAAGCTATGCAAGCGTTAGCAGAGCAAGCTCAAGAACTGGGGATGGGTTACTAATGAGACATTCGCCCTATCCTGTCCTTCTAGACGCCTGTGTTTTGTATCCGGCCAGACTGCGTGATCTGTTAATGCATCTGGGGATAATCGGCCTTTATCAACCTAAATGGAGTGCTCAAATCCACGATGAATGGCAACGAAACCTTTTAAAACAACGGCCTGAAATTACAGCGGAAGCTTTAACCCGAACTGTTCAATTGATGAACAGGGTACTGCCCGATGCCAACGTGGCGGGATACGAGCCTTTGATTACGGGTCTGACACTTCCTGACATGGATGACCGCCATGTACTAGCTGCTGCGATCCGAGCTAAAGCCGAAGTGATTGTAACGGTAAATCTGAAAGACTTCCCGGCAGAGGTATTAGCTGCTTTTGACATTGAAGCCTTGCATCCTGATGCCTTCATTTCTGATCTATTCGATTTAAATCCTGCGTTTGCTCTAGAAGCAGTCAGAAGACAGCGTAAGTCGTTGAAGCATCCCCCAATGGATGCCGACGAGTTTCTGAATATGCTCTTTAAACAAGGGCTGCCTATGACGGCTAAAGTCTTGGAAGGTTATAAGTATACGTTTTAAAATAATTCTCTCGTATCGCATGGTTTTATGAATAATAACTGTCTTAACGATGGTTAATTTAAAAAAATAACGAAATTACAGGTAGGCGATAAAACTACATCTATTAACCGAGCTTATTTACGACTTATATTAAAGAAGCACAGGATACTTCTGTAAAAAAACTTAAACGAAATAACAGCAAAAAATAGTAAAAATACAACCATAATAATGAGCAGGATATTTACCTGCCCATTATCACCTTGTACCCATTACTTCGAAATTAAATGCTCTTCTTTACCATAATGCTCAGAACGGGGACCATAAAGTAAACCGCGACTACCGCCAGCTGTCAGTAAACGATTACTTGTAATGCCGGCAATTTCATGGCCTTTATCCGTAATGGTATTCGCGATTTGTGAAACGACCGCAGACACCAAGATTCCAATAAGACTACTATTCGAGTTATCTTGATTTTCAGTCGATGAGGCAACTGCCCGGCCATTCCACAATTGTTTACCACTACGCAGATCCACCAGTTTCGCGGAAGCCGTTACGCGGGTATCGCTGTTGATAATCTGATATTGCGTGCCGTACTCTTCAATATCCAGATAGAGCGCGGAATCTGCACCAAAAATATCATGCAGTTTTTTATAACTGATATTCTGAATATCCTGCGCCACTGTCACGCCATTTTGCTGAAATGTCTCTTCCACCACCGCAGCCGGAAAAACATAATAGCCAGATTCTGCTAATGGATAAGTCACTTGAGATATCAGGCTGTGACCTGCTTTTACTTCCAAAGATTTATTCACCGCCGGCAATACCAGAATGGATTTTGGCTTGCTCTCTTTAAATGCTGTGTAATCATAAGGAACAGATTTACTGCTACACCCAGTCAGCACAAGCGTAGCTAATAAACTTAACGCCACAAGAATACGGTTCATTGCATAGTTCCTTTATTTTTACTTAATAAAAAGTCCATAAATGGCGCTGATTCAGGAAACAGTTTTTTCTCTGCTTCAAACTGATGGAACGCGTCTGAAACACGACCCGTTTTGCTATACAGCAAACCCATCTGTGCATGCAACCCAGGCGGTACAGATTTATCTTTCGCTTTCGCTTTTTCAATCACTTTCTGCAAAGCCTGTAACTGTTCTTCAAACCCCATCTTATCCTGCTGATAATACTGATAAACTGTAGGTTCGTATTCATCCCATTCATAAATCGTTTTCGGCTGATTGATACAACCCGCCAAAACCATCGTAGCCAGTAATAAGCCCGCTTTTTTCATTAATACCATGAGAATATATCCCTATATTTCTTAGTTAGAAGGTTTCCATGCACCCGTTTCAATATTTTCGACCAAGCTATTTACCGCTTCACGAATTGCCAGATCCAGCACTTTACCATTCAGCGTGGAATCATAGCTGGCAGTGCCACCGAAGCCGATAATTTCACGGTTGGATAATTTATACTCACCCGCGCCTGCCACAGAGAAAACCACTTCGGACGTTTCCACATTCACCACATTCAGCATGACTTTTGAATAAGCCACCTGTGATTTACCGCGTCCAAGCAGGCCCCATAACTGATGATCGCCGACTTCTTTACGGCCAAATTCAGTCACATCGCCGGTAATGACGTAAGTAGCACCTTTCAGCTTCTGTGATTTACCCTGTAAACCCGCTTCCGCTTTCAGTTCCGCCATGTTGGTACGTTCCAGAACGGTAAAGCGCCCGGTCTGCTGTAAATGGGTGATTAAAATCGTTTTAGATTGATTACCGAGACGATCAACGCCGTCAGAGAAAATCCCGTTTTGATAACTGGAACGGTTTTCAAACTTACCGATAGCAATTGGACTGCGCACACCTTGATATACAGTGTTATAAGAATTCACTTTTTGCACCTGAACGGTATTGGAAGATTCCGTTGCACACCCTGATAATATTGCCGAAGCCAAACAAATTGAAGATAAAACCAACTTACTCCGCATAAACCCTATTCCTACACAAAATTATTCGCCTATCCACCTAAAATGCAAAAATAGGCAGATGACATATTCCATTAAAAATCTATTTATATCAGAAATTATTATGAATAAGCCTGAGCTATGTGACCAGAATTTTATGCTAAAAAAATAAAAAACCATTCGTTATATCACACTTTCATTATTAAATTTTATTTCCATAGCGAATAAAATCACATTAACTTAAATTATAATTTAAATATTTTATTAATATTTATACTGTTAATGAAATTATTGGTATTTGATATCAAAAAATCTATTTGTTGATGATTAAATATCGTTCAAAAATAACCAATTAATTAAGCTAAACAAGTAAAACAGGAATATTTCTATATATAGCAAACAAAATGGAGAAAAACATGAATATTGTTGATCGTTTTATTTCTTATACCAAAATCAATACCACGTTTACCCCCCACCCGATTCCGATGCGCGGTGGCGATGATGGCGCCGTTCTTTCCCAAAAAGGTTTACCTTGCCCGAATCTCTTTACCGGCGCACATAATTTCCATTCAATTTATGAATATTTGCCGGTGAAATCCCTGCATGCAGCCAGCGAAGTTGTGAAAACGATAGTGGAATTAACGGTAGCCCGGTTTGCTCCAGGAGCGGATATATAATGCAAATTCTCTCGATATAGTCAGAATAATTTACTGGACGATAAACATCTGGCAACTCACTTAGTTAAACTGCCCAAGTTTTTTTGGGGCAGTTCACCACAGCCGGGAGCAAGTGCTACCCGGCTATCTCCTGCATGGATTGCTTCACAAATTCCGAAAATGGCTTACGTTCTTTCCTACCGAAGCCGATTCCAGCGCCGATAGATACTGAGTTCTATTTTTAAGCTTAATTACCGTCCAGGGGTAAGCACTGAATCGCCAGCTTTCTTCAGTCGTGAGGTCTGCATCCAGGAGATACCATCCCCTGATAATTTGCTTAAGATAGCCTTTCTTGACGAGAAAAGTGCGTTGCTTATCAGTGATTGATCTGGAGTTGAATACGTTACCCACAGCCGCATTACTCGCCGCTTTCAGTGCTTCTGCTAACCTTTCGTTTCCAGTTTTTGCCATATTCTTTCCCCGCCAGATGCTTAATAATTAGCTGTTATGAGAATGCAAAATTAGTTTTTACGCTATTACATTTCTAGCTGTTGCGCTAAGATGGGGTAGTGACCAGCTACCCGGTCACTACCCCAAGATCCAGTAAACAAAAGGGGTTTGGCGTACGCTGGAACACGAGCTTCTAACTCAAATATATCGCAACCTTGTCACCAATAACTTCATAACATAATAATAAAATACTGTTAATATTATCGCTCATATTGAAACTATTTTATCCATATTTAGCAACATAATACGCTTTATGATATTATGAATAATGATAACCTCAGGTAGTTTATAACTCATCAATGCAGTGGGTTCTCCGCGATACCCAGGAATGTTTTGAATGAAAAACGAGCCGGGCTATGAAAGCAATTTCGCCTGATTCGTCAAGGCGTTATTGCATCAGAAGTAAAGCAATGTCGTCATTCAAAAAAATAAGGAGAAGACCGATGCAGGTCAGCAGAAGAGCTTTCTTCAAGATCTGCGCGGGTGGTATGGCGGGAACAACAATTGCCGCGCTGGGATTTGCTCCAGCCGTAGCGCTGGCTGAAACTCGTCAGTACAAACTACTGCGCTCACGTGAAATTCGTAATAACTGCACTTACTGTTCCGTTGGCTGTGGCATTCTGATGTACAGCCTGGGTGATGGTGCGAAAAACGCCAAAGAAAGCATTTTTCATATCGAAGGTGATCCGGATCATCCGGTCAGCCGGGGTTCTCTCTGCCCGAAAGGGGCTGGAGTGCTCGATTATATTCGCAGTAAAAACCGCCTTCAGTACCCTGAATACCGCGCTCCAGGTTCTGATAAATGGCAACGTATCAGTTGGGATCAAGCGATTGAACGTATTGCCCGTCTGATGAAAAATGATCGTGACGCCAACTTTGTTGAGAAGAATGAAAACAATGTCACTGTCAACCGCTGGCTGACAACGGGTATGCTCTGCTCTTCCGCTGCCAGTAACGAAACCGGTATTCTCGATCAGAAATTCACCCGCGCCATGGGCATGATCGCCATTGATTGTCAGGCACGCCTCTGCCACGGTCCGACGGTATCGGCCCTGGGGCCAACATTTGGCCGTGGTGCCATGACCAACAACTGGGTCGATATTAAAAACGCTAACGTTGTTCTGATCATGGGCGGAAACGCCGCTGAAGCGCACCCGGTAGGTTTTAAATGGGTAATTGAAGCAAAAATCAAAAACAATGCTCAAGTGATCGTGGTTGATCCACGTTTCAATCGCAGCGCTGCGGTAGCCGATTTTTACGCGCCGATCCGTGCCGGCTCAGATACCGCCTTCTTACTGGGTGTGATCCGCTATTTGATGCTCAACAACAAAATCCAATCTGAGTATGTTAAGGCTTACACCAATGCGGGCTTGATTGTTCGTGAAGATTATCAGTTTACAGACGGTTTATTCAGCGGCTTTGACCAAGCCACCAAAAGCTATGACCGATCTTCATGGCATTACGAAACCGATGAACAAGGTTATGCCAAACGGGATGACACCTTGTCTCATCCACGCTGTGTCTGGAACTTGTTGAAAAATCACGTTGAACGTTATACCCCGGAACAAGTTTCCAGCCTGTGTGGGACTTCAAAAGAGGATTTCCTCTATATCTGTTCCCAACTGGCAAGTACCTCAGTCACCAACCGCACCGCAACCATTCTCTATGCACTGGGCTGGACTCACCACACTGGCGGTGCTCAGATTATCCGTGCCGCCGCAATGGTCCAGTTACTGTTAGGTAACGTGGGAATGCCGGGCGGCGGTGTTAACGCATTGCGCGGTCACTCCAATATTCAGGGCTACAGTGACCTTGGTTTATTATCGCTTAATCTGCCCGGTTATCTGCCTCTGCCGAGTGAAAAACAGCAGAACCTGGCAACCTATCTGGCGCAAACCACACCGAAAGCCTTAGTGCCAAATCAGGTTAATTACTGGAAAAACACACCAAACTTCTTTATCAGCTTGCTAAAAGGTTTCTGGGGTGAACACGCCACAGCAGAAAATGACTGGGGTTACGATTGGCTGCCTAAATGGGATAAAAGCTACGATATCCTGACTCAAGCCGAATTAATGACTCAAGGCAAAATGAACGGCTATATCGTTCAGGGCTTTAATCCGCTGGCAGCATTCCCGGATAAAAATAAATCAAGCAGAGCATTAGCTAAACTGAAATATCTGGTGGTGATCGATCCGCTGGTCACAGAATCATCTAACTTCTGGCAACACCACGGTGAGATGAATGATGTGAATCCGGCTGATATTCAAACCGAAGTTTTCCGCCTGCCCTCTTCCTGTTTTGCCGAGGAAAATGGATCGATTGCTAACTCAGGTCGCTGGCTGCAATGGCACTGGGCTGGAGCTCATCCACCGGGAGAAGCCCTGCACGACGGTAAAATTCTTGGCAAGTTGCTGATGCGTCTGCGTGAACTCTACCGTGAAGAAGGTGGCACTTATGCCGATCCTATTATGAATCTGTCGTGGGATTACCAAAATCCTGAAGATCCGACACCAGAAGAGATTGCCCGTGAAGCTAACGGTAAAGCATTAGCGGATATTAAAGACGAAAACGGCAATATCATGCTGAAAAAAGGTCAGCAACTTTCCAGTTTCTCTCAACTGAAAGATGATGGTTCCACATCCAGCTTCTGCTGGGTCTACACCGGTTGCTGGACCGAACAAGGCAACCAAATGGCCCGCCGTGATAACTCAGATCCATCCGGTTTGGGCTGTACTCCAGGCTGGGCGTGGGCGTGGCCACAAAACCGCCGGGTGCTCTACAACCGCGCATCGGTTGATCCACAAGGCAAACCGTGGGATCCGAACCGTGAGCTGATCAAATGGGATGGCAGCAAATGGCATGGCTTTGATGTTGTTGATTACAGCAACGCCGCACCGGGAACCCATGTTGGGCCGTTTATCATGCAGCCAGAAGGCGTCGCTCGCTTATTCTCTATTGATAAAATGGCTGACGGGCCATTCCCTGAACATTACGAGCCGATTGAATCCCCTATCGGCACCAATCCACTTCATCCGAATGTGATCTCCAACCCGGTTGCCCGCATCTTTCATGCCGATGTGGCTTATATGGGAGACGCGAATGAATTCCCTTATGTCGCAACGACTTATTCCATTACCGAACTGTTCCGTCACTGGACAAAACACGCTCAGCTTAATGCCGTGGTTCAGCCCGAACAATTTATTGAAATCGGTGAAAAACTGGCGGCAGAAAAAGGCATTATTCAGGGGGATGAAGTCAAAGTCTCTTCCAAACGCGGGTTTATCAAAGCCAAAGCCGTTGTCACCAAACGAATTCAGCAACTGACCATTAATGGTAAGCAAGTTGAAACCATTGGTATTCCTTGCCATTGGGGTTTCGCCGGGGCAACCCAGAAAGGTTTTCTGGCAAACACTCTCACACCTTCCGTGGGTGACGCCAACGCGTATACACCAGAATACAAAGCGTTTCTGGTGAATGTGGAAAAAGTCTAACAGGAGCGAATTATGGCAATGCAATCTCAAGACATTATTCGTAAATCTGCCACCCATTCCTTTACCCCAGCACCTGGTGTGCGTGATCATCAGGAACAAGTGGCAAAATTGATCGATGTCACCACCTGTATTGGCTGTAAAGCCTGTCAGGTGGCCTGTTCAGAATGGAACGATATCCGTGACGAAGTGGGTTTTAATGTCGGTGTTTATGATAACCCAACCGATCTGACCGCTAAATCATGGACCGTGATGCGATTCTCTGAGGTGGAAGAGCACGGCAAACTGGAGTGGCTTATCCGCAAAGATGGCTGTATGCACTGCGCGGATCCGGGCTGTCTGAAAGCCTGTCCGTCAGAAGGTGCGATTATCCAGTATGCGAACGGCATTGTGGACTTCCAGTCAGAACACTGTATCGGCTGTGGTTACTGTATCGCGGGTTGTCCGTTCAACGTGCCGCGGATCAATAAAGAAGACAACCGGGCATATAAATGTACCCTGTGTGTTGACCGTGTTGGCGTTGGCCAAGAGCCTGCCTGCGTGAAAACCTGTCCGACCGGAGCAATCCATTTCGGCACCAAAGAAGATATGAAAAATCTGGCGTCCGAACGGGTAACTGAACTGCAAGGCCGTGGTTATCAGAACGCCGGGTTATACGATCCCGCAGGTGTTGGTGGTACGCACGTTATGTACGTCTTGCATCATGCGGATAAACCGCAGCTTTATCACGGTTTGCCGGATAATCCGACCATCAGCCCAACCGTGACTTTCTGGAAAGGTATCTGGAAACCACTGGCAGCGGTGGGTTTTGCCGCAACATTCGCCGCCAGCCTCTTCCACTATGTCGGCATTGGTCCAAACCGCACCAGCGAAGAAGACGAAGAACATGCCCGTCAAGATGATGAGGTACCAACAAAATCAGCTAATCGGGAGGAGTTGTAATGAAAAAGAAGGATACGATTCTCCGCCACTCACCGATTGAACGGGTGAATCACTGGTCAGTGGTGCTCTGTTTTCTGTTTACGGGGATCAGTGGGTTGGGTTTCTTCTTCCCATCCTTTAACTGGTTAATGAATATTTTCGGCACACCTCAGTTAGCACGGATATTACATCCGTTTATCGGCTCCATGATGTTTTTCTTGTTTATCTTTATGTTTTTCAGATACTTCAAGCATAACTTTATCGACAAAGAAGACATTGTCTGGCTAAAAAACATCCATAAGGTCCTGAAAAATGAGGAAGCCGGCGATATCGGCCAATATAACCTGGGTCAAAAAGGTATTTACTGGTCTATCATCGGCTGCCTGATCTTACTGGCTATCAGTGGCGTGATTATCTGGCGTCCCTATTTTGCCGATTTCTTCTCTATCCCGCTGATCCGGCTTGCGCTTCTGGTGCACTCTCTGGCCGGAGTTGGCCTAATCCTGCTGATTATGATACATGCCTACGCCGCATTTTGGGTGAAAGGCTCTATCCGATCGATGGTGGAAGGCTGGGTAACCCGCGGCTGGGCGAAGAAACATCATCCTCGCTGGTATAGAGAAATTCGTCAAAAAGAGCAGCAGGAAGAGAAAAACTCTTAGCCCATTTTCCTGCTGAATTTACCTGAACCATGCCATGTGAATAACTGACAGAGATGTTCCAGCATGGTTCTTTATTTGCAACAATACCCAATACCGGCAGTGAAACATTTTGATATTTTATATTTAATTGACATAAATCATTATCTTATTCTGTTATCTCTGTTTAAACTATCTAATGTGAAAGCCACTTACAAATATTTTTACAATTGTTGGTTTTTTTGCTCAATTTTCTTCTTTTCTCTGTTTATATCAGAATAAAAAGAAATTAAAATCAGTTAATTACAATAATTCACTATGATCTATCAATTTATGTCATTAAAAAATAATTTCTATTTTTCACTTATACATGATCGATTATTCTGTAACGCGAAAATGTTCTCCCGTTATCTTCTTACTGACGATCAATCTGCATAGTGAAATACTCTGATATATACGAATCTCAAAAATATAGGGTTGTTGCATCATGTTACATCTCTTCCCTATAACACCTACATTTTTAACGGAAATATTAAGCGAGAGCCATTATGGAAACGGCAAAAAACAACCCTATCATGGTCGCAGATTCCCCTGCGGCAAAGCGGGCAAACATGACTGAAAATGAATGGCGGGCAGCTATCAAATTCGACAATCTTGATGTTGGCTGGATCATCATGAGTATCGGCATGGCAATCGGCGCCGGTATTGTCTTCCTACCGGTTCAGGTTGGTTTGATGGGATTGTGGGTTTTCCTGCTGTCATCGGTGATTGGTTATCCAGCGATGTACCTGTTCCAACGTCTGTTTATCAATACGCTGGGGGAATCCCCCGAATGTAAAGATTATCCCAGCGTTATCAGCGGTTATCTCGGTAAAAACTGGGGCATTCTGCTGGGTGCGCTCTACTTTGTTATGTTGGTAATTTGGATGTTTGTTTACTCAACAGCCATCACTAATGACAGCGCTTCCTATCTGCAAACTTTCGGCGTCACTGAAGGTTTATTATCCGACAATCCTCTCTACGGACTGGTACTGATTTGTATTCTGGTTGCACTTTCATCCAGTGGTGAGCGACTCCTGTTTAAATTATCCAGCTTTATGGTGCTGTCCAAACTGCTTGTCGTCGCGGTACTTGGCTTATCCATGATAGGCATGTGGCACTTATATAATGTCGGCGCGCTGCCACCAGCAGGAACGCTGATAAAACAGGCGATCATTACGCTGCCATTTACCCTGACTTCCATTCTGTTTATTCAAACCTTAAGCCCGATGGTTATCTCTTATCGCCATCACGAGAAAAATCGTGAAGTCGCCCGCTACAAGGCATTAAGAGCGATGAATATCGCCTTTGGCGTCCTGTTTTGTACGGTCTTCTTCTATGCAGTTTCATTCACCTTAGCAATGGGACATGATGAAGCGGTTCAAGCTTATGAACAAAATATCTCTGCTCTGGCGATTGCTGCAAAATTCTTTCCCGGGGGCTGGGTAACGGTTATCAGTGTTTTACTGAATATCTTTGCTGTGATGACCGCCTTCTTTGGCGTTTATCTTGGCTTCCGTGAAGCAACCCAAGGCATAGTGATGAATATTCTGGCGCGTATCATGCCAACAGAAAGAATCAATAAAAACTGGGTACAAAAAGGCATCATGATTTTCGCTATTCTGCTGGCTTGGGGAGCGATTATTCTGAATGCACCGGTACTGAGTTTTACGTCAATCTGTAGCCCAATATTCGGTATGGTCGGTTGCCTAATCCCGGCTTATTTGGTCTACAAAGTGCCAGCGTTGCACAAATATAAAGGAATATCGCTGATCTTGATTATCTTTACCGGATTCCTATTGTGTATCTCACCATTGCTGGCATTTTCCTGAATTAAAAAAATATTAATGGGGTAAATCGCAGTCTGATAACAGACTGCATTTACTCAATTAATGAAATTATACATTCAGAATTACATTAATATGAATGATGAAACAGACAGTTATCATAATATATATGAATACAAAAAAAGCAAC
The DNA here is from genome assembly GCF_011189495.1 of Photorhabdus stackebrandtii. Classification (NCBI taxonomy): domain Bacteria; kingdom Pseudomonadati; phylum Pseudomonadota; class Gammaproteobacteria; order Enterobacterales; family Morganellaceae; genus Photorhabdus; species Photorhabdus stackebrandtii. The sequence continues at coordinate 30,236 of NZ_PUJV01000027.1, forward strand.
CAAAACAGAATTAAATAATTTAATTTTATGTATTAGAAGTCAATATTATAACTTGTTTAACATAAATGATAATATATAAAGAGTTTTACCTAAAAAAACAGAATTAATTTATTTTTAGGTGATCATAATATTGGCTAAGAATAACCAATTCCCCTACTTAAAATAACAGCAAAGTTGATTATCTGCACATTTAAACCGAATCCTAATTCCCCATTTATAAACCAACCCTTATTAAGTAAATCATTAATTAAATATGAGATTCAGTAACTGAATAAAATCATCTAATTTATTAAATTCCTTATAGATATATTGCGAATTTTTTTCTTTTCATTACTATGAGCTTATGAACGATTAACTTAAGTCATTAAATTAATTCGTTCGTTTTCAAACAACCAAAAAGCATTTCTGTTAATTAAGTTACAACCTACAATTGAATTAATCATATATTGTTATTAGTTCATAAGTTATATATTTTGGGTTATTTAGGTGCATATAATGATAAGTAAGGAAACATTTGAGGTCTTTCCCTCTGTTGATATTGTTGACGGCATAGCGATGACATCGAATTCTGCGATTCGATTAACCCGTGGTGAAAATTCAACATTGCGGAAACCTTTAGGTACCCCGGTAGAGGTCGCACTGGCCTGGCAAAATGCCGGGGCGAAATGGATACATGTTGTTGATCTTGATGCTGCATCAGGGCGAGGTTCAAACAGCCATTTGATTGCTGATGTTATTGCCGCAGTCGATATTCATGTCCAGGTCTGTGGCGGGATCAGAGATGAAGCGATCTTGAGCAAAGTATTAGCAACCGGATGCCAACGGGTTAATTTGGGCACCGCAGCATTAGAAAAACCAGATTGGTGTGCCCGAGCTATTGCAGAACATGGCGATAAAATCGCAATTGCTCTGGATGTAAGAAGCACATCAGAAGGTTATCAACTGACAACCCATGGATGGAATGTAAACAATGGCAATCTCTGGGATGTACTTGAACGCCTTGATAGGCAAGGTTGTCAGCGCTACGTCGTGACCGATGTTGAGCGGGGCGGCATGATGAGTTCACCAAACTTCACCCTATTACGTGAGGTCTGTGCACAAACTTCATCGCCCGTGATTGCCGGCGGCGGGGTATCAAGCATAGATGATCTGCGTGCTTTGGCGGACATGCACCCTCTGGGTGTTGAAGGTGCAATTCTTGGTCAGGCTTTACATATCGGTAAAGTTTCTCTGGAAGATGCCCTTGCCGCAACACAATCGCTGAGGAGTTGAATATGTCCGGGACGTTCTCTTTACCTCCTGATTTGGATTTTCGCGCTATTGGTTTATTGGGTGAGTTACGCGGCATACCTGAAGCCGGCTATTTAGCAAAAGAAGTGATGTCTCTCCCGGGTTTACTTACAGAAACATCGGAATTCGTCGGTTCCCGCGGTGTTGCCTATTACGAACAAAAATCTTGCCAGGAGCTATTAGCGACAGCGAAATATTACGCGGAGCACATCACTCAACTCCAATGTACAGATGAGCTGTGCGCCACCCCATCAAAATATATCTTAGCCGATCATATCCTGGCAAAGTTGCTCAGAGTTATTGATAGCTTATTAAGCTCTCCGCAAACTGTTAACGAAGATATTGTGCCGTTCATTGATGGGGTCAAAGAGTGCACTAAAGTCGTCAGCTCAACACTGACAGGCACAGCATTCACTTTTTCATCCTCCTCGATCCGTGACCTGAAATTGCCGTTTTCTTCGGAACACAAAGTGCCCAGACCGTATATTGAAGGGGATAATCACCTGTTAACGTTAGCTGCGGCACAAATTGATGCATGCCCAAACTCCTCGGTTGTTGGCATTATGTTGGGAGGATCATCGGCGGCGGCAGTCACCGCCGCGGCGTGGAGCAGCGATCTCAATTTAGTGAAAGTTTCACGCTACGACGATGCATCTCATAAAAGCAATCGCCTCTGGGGACATGACATTCCATCTGGACAAACAGTAACGATTATTGATGATAATTGTGGAACAGGAGATACCTTACGTCAGGCGATAGACCTGGTGATAGCTGAGACCGGGCAACGTCCGAAAGCACGGGCCGTCGAACTGCACTGGGAAAAATTATTGCGTACCCGTGTTTATGGGCATCTTGATCGTGTATTTAATCCCGAAACTTTAGATGTATTGACACCCTGGTGTTTCAGACATCATCGGGTACTAAACAGTTCGGTTACCCAACTCTTAACTCATGGTAAATACACTCATACAACCACTGCGGATTGGATCGCCTATTCATACAGTTTGTTATCTGTCCTTCATGACAGCCTGGCAGACTCAACATGGGCAACCAAATTATTGCATTTTCTCTCGAATCTAAAATCACAAACACCACTGAATTGTGAGCAACCAATAGATGCATTTAAGACTTTGGCACATCAATGCCCTGAATGTTCTGCTCGGAAAATTAGTTTGGAAAAGGGAAATAATTGATTATGGCAACAGCACATATTATTTGGGATTGGAATGGAACATTGCTTAATGACGTCAACGCAGCGTTAAATGCAACGAATTTTGCACTTGCTGAAATTGGCATTGGACCACTGACGCTGGAACAATATCGGGAATATTATTGTGTTCCTGTACAAGCGTTCTATAAACAAGTGATTGGGCGTGAACCCTCATCCTCTGAATGGTCAGTGATCGGAAACACATTTAATCTTCACTATCGACCGGGCCTGCAAAAAGCCAGTTTAACTGAAGGCGTAAGCCAGTTACTTGCTTCCCGCTATCAAGCAGGTGCTACTCAATCATTATGCTCACTGATGCAACATGATGAATTGTTGCCTATGATTGACAATCATGGCATTGGCAAGTTCTTTACCTGTATAGATGGCAGAAATACGCCATTATTGACAACCGGCAAATCAGTGCAATTGGCTAATCACGTAAAAAACCTCAATATTTCCCCTGAGCAAAGTGTTGTTATTGGCGATGCTACTGATGATGCCATTGCGGCATTAGCGGCAGGTACTCATGCCATTCTATATACCGGGGGAACCCACAGCCGTATAAGTCTTGAAACCGCAGGTGTTCCCGTTGTTGATACCTTAAGTGAAGCGTTATTAATAGCAGACTCTCTGGTATATAAACAATAAAAAGGAATTTATCCAAAATAACTATAATAAAAAATATGTTTAGTCATTTAAAAATAAAATTTAACTATTATCTATGCTCATTTCATAAATAAAAAGGAATAAATTTATGTTAATTTCTGTCGTTGGACTCCAATTCGGAGATGAAGGAAAAGGAAAATTTGTTGACTATTTGTCCGTTAATACAAATAACGTCGCCAGATTTAATGGCGGAGCAAATGCCGGTCACAGTGTACAATATGGGAATATAAGAGGATCATTCTCCCAATTACCCTCATCACTGAATGAAAAAAATTTATATATATGTCAAGGAGCTCTAATCAGCTTGCCGATACTCATTAGAGAGATTGATTTCATACAAAAAGAAAACATTAAATCTAATATATTTATCGATCCCCGCTGCCATATCGTTTTACCATTACATGCCGAGCTAAATAAAGCATCAGAGAAATATAAAGGTAAAAATAAAATAGGCTCGGTTGGTGTAGGCGTTGGTGCCTGCGTTGAAGATAAATCTAATCGTCATGGTATCCGACTTATTGATACCTTAGATAAAGAGAAATTAAGAAAAAAATTAGAGTTTCTTTGGGGTATCAGGGAAAAACAGATTAATCATGTTTTTAATGAAGAAGCCACATTAGATTTTGAGGAGATGCTAGAAAAAACGCATCAATATGGCAAGAGAATAGAGCCTTATTTCACATTCACTAATGAAGTTATCGGTGATTTGCTAAATTCTGGCGAAGATGTTTTACTTGAAACATCACAAGCCACTTTCTTAGATAATAGCTTTGGTACTTATCCTTATACCGTAGCATATCAGACATTAGTTCAAACTTGTTTTGCTATGATAGGTATCCCGGCGCAGAAAATACATATTGTCGGTGTGATGAAATCCTATATGATCCGCGTAGGCAACGGACCATTCCCCACAGAGTTATCTGACGAGAAAGCTGACTATATTCGGGAACGTGGAAACGAATATGGTACCGTTTCAAAAAGACCAAGACGTTGTGGCTGGTTAGATTTATCTCTGATTAAACATGCGGTAAAACTCAATGGGGTAACCGAACTGGCAATCACGAATGTTGATGTTCTTGCTGGCTTACACGAAATAAAAGCGGCTATTGCATATGAAATTGACAATGAAATCGTCAGTTGTGATAACGCATTATTACAGTTAGACAAAGCAAAACCTATCTATAAAACCTTTAAATGCTGGGGAGAGCTTAACGGATCATATACACACTTGACAGAGCTTCCCACCGAATTGATTAACTTCTTGTCTCTTATTCAAGACTATGCTGGAGTTCCTATCAAGTATGTCTCATATGGACCAGATAGAAATCAGACATTAGTCATTCAATAATAAGAGCGGAAAAAATAATGATTCATTATGTAACTGGATTTATGTTTTCTAAAGATAAAAAACATGTCTCTTTAATCTCAAAATTACAACCCAGTTGGCAAACAGGGAAACTTAACGGGATTGGCGGTAAAATAGAGGCAGGTGAAAACCCTCAACAGGCAATGGCAAGAGAATTCGCTGAAGAAGCAGGAATTGAAACACGCCCTGAAGAATGGCGACTATTTACTGTCTTAACTCGCCCTGACGTTTATCGGGTAAATTTTCTCTCTATGTGTGATGATCGGGTTTATTCTGCAAAATCTATTGAAAAAGAGATCGTCAATATCTATGAAACAAATGCATTACCCGATAATGTTATCTATAACTTACGTTGGTTAATTCCAATGGCTGCCGATGAGCATTTACGTTTCGATAAAGAAATTGAAATAACAGAAATGCGGGGTTAGATGCGATGTTATTGGTATAATGTATATTTTATGTAATTAATACTGTTGCAAATACGGAAGCACCTGTATCTGAAATGGGTGCTTCCGTAGTCAGAAAACACATTTTCTAATGATGGGAATGTCAGATAAACACGCTGAGTATCACTCATCACAAAAAACCTTTAAAACTAAAAGCTTTCTAATTTTATCGTGGAATTTCAATAAAATAGAACAACCAACAAAAAACCAATAATTGCTTCTATGAATTTAAAAAAAATTGATAATACTCTTAATTTTTTCACTCTTGTGACTGCTCCCCGCCGTAAAGAGGGTGTCGTAAAAGCTCAATGAATCTTTCAGTTATATCATTAAATAAATCAACATCCGTATCATACTCTTTAACTGCTTCCTCACCATTGGCAAGTAAGAAAAAGTTGAATTCAAGTTTATTTGTGGGCACAATGTGCTCACAACATAATGAGGAGGATATCATGCAAACAAGTATTAAGACACGGATCTCCGAAGAGCTGAAAAACAACGCTATGACTGTCCTGAATGATTGTGGCCTCACCGTCAGCAGTGCCATTCGTCTATTCTTAGAACAAGTTGTGCAATCTCAAGGGTTACCCTTTGAAGTTAAACGACGCCCCTCTACTAAGACACTGGCAGCCTTACAAGAAGCCAAAGAACTGGAAATAAAAGCAGAACATCGTTATCACTCTGTAGAAACCATGCTCAAAGGACTGAATGATAAACAACAAACGGAGTAAATTACCCCGACGGATAGAGTATACACGTACTTTTGCAAAGTCTTGGGAACGTTATAATCGGGGTCGTAGAAATATGAACGATATGATTGAGGTTATGAAACTGATTTTTTCAGATAAAGAGTTACCGGAAAAATATCTCGATCATGAGTTAAAAGGGGCAGAATGGGAAGGCGCAAGAGAGTTACACGTTGGTGGTGACTTTATTCTAAAATTTCAATAAATATTTCAGTTATAGCATTAATGATTGTTAAAAAAATAAAATAAATAGATAAGAATAAACTATTCATTTATTGTGGCGAGATCACTGACAAAAAACCATTAAAGTGACCGTTCCGTCGGTCACGAAACTCAGCCATCAACCGGTTTATATCTTCCCCCTCTTTAAGCCATTATCAGTTAACATCCAAATTTACCCAATGTCGCTTCCGCAATAGGAATATATTGGTCTGTTAATTTACTGACGCTGTTATTGGTTGCCGGATAACAACAATCAAGGAAAAACCAGTTTATCGGTGTATCCAATATTGAAGCAATCTGCACCAAATGGGATAAATTAATGCGGTTTATCCCTCTCTCATAGCGTGAAAGTTGTTGTTGGCTGATAGCTATTTGCTCCGCCAATTTTACTGCGGTCATGCCTAATTCTTTCCTTCTTTTCTGAATACGCTTCCCTACTAATAGATGATCTTGTCTCATTTTCATCCCAACCTTTAGCTTAAAATAACACCCTATTTTATGGCATTGCCAAAATTATTGCCCCTGATCCAGAAAAAGGACCGGCTTCTACTTTGCCATTTTTCTGTAAAACTGATTTCACCATAACTGGTACGCTTCCTCCAGCCGGTACAAAAACAGAAACACCCTCTTCGCCTCTTCTATTATTTAATAACAACTGGGCTTTTAAACTACCATCACTTCTCAACGGTACGAATCCCCTATCAGGACCCGTCGCTGTCACAACAATCTCTATATCTCTATTACAGGTCACATTAATATTCTCAGTTCTGCTTGCGCCTTCCAATTCTGCTTCATCAATATTACCGTAATTAAGTTCAACTGAACCCTCACTTACTTGACAAAAACCTATCGGAGGAGGTGCAACACCACATAAAGATCCCGGCAATAGTCTCCCTCTAAAACCATTTCGATCAGTTTCATAAAACAACCCCACACATTCCTGATGAAACTGAATAGCCGGGCCAACATGTTTTGCAATTCCGGTAATTGGAAAACTGGTTTGTTTCAATATCTGAGCCTGAACTTGTTTCATCGTCCTGTATCTTTCTACACGGATATTGAATAGTTTATATGGCTGCCCTGAATAACCGTCTATACTATGACGATGGTTAACAGACACCCAACATGCAGAATAACCATAACAAGGATTTGGCGTAAAATCGTTCTCTTCATCCCAGCGTTCAATCACAAAAGTATAATAGGCATTTGTGGGAACACCCTCAGATTTAGTGATATATGAAAATATTGATGCCGCAGCACCTGATGAGAACAGCGATAAAAATACCAGACAAGCAGAGAATAATTTTTTCATTTACTTACCTAATAAAATAAAACCAAAATTGTGCGATTAGTCATAGTTGAGATTAAATGTCGCAATAGCATGAAACACGCCCCGTTTAATCGTCTGGTTAATCAACGCCGTTGGTTCAGCTTGCACATACGCTTTCAGGATAATCACGTTTTCACCCACTTTTAACGGATAAACATCACCGTCTTTATTCAACGGTAACCGTTTGCCTTCCACCGTTTCGATACCAATGGCAATCCCGGAAGCCTGGCTACCCGCGCCTAATGCTAATAAACCCGGTATTTGTGTGTTTTCTACCCCATTGAATGTCAGTTTAATAGATTTCCCCACACTCATATCACAGCCAGATAACCTGAGCTGAAAAGGTTCACTATTAGTCCTGCCATGCATATACAAATATTTTTCAGCAATCGTGCCCAAATCAAGCCGAATATCTTCATCACCCGGTTTAATCGTGCAGGGTTCCTCAACCAATGCTCCGTAAAAACGCATATTATCCGCAGCCTGTACCACCTGATTGCAATAAACCGTAATAGCAACAATCATAAAACCAACGCGTAACACGAATAACTTGAAATAATTCATTGGGTTTCCTTTCACTGGTATTCCGCCAGTAATGTCGCCGTCACTTCAAATGCCCCTTCTGGTAACGTGCTTCCCGGTTTTTTCACCGGCACAGCCTGTATCACCGGCAGTTTCTGTGATGCCACCGGAATACGCTTGTTAAGGATGAAAGCTTTACCATCCAAAGTCAGATGAATACCCAAATTGGTGATATTCGTTTTCAACGCAGCAGCATCAAATGAAGTCTGTGGGCCAATCACTGTTAATCCTAAACTCCAGCCAGAAATATCAGGCACACATACCAATTGATAATTCACCGACTGGGTATAATTCACCCCGTCCACCTTATGTATTCCAACATTATGACCAAAATAGACATCAATCATATTGCCGTCATTAATGACGCAAGGGGGCGGTTCAAGCAGTGTGCCATGAAACCACATATTATCTGCCGCCTGCCCCGACATCACACTGATCAAACCCAGATAAACTGTCCAGAAAGCACGATAAATCAAATATTTCATCAGTGTCTCCTGTTTATTGGTACTCAACCATCATCGTAGCAGCCGCACCAAAACCACCGCCTTTCAATACCGCAGTCATATTTTTTACCGGCACCGCATGTAACTCCGGAAAATCCGGGTAGGCAAATTTCATCCAATCATTGACGGGTAATTTTTGTCCGTTATGAATAACCGCGATACCAAGCCCAGAGTGATTGGTTTGTAACACTGCCCGGTCAAAACTGGCAGTGTTACCCGATATCATCATTTTCATCGCATTGGCCGGCATTTTTTCACATTTCACCGTGTACTTAACCGGTTTCATGTAATTAACCCCATCAATACGAGTAATCATCACTTCACCAAAATCCACATCAATAGTATTACCATTATTAATCACACAAGGTGGAGGCGCGATAACAACGCCATAAATATTGACCGGCGTTTTACCCGAAAGACTACTCACTGGCGTTGCTGCGACGTTTACCCTTTTTGTCGGTAAATCAGCCTGAACACCAGCACTCAGCAAACAACCCAGCAGTAATACAACCCATTTTTTTCGCCTGCGGTATGGCTTTCTTATTCGCAGAGGCTTAGTCATAATTCACCCTAAAATCCACCACTGCCCAGTAATGCCCGACCTCCAATGCTCCCGACGTTCGCACCGGCGTCACGTAATACACCAGACTATCCTGCCCCGCTGCCACAAAATGCGGGCGTCCCCGTTCTCCCAATCGGACATCATTGTTAGCAGTATCTGTGATCTGCAATCCCAACCCGGTGATGCCCGCCACCCGTACCAGATGGGGATAATCCCGATCCGCCGCAGCCACAAAACTGACGGTCACCACCGGCTGCAAGTTACTCCACGTCAGATTGCCTGTCCGGGTATCTCGCACCGCCCCTTTGGTCCGTAAACAGTCGCGGAATTTCAGGGTGAACGGTATCGGCGTGCCTTTATCTCCCGGCTGGCGTAAATCACTGTTCAGCGTCGTGCCCAAACTCACTTCCTGCCACTCAGAAGTCATATCCAGACGGCACGCCGCCTCAGTTAACATACCAAACACATGCAGTTCACCGTGGTGACTATCTATATCCGCAACCCGGTTCTCCACCGCCTGACTCACCGTCACCGGTATCAGTAAGATCGCCAACACCAGTGCGCAACCTGCCCGCTTTATGTTCATCGTCGCTCCTCGCGGCTTCGCCCGTTACGACGAACGTTCAGCCACCTGACACTGGTTTCCTGCACAGCTAAAAGTCAGTTGTGGCCGGCCACCAAAATCATTGACGTAGGTCAGTACCGGCGCACTTCCCAAAGCCCCCGCGCTCCCACTCAGCACCGCACTGCTTTTTGGCGCCACCATCAATGGCTTAAAATCCGCCACAGTTTTCCCTTTAAGCTGATTCGACGCATCCACCACGGTGATGTAATACGGAGTCGGGTTGTTCACCTGATATTGATCCCCCTGACGTGTCAGTGTCATCTTCTCCTGCCACGGGTTATCCAGATCAGTGCGACTGGCAAAAATCGCCTTTGGCCGATAGAACAGTTTTATCCGAGTTTGCAGCGCAATTTGCAATGTGTTCGGTTTCTTGCTGCGCGGCGGTATTTCACGCAAATTAAAATAGAACAGGCTTTCTCGATCCTGTGGCAGCTGTGCTATTGCCGGCAGTGACTGTATTTTCACCTGGCTCTTTGCCCCCGGCTCCACTCGCTGCACCGGCGGTGTCACCACTAACGGACCATTGATTTTTTTACCCTGTTCATCTTCTATCCAGCCCTGAGCCAGGTACGGCAACTCTTTGTTCTGGTTGCTGATATCCATACTGGTGGATTTATCCTCACCGTTAAACACTATCCGGGTACGATCCAGTGCAATGGCCGCCATTGACTCACTGACCACTGACAAACTCAGGGCTGCGATCGTTACTGCATTCATTGTTTTCTTCAATTTCATGCTCAATTACTCATTCTCAGAATATGTCATTTCAGCGTCATTACGGGTCACCGCGATAAGTTCTGGTGACAGCAACAAGGTTTTCACGCTGCCTGTTAGTTGAAACTATGGCTGCTTATTACCGCCAGCCAACTGGCAAGGCAGTAATAACGAGGCCATCTCTTCGACTATTGATAATTCATGCGGCAGTTCAATCACACACTGCAACTCCCCATCCCAGCGTACATCCAGTTTCTCCCCCGGATTTATCCCGCTCAGGTAGGTATTCCCACCATCATTGACGATGCCAATCTCCCGTTTATCCTGATTCAATACGGTGGCCCCAAACGGAGGTATACTCCCGTCCGACAAACGGATCATGCTCATCGCTTTCTCACCGGATATCACCTGAAATTTACGGTAGCCAATCGCCCCTTCCGTCAGCGTCGCTTGTTGTACCGACCGTATTGCTTCCACATTGTCCGGTAGCTTATTCAAATCAATACTCGCACTGTTGCGGTAATAGTTGTTTACATCAGAGATCACCGCCTTACCGAACATATTGGTATGGGTAATCGCACCGAAGCCTTTCACCGGGACACCCCCGACACCATCGGTATCTACCATCAGACGCGTCGTACCCGGCGTATTGATGCGATGCAATGCCGCACCTTCTGACGTGACAGTCACCCCACCCTGAACAGCAAGCGCCGCCGAGGTATAACGCCCATCCTGATAACTCGCACTTGTCGTCAGTTGGGCAAGATCACCGTAATGGGTTAAATAGCCGTTAGCCGCTGCCTTACCGTCAATACTGGTACCCGCCGCTAAACGATAGCTGCTGTTTTCATTAATCCGGTCGTAATAACCTACCGTATTGGAATTACCTTTGCGGTTGACCATCGCGTTATAACTGATCGTTCCTGAATTCCCCCACGGCAGGGATAACGTCATATACATGCCATCGTCATTCTTACCTTCATATTTATTACGATAAGCCGATAGGTTCAGGTTAATATTCTTAATGGTTCCAATACCGAAATAGCGTGATACCGATATGTTGTAGCGATCATTGTTCGACTGGTTCCAGTAAGTCTGGTGGCTGTAGTTCAGATAAGTACTGATCCCTAAATCCGTGAACTGTTTATTCAACATAATGGTATAAAGTTCTTTATTACTCTCCGCATCCCCATCGTGATAACGGCGATCCAAATACTGGCTCATGCTCATGAAGTCACGTTCCGAGAAGCGATAACCCGCAAACGTCACCTGACTGTCATATTCCTCAAAACGCTTGGAATAACTGAGACGATAAGAGCCGCCGGTCAAAGTTTTACCCTCATCCGGTAAGCGGGCACGGGATTCAGTCACATCAAACGACAACGCACCGAAGGCCATCAGATCACGCCCTACCCCCAACGACAGCGCGTTATAATCTCCGGCCCCCAATAACCCACCATACAGTGACCAACCGTTGTTTATCCCCCAGGAAAATTCGCCCAACCCAAAGCCGTTCCCCTCACTATGGTGCTTCCAATTGGTCGGCTTACCCGCCGCCAATTTGTACTGCACCCGGCCCGGACGGGTCAGATAAGGAATGCTCGCTGTATCGACCTGAAATTCCTGTATGCCACCATCCTGTTCTTCCACCCGGACATCCAGTTTGCCACTGACCGCATCATTGATGTCCTGAATACGGAATGGGCCGGGCGCAACCTGAGTCTCATATAACACCCGGCCCTGCTGACGAATGGTCACTCTGGCATTGGTTTTCGCCACGCCAGTCACCTCCGGCGCATAACCACGCAGGTTTGGCGGCAACATATTGTCATCCGTCACCAGACTCGCCCCGGTAAAACGAAAGCTGTCAAAAATACCTGAATTGAGATAATCCTCACCCAGTGTCAGTTTGGCCTGCCAATGCGGTATCGCCCGATACATATAGTAACGGCTCCAATCCCAATTTCTCTCTGTACTCCCTTCCCGTCCAGTGATGTGGTTATATTGTGACTGCCAATCTGCCCGCAGACGCCACGCCCCAAAGTTTATCCCGGTTGTGCCGTTGGCACTGATATTATGATTCTCATTTCCCTTAGCCGGCTTAGATACCTGAGCGTTGACGTTATAATCAAACATCATTCCCAAAATCCCTTCATCCCAACGTGATGGCGGATCCCAGTCTGATGAGCTGTATTCAAGATAAGCTTGCGGCACACTCAGATATAACGTATCGCTGCCCAAATCGCCGCGCACCATCATTCCTGGCAGCGTGTTAATTTCCAGACACTGATTATTGTTCCACCAAGTAATCTTTGATTCCCATTCCGCCCGCAGTCCTAGCTGCTTCACCATATCAGGCGGCAGACAGGCCACACTGCCCTTCGGATCATCCGGTGGCACCATAAAAGTCACCGGCATCTCAGACAGCTCGTTTTTATTCAGGCGTATCATCATCTGGTAATCCCCCGGCATAATATAACCAGCACGGGAAAACTCTTTTAAATCAATCCGCGAACGATCCTGAACATCCAATACGTCGGTATTAAATTCAATTTCTTCTTCCGCATACGCAACATGAGTCCCAACCAAGGCAAGCAATCCCAAAACAGTAAAAGAATTCAGGACACGCCGAACCGGGACCACCCTGTCATGTTCGGCGGTCAAACCAAAAAACAAAACCATAACATTCTCTGATCGATGATTAGTGATAATCCAGCTTGAACCGGACAGTGGTTCGATACTGCCCCGCCTGCAATAACTGGTGATTACCCACCAATCGCATCGCGTAACTAAGAGTCATATGCCCTTCCTGTAAATCCCCCACAGGTAATGGCGTTCCCGGATAAGCCTGATTGCCGTATATGTCAGTAATTTGCAACGCGACACCTCGTGCTACACCATACAATCGAAAATTGTTCCCATCCGGCATGCCGTCAAACGTCATCTGAAAGCGATGCCAGTCAGACTTACCCAATGTGGCAGAGGTCAGTACGCAATTAATCAAGTGGATGGAAAAGGGGCTCATTGGTCCCTGTCCATCATGGACCATCTGGCTTACTGGGGCCGTGGCTAACTCAATCGTCTGGTCACGGCTACCTGCATCAATCGCACAGGCCGAATCAATAATCGCGCCTTGCATGCTAACGCGACCATGCCCTTGTGTTCCTCGTGGTGCAGTCGCTGCAGCGCTGACAGCAATGCAGGAAAGCATTAACAAGCAGGGCACCACAACAGCGGCAGAATATCGGCTCATGACTTCTCTCCGGCTAAACTCATTCAAGACTTTTAATTAAGAAACGCCCGCTTCCCTGTAAGCGTTTCCGTGCATGAAAAAGTTATTGATAAGTCAGTTGGAAATTGGCAATACCGGTGAAATCACCCGGAACAACTGCATCAGGCCCAGTGTCACCCTGAAGATAAGCAGCGAAGTTCAGATCATTACTACCATCACGCAGTGCTACCGCAGGAGAAGGGGTACCCAGTTTAATTTTATTGCCACCCCCATCGGTGATCGCAATGCCTGCGCCTTTAGCCGATCCTTCAATACCCAGCAGCCCCTCACCGCCAGTGATACTGGATTTGGCGCCGATAAACGTGGTTGTTACTGTATTTATCGTTTCAGTCGTGCAATTCTCTAAAGAGATTTTGAACGACTTAGAAGAAGAACGACCGCCATTTTTCAAAGAAACGTTAGAGATAGAACCCAATGGTACAACCTGATCAACCGTTTCAGGGGTGATAGAACAAGGTGCATCAATGATAGAGCCTGTAAAAGTTACCGTTCCATGACCTTGACTAGGATTAGCCGCATTTACAGAACCCGCAACCAAAGCCATGCCCAATCCCAGAGCCATAACCAATTTATTCAATTTCATGTGAATTAATTCCTTGAATTTAAGGATAAAATACCCATAACCATAAAAAAAATAGCAGCGCAGGATTACCGATCCATGCACCCGATATCCGGCACAAAATAGGGTTTAAAAATTTCGGATTAATATTTTTTAAAACCAAACAAAATGCACCAAACCGTATTATTTAGTTAAAAACACTAAAAAAACATAATAATTCGAAGTAAACATTATAAATTTCATATTATTTCAAATTAATAATCTAAGTCATTAATTGATATTTGATTGAATTCAGATGAATTAACTGATTTTTTACAATCTAATTAATATTAGTTACAAAAAATAGTAAAAAATATCCAAGAAAATCTATATATTATAAATAGTTAAATATTGGCAATCTGGAATTACACTAAATTTGACTTAAGAGGTAGTTTTGTAGGAACATATTTACAGTTTGGTGCATTCTGTTTAGTTTCTTTTTATTGTCTAATAGTTTCCAAATATATAATTACAAAGTTTACAAGCTGATATTTTCTATTAAAAAATGGCTATTTATGACTATCTGAAAACGGTATTTATAGATTTTGCCCCAAATATATAGAATTACCAGCCAATAATTTTATAAAAGTTCTATTAATTGATATATTCCGGTAGATTAATATTATTTTCTACCGATAACTATCTGCTCTGATTCCACAGGAACTATTTTCATGAAGAAGCGTAAGTTCTTAACAAGACATGAAATTAATGCGATTTTAGAAAAAACACGTCAAGGTCGTCACGCTGAGAGAGATTACTGCATGATACTCATGTGCTTCATTCATGGGTTTAGAGTCAGTGAACTATGTAATCTAACACTATCCGATCTTGATCTTAACTCAGAAATTATTCATGTAAGGCGACTAAAAGGGGGATTATCAACAACACACCCACTGGTTCCAGAAGAAATAATTGCTTTAAATCAATGGCTTAATATAAGGAAGCAGTGGAGAGAATCAGATACATCGTGGGTCTTTTTATCACAAAAGTCAGGTGCGATTTCACGCCAGCAAGTTTATGGTTTATTAAAACGTTATGGCAGACAAGCATTAGTTAATATTTCACCTCACCCACATATGTTAAGACATGCCTGCGGTTATGCTCTCGCTGATCTCGGAAGAGATACACGCCTTATTCAGGATTATCTCGGCCACCGCAATATATCCCATACCGTTATTTACACAGCAAGTAATGTAAAACGGTTCTCCAGAATATGGGAAACACCGGCAAAAGGCCTAGACTAATCTCAATATCTCTTTTTATAAAAGACACTGTAGTATAAGAAATTATTTGTTTTAGCAATAAAAAGCATCATCTGATTACAAAAAATCCTCATTCATGTGTGTATTGATGAGGATTTTTCATTCGCTAAAACAATTATCAATATCATAAGATACGGCCTATTATTTCTTATAATCATTTTTAAATTAACTTTCTCAGAAATAAATACATTGGGTTATTAAATAAAAATAGGAATTACCAAACACCGATAACGCAAGAAAAATCGACTCAGGTCATAATGTGGATGATAGGTAAGAGGATTTTTTCTCTCTGAATTTTCTTTGAAGGAGAAAACCCTCTCACCTTTAATTTTATACAACAGTTAAATAATCAACAAAATAATTATCACACCAATGATTATTTAAAATAATTAATAAATAGATTAATGACTATTTTTTGTCGAAACGAGTTGTCTATCGGGGAAGTCTTCATTTAATTCATCATAATCTTTAACTTCATTTTTAAATGTAATAATCTTATCTTGCCCACTGCATTGGCTATTCGATATCATATTGCAATCATCGGGAATATTTTTTTCTTTTATTCCAAGCCATTGAGAAAATAAAGTTAGAAAATGTAATCCACTTCTTTGTGACGTTATTTTTTCACGATGAGAATAATCGCTTCCGGTAATAAAAAAAGGCACCTGAAAACTCTGTTTATTTTTGTCATTATGTGTCAGATTTTCCTGTTCGGTTCCTTCATCAACATGAGAAAGACCGTGATCTGAAAAATACATCATAGTCCATTTTAAATGATTATTATTCGCTTCAGACACAATTTCAGAAAGAAGCTTGTCTGTGTTAGAGATACTTTTTATATAACAAGAAATTTCTTTTGATTGTAAAAACAGATCATATTTTCCATTAGTTCTGACGCACGCCTGTGGATGAGACCCCATCAGATGAATAACAATCAGCTTTTTCTTCTTTTCTGACATTAACGCCTTTTTAATATAAGGCATCAATTTATCATCAGGTAAATAAAGCCTATCATCAGAATTGCCGCTTTTCAGAAAATTAAAACTATCTGCCTGCTGTCCAATTAAAGCAACCGGAGAATCAAAAGCACTCTTCATACCTTGGTTAGATATCCAATAAGTATAAAACCCCGCCTTTTTCGCCAACGTTATGACACTGTTGTTTAAATTGATAGTATTATCGTCTTTCAGAGCAAGTGAGTTCGTCAAAGACAGCTGGGTAGATGCCGATGCTGAGATATAATTTGTAAATATCTTACCATTGGTTTTGTCCAGCCACGGCGTATTATTATAAGGAAAACCATACGCATTCATAAAATCTTTTCTAACGCTTTCACCAATTACCATTATATATGTTTCATATTTATCCTCTTCCACCACCGGCTGCCATAAATCCTTCTGTTTTATTATTTTAGAAAATTTCACCCTTTCTGAGTTAACTTCATTGTAGCTCTCCACGAGATCGCTAAAAAACCTGACTTCTGGCAAACCAGAAGCTAATATACTAAAATCAGGATTAAAATCAGATTTTATATATCCTCTCACCGGTGACCAAAAAGCTGACAATACAAAAAACAGAGACAGCAATATTATATTATTTCGCTTCAAAGTTACTTTTAGCTTGAGAGACAAAAACATTAACACAATGATTATCAATGCAATTAAATAGGTAAACAAAGGAAGCCCACTGATGAATTCAATAGCTTCATTTTTATTGGTATAAATTAAAGAGCCTACTGAATTAACATCAGGATAACCATAAGTCAATCCTACTGGAGAATAAACCACACCAGTTAATCCGATAGCAAGTATAAATATACAATATATAGTGAAGCTAAAATTAGATAACAATATTAGAATCGAAAAAGCACTGAATACATATATAAACTTTAACTGATACCCAAGACTTAAATGGGCAAAGGTGATAAAGCTAAATAAGCACACCAAAATGAACATTTCTCGAAATTTTTTACTTAACAACATAACGAACTCGTTTCCTTAATTTATAGAAGAGATACTCAAAAATTTATAATTTTTTCTTACCAATATGGATAATTTTGCAAAATTAAAATATCTGTGATTGATCAATCCCCAGCTTGAATGCAATCCGTTGTGCTAATATTTTGTTCAACACGATTATATTCCACATATCATCTATTCTTTATGCAACTTTAAACGACATCACTCAGATTTTTATACTAAATAGTAAAACGAATACCTAAAAAACACTTTATCATCTCGCTGTCGTTTAGTTCAGAACTTCTTTAGTCAGTTAGGATATAAGATTTTTAGTTATTGATCTGCAATATTTGATTAAAAATATGTAAATAAATTGCGTTTTCCTATTAATAACAAAAATTCTGGGATTTTCTGGTTGTGCTCATTATCTGTGAGCTATAATTATGCACATAAATTATGATCTGGAATGTGTTATGAAAACAGCTGCAAGTAGTAGAAAAAAGGGTCAAAATCAAAGATAAATAATGTACTTAATCCATAAGATCTAAAAGCCTTGGCGTTCACCATCACAAAATTGCCACTATGATAGCAAAAAATGGCAAAAATACCCTATTTTTGCTATCATATTAGCAATATTTCCAATTCAATAGGTGCTGAAATGCTATCACTAAATACCCCATACGACACTCAGATTGCGTTTAAGACATATCTGAAGAAAGTTCGCAAAAACCGTAAGTTATCCATTGAGGCACTAGCGCAACATTCCGGTGTCCCCAACAGTACGATTCGAAAGTTTGAAGCAACAGGTAATATCTCTTTAAGACAATTCTTAATGCTTTATGATGCACTGTGCAATCTCAATGATATTCATCAGATAACCAAAATAAAACCCCATCCCCAAAGTATCGAAGAGGTTTTAAAACATGCTTAATATCCCTTTACTGGTAAAGCGCAGATTCAGTAATGGAAACGTGGAGAACGTCGGTAAATTAGCTGAAAACAGCAGCGGAGTTTACTTTCAATACGATGATAATTATTTATCAGCACATAAAAGCTCTATTGCTCCATTTAATCTCGAGTACGATGATTCATTGCAAAAAGCACCCTATCAACCTCACTACGGATTACATGGCGTTTTTGGTGATAGCTTGCCCGATGGATGGGGATTATATTTGATGAATCGCGTTTTCCGCCAAAATGGTTATATTCCCCAAAATATCACAGCATTGGAAAGACTGGCGTTTATCGGCAATCGTGGCCCTGGCGCTTTATCCTATGAGCCTGAAATACAAATTGAAAACAGAGACAAATATCAAGATATAGAACTCATTACATTAGGTACAGAAGCCGTTAAAGAATTTGAAGGAACGGAATCTCACCTAATAGCACACCTAATGAACGCAGGGAGTTCAGGTGGTGCAAGACCAAAACTTAATGTAACCAAACTGGCAAATGGGACTTTTACCACAAAACAAGATGCTATTGGCGAAAAACTGATTATCAAATTGACCTC
The DNA here is from genome assembly GCF_011189495.1 of Photorhabdus stackebrandtii. Lineage (NCBI taxonomy): Bacteria > Pseudomonadati > Pseudomonadota > Gammaproteobacteria > Enterobacterales > Morganellaceae > Photorhabdus > Photorhabdus stackebrandtii. The sequence continues at coordinate 49,121 of NZ_PUJV01000027.1, forward strand.
AGAAAAATTTGCGCTAGGGCATCATGAAAGCCTGATTGAATATACCTATATGAAAATAGCAGAACGCGTAAATATTGAAGTTTCCGATTTTGAGTTATTTGATGCCGGGAATGGGCAATATTGGTTACAGCAATCCCGTTTTGACTGTGTAGGTGAACAAGGGCGTTTTCATATGATTTCTGCTTGCGGGTTACTGGATGCTCCTTTCAGAGAACCTTCGCTGGATTATATCGAATTGATCAAAGCGACCCGAATGTTATGTAACACTAATGAAGCCAAGAAACTTCTCTACAGAGCCATATTTAACTATCTGATGATGAACCAAGATGACCATGCAAAGAACTTCGCTTTCCTGGCCGATGACAATGATAACTGGCGTATCTCTCCTTTCTACGACATTATATATAGTCCATCACGCTATAATGAACATATGACCGCTTTCAATGGCTATGGCTCGACAATAACAAAACAGACAATGGAATTAATGGCAGGTCAGGCCGGGTTATCAGGCGCAAAAGCGATGATGAATATCGCCGCTGAAATTTATGACATAGCCAAAGATTTTCATACAGCAGCAGAACATGTTGGTATTCCAGCAATTTTAGCCAGAGAAATTCAACGAAATATTGACAACAGATGGAACACGTTAAAAGAATAATCCTACAACTATAGGAGATTAGTAATGAACGAGAAATTCTATCAGTTAAAAATAACGCTTACAGACTCACAACCCGCTATCTGGCGACAATTTGTCGTTCCTGCCTCTATTTCACTCGACAGGCTGCATGATGTGATACAAATCGTTATGGGGTGGCAAGATAGCCATCTGCATGAATTTCGTATTGGCAAGCTGCGACTAACAGAAATGCCAGAAAGTCCGTCTGATGGCAAAGAAGAATGTTTATATCGCTTGGTTGATTTGATTAAACAAAAAGGTCGAGCGTTTACCTATCTCTATGATTTTGGCGATAACTGGGAACATGAAATTGTTTTAGAAAACAGTCATTATCCTGAGAATGATCTTCCGCTGCCTTTTTACTGTCTGGATGGTGCCCGCGCATGCCCTCTTGAAGATACCGGTGGTATTTATGGCTATGAAAACCAAATAGAAATACTTAATGATCCTGACCATGAAGAATATGAAGAAACACTACAATGGATAAATGAATCGCTTGGTTTGCCTGAAAATGAACATTTCGACCCAGAGCAATTCTATCCGGACAATATTAATGCCTTTTTAGCGCTCTATTATCGCTGGTCACGAGACCGTTACTATCCCTTATGGAACCACGAAGCCTAACCATAGGATAAATCTATCATCACAGAGAAAAATTTCAGATGAATCACTACTACGGACACTGGTGCTTAATTTGAACTTATTTTTCTCACGGAATCAATGATACATCATTCAGTATCGAGTGCAGTTTCAGTGGTGTTTTCAGATTACCCCCAGTCAAACTGCACCTGCACTTTACACAGCGTCATACCTTCCATAGCGATGTAAAAGAGATATATCGTCATTCCTCTTGTTTAGACCACGCAATCGCATCCCAACAACGATTAACACATGTCAAAAACAATAATAATATTGCTACAATGAAAATATAATTGGAATAAACCAATGATTGCGGCCAAAATGCGATACACATCCCATAAACTCCCAACAAGAAAGCCCGATCGCTTTTCCCTAAAGGCCCTTTATAACTTCGCACTCCTCCAAGACGGGCGTTATGTTGTGTGACCTGCAGGGCAAAGAGACGCAATTCGACCTGTTTGCGTCGGGTACCCAAACCCCTACCCCACGGCGTGGCAGTGAAAAGTTGATGCAAACGCTGGATAAAATTAACAAGGAAGGAAAGTCACAAGTGTTCTTTGCCGGCGAAGGGATCAAGCCGGCTTTCGCGATGCGCCGGCAACTGCTGTCACCGGCCAATTTGACGCGCTGGCACGATATACCGACGGCGTTTGTTCGTTAGGCTGCACGCTGTTTTCCTACCGGCTATGCGGCTGCGTAATCGGATGGTTAATGGTGTTGCGGAATATACCATTTATGGTATAGTGAATTTACACCATACCAGAAAAGGTATAATCAGGATGGTGCAACAAGGTGAAAAGCCGCTAGTGTGGATTGGCAGCAGCAAGAAAGATTTACTGGATTTGCCGAAGGACGTGCAGCGCTTCTTTGGCTTTGCACTGGACTTCGCGCAGGGTGGCGAAAAGCATGATGCGGTGAAGGTAATGAAAGGGTTTGGCGGCGCCGGCGTTCTTGAAGTGGTCGAGGATGATATAGGCGGTACCTACCGGGCCGTGTACACAGTGAAATTTGACGAGGCAGTCTTTGTGCTGCACGCGTTCCAAAAGAAGAGTAAACACGGAATAGCGACGCTGAAAGAAGATATGGACATCATCCGCAATCGACTGAAAGTGGCCGCTGTGATGGCCCAGGAGATGAAAAATGAAAGAGAAAACCATTAATGGCGTAGCGGTTGAAATAAGCTCCGGTAACGTGTTTGCCGATCTGGGTTTCGCTGATGCCGAAAAACAAAAAATCAAATCTGGACTGGCCGTTGAGATCATCAAATCTATCAAGCGGCTGGGGCTGACACAAACCACCGCCGGTGAACGTATGGGGATCAGTCAGGCGAAGGTATCCCACCTGTTCCGGGGCGACTTTTCCAACCTGTCAGAACGTAAGCTGATGGAGTGTCTGAACCGGCTGGGCTGCGACATTGAGATCACCGTTAAGCCGACCACCGCCGAAACCGGGCATTTAATCCTGGCACATAGCGGGTAAGATCATATGCCCCTGGTCTGATGAGAGGGGCTAAACCGAGGGAAGCCAATGGACTTACTTCATGGTATTTATTCTCAGTATTTAGGCTTGCCGTTTATGCAGCAGATTTTCTTTGGTGGGGTGCTGCTGCTAAACACCGTGTTGTTACTGGTGTACTTATCCAGATTTGCGACGATGCTTTCACATTGGATCCGGGGAGAAAATATCCCCCCAAAAGGGAGCAAAAGTTAGGCGGTGTGATTATCCGTTTGAAGTAAAAGACCACCTCCCTAGGAGGCTGTCTCTTGATCACAAGTCTTGCTGGATAGAATGCGCCAGTTCTCGAAAAAGTTGTACTCATAAGTGAAACGATCACCGGCATCAAATTCAAAGTCATCAAGCGTGATTTTGTAAGGGTTATCCGAAAATGCAATCCCGCCAGAATAAGAAATGCCGTAATCTTTGCCATAAATATGGAATTGGTGAAGGTGATCGCCATGCCATCCTTGAGCAATCTGAATGATATAGTGAAAAGCCGCTAAAGACGTTTCACTTAATAACCTGAATCGCCGCCAGACCATAGGACTGATACCTCGAAGAGCCATTTTAACGATATAGGCTTTCATTATAAGCTGCCTGATAAAGACCTGCTAAGCTGCTTATTATACCACCAACTTAGCGGAGTGCCCCAAGGTAATGAGATGGTTCCCCTCACTCTAACGGCAGTATATTAGCAGAGTGATTATCTTTGATAAGAGGCTACCATCATGAACACTATCGCACTGATTGGCATCGATCTCGGCAAGCATTCTT